>NZ_CP043661.1:5410328-5715492 GCF_014217565.1 Kribbella qitaiheensis
TGGCCGGAGTTCTCGTCCTCGCGCTTCCCGCAGTCACCGGGTCACGGACCGACGCGCCAGTCCTACGGGCGGGCGAGGTGGTGCGTCTGGTGAGCCGGACCCGAATGCTCATCCGTGCGGTCGCCGCCGCCGGCGTGGCCGGACTGGGCATGGGAACCCTGCGGGTCGCGGCTCCGCTGTTGAGTCTGGAGTTCGGTCGCGGCCCGGCGCAAGGCGGTGTCCTCTTCGCTTTGGATGGCCTCGGCAGCCTCGTAGGGAGCCTGCTGATCGCTGTCCGGCCCTTCAAGGCCAGGCCCGATCGCGCGGCCGGCGGCTGCTTGGCGGTGATGGCCCTCGCCGTCGCCGGAGCCGCTGGCGCACCGTCGTACCTGCTGGCGCAGGTATCCTTCATAATTCTCGGCCTCGCGAACGGGCAGTTCATCGCAGCCACCCTCGCTGCTTGCGTCCGGGACGCCCCGGCCGAGGCGCGCGCACAGGTACTGATCCTCAGCTCCAGCCTGCGGGTTCCGACGGCCGCCGCGGCAGGAGTCCTCGCCGGATTCGCCGGTGGCGCGGGCGGGCGGGCCATCCTGCTCGCAGCCGCAATCGCCCTGGTCCTCGCCGCCACTGCGGCCGGCTTCCTCCGTCCGCTCCCGGCACCCTCACCATCCTGTCCCGACGCCGAACCCGCCTGAACCCAAATCACGTCTCCAGACCGGATACGCCTGGTCGGGCTCCAAGGCCGCCGGCTACGCACTCGGCGACGTCGTCGCAATGTGGATGGGAAGGCCTGCGTTCACGGCTTCGGTGACGAACATCCGGCGGAAGTCGCGCGCGGTGGCCGCCGGAAGGCCCTGCGATCTGACGGAAGACTCGCTCCTGAGCGGCAAAGGAGTGAGTAGAGGCTCACAAATTCATGCTCTGTGGGGAATATATAGAGGTCAGAGAGCCGACGAGGGGACTCGAACCCCTAACCACCGCTTTACAAGAGCGGTGCGCTGCCAGTTGCGCCACGTCGGCGGGTGTGGGAGTGCCGGACCATCGTAGAGGATGCCGATGGGTGGGGAGGGAAATGGGTGGGGCGTGGGGGTGGGACAGGAAGGTTGCGGGCGGGCTGGAGACTTGTCCTGGAACACCCGTCGGGAAGTGACGGGGGTTGGTGGGTGTGGGCGAGTTGGGGATGGGAGGGGGCGGGGAGGTGAGTGGGGTGGGGGGAGGTGATGCGCGTCGGGGGGCGTTCGCTGTGTTGCGGGGGAATGGTGGGTTTCGAGGGTTGTGGGTGGCTCGGTCTGTGTCGTTCTTGGGGGACTCGCTGAGTCTTGTGGCCTTGTTGTTGTATGTCGAGGCTGAGACTGGGGCGGCGTTGGCGGTGGCGTTGCTGTTGTTGGCGGGGGACTTCACGCCGGGGTTGTTCGGGGCGTTTGCGGGGGTGATCGGGGATCGGATCGACCTGCGGAAGGTGATGGTTGGGTGCGATCTCGCCCAGGCTGGGTTGGTGGTGGCGATGGCGGCGACCTTGCCTCCCTTGCCGGTGCTGCTTGTCCTCGTGGCTGTCAGGAGTTTGGTGGCGCAGGTTTTTCAGGCCAGTTCGCGGAGTGCGGTGCCGGCGTTGGTGGCGGACAGGGATTTGGAGACTGCCAACTCGGCGCTTGGGGCGGGGACGCACGGGCTCGAGGCCGTTGGGCCGGTGATCGCCGCCGGGTTGTTTCTCGTGCTGGATGTGCGGGGGATTTTATTTATTGATGCGGCTAGCTTCCTGGTGTCGGCGGGGTTGTTGAGTCGGTTGCCGTCGTTGCCGCCGGCGCCGGGCGAGGTGAAAAACTCGTTTGAGGTGCTACGAACCTTCCGGACAGTGCCCAAACTAAGATTGGGTTGTCTGGAAAGGAAAGATTTTGCCGCGTTCGAAGAGGAATTTCACTCCTGAGTATCGGGAGGAAGCTGTGAAGTCGGTGATCGAGACTTCGCGGCCAGTAGCTCAGGTAGCGAAAGAGCTCGGTATCAATCCGGGGACTTTGAGTAATTGGGTAGCTGCGTATCGGCGTGATCATGCCGGCGAGGAGCCGCCGCTCACTGTGAATGAGCGGGCCAGGCTGCGTGAGCTTGAGCGTGAGACGCGGGAGTTGCAGATGGAGCTCACGTTCTTGAAAAAAGCCGCAGCGTACTTCGCCAAGGATCATCGATGAGCGAAAGGTTCGAGTTCATCGACGCGGAATATGCGGATAATAAGGCTTACAAGGACGCTGATGCGCCATCGATTGTTCAGATGTGCCGATGGTTCGGGGTGGGCCGGTCCAGTTTCAACGAGTGGCGGAACCGGCCGGTCTCGGTGACGGCGAAGCGCCGAGCCGATCTCAAGCTGATCATCAGCAAGTCGTTCGAGGAGTCCGACGACACCTACGGGTACCGGCGGGTGCATGCCGATCTGGTGGATTGGGGCGTGCCGTGCGGGCTCGAACTGGTGCGGGTCCTGATGCGGGAGCTGGGCCTGGAGCCGTGTCAGCCGCGGCCGTGGCGGCACGGTCTGACCGAGCGAGATGGCCTGGCCGGCGCGATCCCGGACCTGGTCGAGCGCGACTTCACCGCGGAAGCTCCAGGTCTCAAGATGGTCGGCGACATCACCTACATCTCGACCTGGGAGGGCTGGCTCTATCTGGCGACCGTGATCGATTGCCACACCAAGGCGGTGGTCGGGTGGGCGATGGACGATAACTACAAGACCCCACTGATCGAGGCCGCCATCGAAATGGCTGTCCGGAACCATGAACTCGCTGACGGCGCTATCTTTCATTCCGACCGTGGCAGTAATTACACGTCCGCCCAGTTCGCCGCCACCTTGAAGAAGAACAATCTTCGCCAATCGGTCGGCCGGACCGGCATCTGTTACGACAACGCCATGGCTGAATCGTTCTTCGGAACTCTCAAGAACGAGCGTATCTATCGCACTGAATATCCCACCCGCGAACATGCACGCCGCGACGTTGCCCGCTACATCGAATTGCGTTACAATACCAAACGTCGCCACTCAGGGCTTGGCTATCGAACCCCACAACAAGCCCATGACGAGTACCTGGAAAAGCAGCTCGCAGCGTGAATTAACCGTGAAAAAGCTGTCCGGGAAACGCGCGGCACCTCAGTTCTTCAAAGACGCGCGGGCGGGGATTGGTTATATCTGGAGTACCAAGATCGTCCGCGTCATCGGGCTGGGGTTTTTTGCGGTGGTGGCGTTCAGTGGGGTTGATGATGTGGCGATGGTGTTTTTGGCCAAGGACGAGTTGGGTGCGGGGGACTCGGGGGCGGCTGTTTTGTATGCCGGGGTTGGGATCGGGCTGGTGGTTGGGTATGCGCTGCTGACCAGGGTTGCGGGGATGGTCAGGATGCTGCCGCTGTTGGTGGTTGGGTTTGCTGTTACGAGTGCGGGGAATCTGCTGACTGGGTTGGCTTGGGCGGTGTGGGCTGCGCTTGCGTTGCAGACCATTCGAGGGTTGGGGATCGCGGCGCTTGACGTGGCGATCAACACTCATCTGCAGCGCGTGGTGCCGGCGTCCATGCTTGGTCGGGTGTTTGGGAACTTGTACGGCGCGATTGGACTCGCTGCGGGGATCTCTTATGTCTTTGGGGGTCTGCTGCTGCAGCACACTGATGCTCGCGTCACCTTCATTGCTGCAGGTGCGGGCGGGCTATTAGCCGCTGGGGCTACTGGGGTGGCGCTAGCTCGGCGATAGGCCTCCGTAGGGCACGGGCCCCTGGTACTGCGATTAGGGCCACCACCGCCATCACTAGGAACGCCACCAGGGGGTGGTCGACCAGGAGGCCGACTGCTACGGCTACTACTAGGCCGCCTAGGTTCCCGGCCATCCAGATCAGGCCTGCGCCGGTGCCTTCGGCTTCGCCTGTACGACGCTCCACTAGCTCGAGCACGATCGGTAGAGCAGGCAGCAGCAGGAAGCCGATCACGGTGATCGCTATGAAGCCCATGGCGGCCGACGGGAAGAGGGCGAGGGCGGTACAGGCCACTGCTGTTACTGCGAGGCTGATCACCAGCAGGGATGACTCTGCTCGGTGGCGGACTACCAGGACCGGCACGATGGCGCTGCCGATGACGCCGGCGACCACGTTGACTAGAAGGATCGTGCTGGCTGTCTCCGCGCTGACTCCGGCGGGCTCCAAGAGCGCCTGCGCAAAGGTGGTCATGGCAACGAACACCCCGAAGGGGAAGATCGCCAGGAGGGCCACTCGCCGGATCAGCGGGTCGCCCCAAGCAACCTTCAGTGCGCCACGTACTGGGCCTCGCCGCTCCACCTTGTGCTGCCCGGGCTTTCGCAGCGCTACAACCAGTACTGCGGCCGCCAGGACGCTGAAGCCGGCCGACAGCCACAGCATGGTAGGCAACTGGTCCGCATCGGACAGTACTGCGGCCATCACGAAGGCCAGCACCATCCCGGCGAAGATGCTGGCGGTGCCGACCGCTATCCCAGTAGGGCGGTCCTTCTCAGCCAGGTAGCGGCCGGTGATCCCGGTGACAGCGTTGAGCACGAGCGGCTGGGCCACAGAGGCGAGCAACTGTCCGACGAGCAGCCAGCTGTAGTCGTCACCGATGAGCCGGACCGCCGCACCGATGGCGGTGAGCACTGCGCCGACCAGTAGCCCGCTCCGGAACCAACGGTCGAGGATCAGGCCGGCAGGGATCGACAGTACGACGTACAGCAGCGGGAAGACCTGTGCGAGCCAGCCGATCGCGCTCTCGGACACGCCGTACCGCTCGGACGCGACCGTGGTGACGCCGGCGAAGTTGAGCCAGACCAGCTGCGTGGCCGCGCCGACCAGCGCGTACGCCACGATCGCCAACCACCGGCTGCGAACCGCCACGACCTGACTCTTCATCGAAGCCCTCCCCTTTGCGAGGACCTTAGATGCAGCCCTCGATCAGCGCCAGTAGCTCCGGCTCGGGTCGCGTCGCATGCCGCGAAGGTCCTCGGCCCGCGACCCGTGCCGGCCGGGATGGGGCGGGAGGGCCGTCGCCGGCGGAGTCGGGTCCGTGCGAGCGCCGTACGTCGAACCGGTCGTGCTGGTCGGCGTACCGGAGGACAGCGAAGCGGTACGAGAGGAGACGTTCGGCCCGACGCTCACCATCACGAAGGTCGCCGATCTCGACGAGGCGATCGCCAAAGCGAACGGCGGCCGCTACGGGCTTGGCTCGGCGGTGTTCTCACTGAAGCGGGCCCCTCGCAACTGAAAGCGGGCCCCCTGACAGACAGGGAGCCCGCGATCAGCTGGTCAGGACCAGGGGTCGAACGGGATGCCGGCCGGCTTGGAGGCGTTCAGGAGGTTCCTGAACCGGTCGTCCTTGTCGGTGATCTTGATCGTCGCCGAACCGAAGTCGGCGTTCATCAGGAGGTCGCGCAACGAGGTGGTCGGCCAGCCGTTCCAGTCGACCAGCGGCGGGTAGCGCCAGTTGTGGTAGTGGTTCTCGGGCGGCTCGTCGTTGGTGTTGGCCAGCCGGAAGAAGTGCGTGCTCAGGCCGTCCTTGTGGTAGACGACCTTCGGATGCGAACCGTCGAAACGCACCTGCGACCGGGGGTAGGTGACCTGGCTGGAGTGCTGCGTCGTGGTCACGTACCGGACCTCGTTGGCCGACTGGTTGATCCACGAGATGACGTGCTCGAAGTCGTGCCGGTGACCGCCGAGACCGCTGCCGGCCACGGCCTGGTCCTTCTCGAAGTAGCTGGCGTAGATGACCGCGCACCAGCCGTTGTTGCACTTCGAGCGGGCATAGGTCTGTGAGTTGTCGAGGTCGGACTGGTCCCGGCAACTGCCGTTGACGGCTCCGGTCGTGTTCAGCCCGGGATTGAGCGTGCCGTCCGGCCCGATGGCAGGGGTGGCGTAGCACCCGTCGCCGTCGTAGTCGTAGGCCGGCGAGAAGGACTGCTCCCAGCTGCCGGCGTTCTGCGGGAGATGCGGCGGCGGTGCGGCGAACGCGGCCGCCGCGCTGGTGACCATCAGCGCGGCGGTGCCGAGGGCAACACCGAGCACCCGGCGGCCACGCCTCTTCTTGGGGGGTTGACTGGACTCGATCGGCGACAGAATTTTCATTCAGCACTCTTTCGAGAGGAGCACGCGACGACGCACGCCGTCGGGTGCGGGGCGGCATCCAACGCTCTCGACGATGACAGAGACAGTGAACAACTGCTCACCTACTACGTGTCGCACAGGCGGCAGTCGGTCGAGGTCAGGGAAGGCGGAGGATAGGGGGTCGCCCGGGCGGCGGCTGGTGAGTGGTCGGGTTCGGTCGAACCGGGCCGGTGTCAGCTGCCGCTGCTCCAGCGGGCCTTGTCAGCTTCGGTGATCTCGACGGGGCCCTTGGCGGGCTGGGTGATCCGGACCTGGTTGCCGAAGGGGTCGCGGAGGGCGCAGTCGATTCCATAGGGCTGCTCGGTCGGCTCCTGGGTGAACTCCACACCCTTGCCGGAGAGGGTGTCGAAGGTCTTGCGGCAGTCGTCGGTGGAGAGGACGCAGGCCAGGCCGAGCGCGCCCTTGGTCAGCAGCTCACGTACCTGCCTGCTGACCTCCTCGCTGAGCGCGGGCGGGCCGGGCACCTCGAGCAGGAGGTGTCGCTCGGGGTCGCTGGGCAGCGCGATGGTCAGCCAGCGCATGAAGCCCATGTCGACGTCGTTGGTGACCTCGAAGCCGAGCTTGCCCACGTAGAAGTCGAGCGCTTCGTCCTGGTCGAGGACAGGGACCGCGGTGATGGCGATGGTGTTGAACATGGAACAACGCTAGACGCGGGCCGGCAGAGTCGCTTCTCCGAAACTGCTCGATCCGGCAGCCGTCGGCCGCGTCCAGGCCCGTACGACGCAGTCCGGCGCCTGGAGCGGTCGGCTGGACCTGCGATACGTCGATGGGGACTGCCCGACCACCGCCTTGAACGTCCGGCTGAACGTCCCGGGGCTGGTGAACCCCACTGCGAAGCCGACCTCGGTGATGCTCTGCGTGGTGTTGCGCAGCAGCGCCATCGCCCGCTCGACGCGCCGGCGCTGGAGGTAGCGGTGCGGCGGCTCACCGAAGGTGGCCCTGAACTGCCGGATGAAGTGCGCCGGTGACATCAAAGCGATCCCGGCGAGCGCCGCAATTGCCAGCGGCTCGGGGAACTGCCGATCGATCGCGTCCCGGGCGCGGAGCAGGCGCCGGTTGGCATCCTCGGTCCCACTGAGCCTCATTTGTCGAGCATAGGACCCGGAGCTCGTGAAACGGTGGGGTCATGCCGCAACCGATTCTGTTGACCGAGCGTCTGCTGCTGGTTCCGTTGGCGGACTCGCATTTCGAGCTCGAGGTCGAGCTCGACTCCGACCCCGAGGTACTGCGGTATCTGGTCGGCCGGGCGCGGTCGAGGGACGAGGTGACCGAATCGCATCAGCGCCGGATGGCTACTTCGGCCAAGGTGGACGGGCTCGGCTACTGGATGGCGTTCGGAACCGATGGCGGCCAGCGCGGGTCGACAAGGCCGGCGACGGAGGACGAAGGCGAGTTCATCGGCCTGATGATGTTGCCGCCGGCCCACGGTCCGGACCAGCCGGACGACCCCACGGTCGCCGAGCTGGGCTACCGGCTCGTCACCAAGAGTTGGCGTCAAGGGTTGGCCAGCGAGGCCTCTCGCGTGTTGCTGCGGCACGCCTTCGAGACGGTCGGACAGGACCGGGTGATCGCGCAGACGATGGCCGTGAACGCCGGCTCGCGAGGCGTGATGGAAGCCGTCGGTCTGCAGTACGTGCGCACCTACTTCCCCACCTGGGACGACCCCCTCCCCGGATCCGACCAGGGTGAGGTCGAGTACGAAATCACCCGCAAGGTGTGGGCTGACCGGACTTAAGGGAGCGATCGGGGCAGCCCGAACCAGGGCAGGGCGCTGTTGTCGAAACGGGTGACGGCGCTCACCTGGTCACCAAACAGGGTGAGGACGAGGAGTCCTGTCCCGTGGCGGATCCCGTCGGCCGGAGTACGGAGGTAAGTGCCGAAGGCAGGCTGACCGTTTGCCCGTGTCGCCACCAGGTCGTACCGGCGATCCGGTCGGATGACGGCGGCGTAGAAGCCCGCAACGGCTTCGCGTCCGTGGTACTCGAGGGGGACAGGTGGCATCGAGACGCGGACGTCCTCAGTGAGCAACGCGACCAGTGCCTCGACATCGCTGGCCTGGTACGCGCGGACGAACTTCTCCACGAGCGCCTGCTCGGCAGGTGAGTCGGGAGCGGGAGCGGAGTCTTTCGGCGGCAGGTCGCGCTGCAGGCCGGTGCGAGCCCGTTTGAGTGCACTGTTCACCGACTCGACGGACGAGTCGAGCATGTCCGCAACCTCGCTCGCGCGGTACCCGAGCACCTCGCGCAGGATGAGCACGGCCCGCTGACGAGCAGGTAGCACCTGCAGTGCGGTCACGAAGGCCAGCGAGATGGCTTCCCGCTGCTCGTAACGTGCCTCTGGGTCGTGTGCGCCGTCCAGGAGGACGTCGGGATAGGGCTCGAGCCAGACGATTTCACCGAGCCGCGACGGCTCAGGTGGCTGCAGGGCCGGCGCGTCCCACTCTTTGGCCTGGCGTCGCTTGGTCGAGCGGAGCGCGTTGAGGCATCGATTGGTGGCGATCCGGTACAGCCAAGTGCGGATCGAGGCGCGCCCCTCGAAACCTTCGAGGCCTTGCCAAGCGGCCAGCAGGGCGTCCTGGAGCGCATCCTCGGCGTCCTGGAAGGAGCCGAGCATCCGGTAGCAGTGCACCTGGAGCTCGCGCCGGTACGGCTCGGTCAGCTCCCGGAACGCGCTGCCGTCCCCACTCCGCGCCTTGGTCATCAGGTCGGTCGTCACCACTCCACCTTCACGTCGCCGGTCCCTCTCCAGTATCGACACCGGCCGGACCAAGAACTGGGCGGCCGGTCCGCGCCCAGTTTCCGGCGGTCGCGCGGTCTACCTCTTCGACAGGTCGCAATCACTCTGCAGGAGTACGAATGACAATCGCAGGCAGCACAGTTCTGGTCACCGGCGCCAACCGCGGTATCGGACGGGCATTGGTCGAGGAAGCTTTGAGGAGAGGCGCGAAACGGGTGTACGCCGGTACGCGGCGACCGCTGGTCCATCCCGATCAGCGCGTCACACCGCTGACCCTGGACGTGACGGATGCGGAGCAGATTCGGGCGGCGGCCGAGGCGGTCGAGTCGCTCGACATCCTCGTCAACAACGCCGGAGTGGGCCTGTACGCCGAACTCGGCGACCGGGCCGCCTTGGAGCAGCACCTCGCCGTCAACCTCTTCGGCAGCTACGACACCACCCAGGCGTTCCTGCCGCTGCTGACCCGTTCGCGGGGAGCCATCGTCAACGTGCTGTCGCTGGCAGCCCTTGCTCCGGTGCCGTTCGACCCGACGTACGGGATCTCTAAGGCCGCCGCGTTCTCCCTTACCCAATCGCTGCGGGTGGCCCTGGCCGGGCAGGGCGTGTCCGTGTACGCCGCCCTACCCGGCCCGGTCGACACCGACATGGGCCCGCAGGGCGACATCCCGAAGGCCGCACCGGAGGCCGTCGCGCGAGCCATCTTCGACGGGGTGGACAAGGGGGACGAGGAGATCTTCCCCGACCCGCTCTCGGCGGCCATGGCAGAGGGCTGGCCCAACAGCACGTCCAAGCTGCTCGAACGCCAGATGGCAGCCTTCGTCCAAGCAGTCCCGGCCACCTCATGAGCGAGGAAACGCACCCGTGAGCTGTCAGCGTGCGGCGCCCGCGCGGCGCTTGTTGTAGACGTCGAAGGCGACGGCCAGCAGGAGGACCAGGCCCTTGACCACGGCCTGGATGGACTGGTCGACACCCATCAACTGCATGCCGTTGCTCATGACGGCCATGATCAGTCCGCCGACCATCGCGCCGACGACAGTGCCGACACCGCCCGTGACCGCGGCCCCACCGATGAAGGCGGCAGCGATCGCGTCGAGCTCGAACATGTTGCCGGCGGCCGGCTGGGCACCGTTCGAGCGCGACGAGTAGATCACTCCCGCGACCCCGGACAGCATGCCCATGTTGACGAAGATCCAGAAGGTGACCTTCTTGACGCTGACACCGGACAGTTCCGCGGCCGGGAGGTTACCTCCGATCGCGTACACCTGGCGCCCGAAGACGCTCCGGTTCATCATCACGCCGTACACGAGGATGAGGACGGCCAGCACGATCAGCACGATCGGGAGCCCGCGCGCGTGGGCGAGCTGCCAGCCGAACGCCATCACCACGGCACCCACGCCGACCACCCGCGCGACGAACAGCGGGAACGACTCGACCGGCTGCTGGTAGCGGATCCGGGCGAGCCTCGTCCGGAACCCGCTGACCGCATAGCCGGCCACCGCGAGGGCGGCGATGACGAGGGTGAACGTGTCGTAGCCGTAGCCGCCGAGCAGCCCGTTGAGGAAGCCGTTCGCCATCCGCTGGTACTCGGGCGGGAAGGGCGACAGCGAGATGTTGTCCAGGACCTGCAACGTCAGACCGCGGAAGAGCAGCATGCCCGCGAGCGTCACGATGAAGGCCGGGATCCCGACGTACGCGACCCAGAAGCCCTGCCACACGCCGACGACGAGCCCGACGCCGATCGCGGCCAGCACACCGACCGTCCAGGGCAGGCCCTGCTGAATGACCAGTACGGCGGACGTCGCGCCCGTGAGCGCCACGACCGACCCGACCGACAAGTCGATGTGACCGCTGACGATCACGATCACCATCCCGATCGCGAGGACCAGGATGTAGGAGTACTGGAGCAGGACGTTGGTGATGTTGCCAGGGCTCAGCGACACCCCGTCGGTCAGGATGCCGAACAGAGCGATGATGGCCACGAACGCCACATAGATGCCACTCTGGCGGAGGTTGCGGGCGAGCAGCTCCCGGACGTCACTGGTGCCGGTGTGCAACGCGTCGGGAGGTGTACTCGGCGGCTTGTCGGCGGCCTGTCCCGGGGGCCGGGTTACGCTGCTGGTCATCGGTCGAGTTCCCTCTCCTTGGTCATGAGCTCCATCAGGTTCTCCTGGGTGGCCAGCCGGCCGGCCAGTTCGCCGGTGATCCGGCCGCCCGACAGTGCGTAGATGCGGTCACAGAGACCGAGTAGCTCCGGCAGCTCGGACGAGATGACGATGACGGCTTTGCCGTTCGCCACCAGCCGGTTGATGATCGTGTAGATCTCGTACTTCGCGCCGACGTCGATGCCGCGGGTCGGTTCGTCGAGGATGAGGATGTCCGGGTCGGCGAAGATCCACTTCGACAGCACGACCTTCTGCTGGTTGCCGCCGGACAGTTTGCCCACGACCGAGGTGACGGCGGGCGCCTTGATGTTCAGGCTTCGCCGGCTCTCCTCGGCGACCTTGGTCTCCTCCTCGGCATTCACCCAGCCGTAGCGGGAGAGCTTGCGGAGACCGGCCGCGGAGACGTTGCGGCGGATGTCCTCGATCAGATTCAGCCCGTACTTCTTGCGGTCCTCGGTGGCGTAGGCGAGGCCGTTGGCGATCGCCTCCGACACGGTCCGGGCCCGGATCTCCTTGCCCCGCTTGAAGATCCGGCCGGAGATGTTGCGGCCGTACGAGCGGCCGAAGACGCTCATCGCGAGCTCCGTCCGGCCGGCGCCCATCAGCCCGGCGATGCCGACCACCTCACCGGCCCGGACGGACAGGGAGGCGCTGTCCACCGCTTTGCGGTCCTGGGTCGGATGCCAGACCGTCCAGTCCTCGATGCGCAGCACCTCCTCGCCCGGCGACGACGTCCGCTCGGGGAAGCGGCTGTCGAGGTCGCGGCCGACCATGCCGCGGATGATCCGTTCCTGGGTCACCCCGTCCGCGCGCATGTCCAGCGTCTCCACCGTCCGGCCGTCCCGGATGACGGTCGTCGAGTCGGCGACGCTGGTGATCTCGTTGAGCTTGTGCGAGATGATGATCGAGGTGATCCCGCGCTCCTTGAGCCGGCGGAGCAGCTCGAGCAGGTGCTCGGAGTCGGTGTCGTTCAGAGCCGCGGTCGGCTCGTCCAGGATCAGCAGCCGGACATCCTTCGACAACGCCTTCGCGATCTCGACCAGCTGCTGCTTCCCGACCCCGAGCTGCCCGACGGGCGTGACCGGGTTCTCCCGCAGGCCGACGGACGCCAGCAGTTGGCCGGCCTCGGCATTCGTCCGGTTCCAGTCGATCAGCCCGCCGCGCCCCCGCCGTTCGTTGCCGAGGAAGATGTTCTCGGCGATCGACAGGTACGGGACGAGCGCAAGCTCCTGGTGGATGATCACGATCCCGACGCGCTCGCTGTCGCGGATGCCCGCGAAGTGGCACGGGGTGGCGTCGAAGAGGATCTCACCGGTGTAGCTGCCGGCCGGATACACACCCGACAGCACCTTCATCAGCGTCGACTTGCCCGCTCCGTTCTCACCGCAGATCGCGTGGATCTCGCCACGCCGTACCGCGAGTGAGACGTCCTGCAGCGCCTTGACCCCGGGGAAGGTCTTGGTGATGGAACGCATCGTCAGGATCTGATCGTCCATGGGTTCGTCGTCCTAGTCGTTGTCCTGGTCGTCGTACGGCGGGATCAGCCGGCCTGGCCGGAAGCGACCTCTTGCACGGTGTAATAGCCGGAGTCGATCAGCAGCGACTTGATGTCATCCTTGTAGACCGTCTTCACCGGCAGCAGGTACGAGGGGACGACCTTGACGCCGTTGTCGTAGGTCTTGGTGTCGTTGGCCTGCGGAGTGGTGTGCTTCAGGAAGGCCTCGGCGGCGATCACGGCCTGGTCGGCCAGCAGCCGGGTGTCCTTGAAGACCGTCGACGACTGCACGCCCTGGTTGATCAGCTTCACCGACGCGATCTCCGCGTCCTGTCCGGTCACCACCGGCCGCGCGATGCCCTTGGCTCCGTAGCCGGCGTTCTGGACCGCGGTGATGATGCCGCGGGAGATGCCGTCGTACGGCGAGAGAACGCCGTTGACCTTGGTGCCGTCGCTGTACGCCTTGGTGAGCAGGTCCTCCATCCGCTTCTGCGCCGTCTCCTGGGCCCACCGCAGCGTGGCGGTCTGCTCGATCGCGGTCTGCTTCGACTTCACCACCAGTTGCTTGGCGTCCAGGTACGGCTTGAGCGTGTCCATCGCACCGTTGAAGAAGTAGCGCGCGTTGTTGTCGTCGAGCGACCCGGCGAAGAGCTCGATGTTGAACGGGCCCTTCGCGGTGCCCTTCGAGCCGTCCTTGGTCATCAGGCCGAGGCCGGTCAGCAACGCCTTCCCCTGGGCGACACCGACCGCGTAGTTGTCGAAGGTGTCGTAGAAGTCGACGTTCTTGCTGCCACGGATGAGGCGGTCGTAGGCGATGACCGGGATCTTCGCGTCCGCGGCGGCCTGGAGTTGGCTGCTCAGGGCGGTGCCGTCGATCGCGGCGATGATGAGCACGTCGGCGCCCCGGGTGATCATCTGGTCGACCTGCTGGGACTGGGTCGGGATGTCGTCGCCGGCGTACTGCAGGTCGACCTTGTAGCCCTTGCCCTCCAGCTTCTCCTTGACCGCCTTGCCGTCGGCGATCCAGCGTTCCGACGTCTGGGTCGGCATCGCCACGCCGATGGTCAGGTCCGCGGGGGCGGCCTCCTTGGTGGTGGTGGCGTCGCCGCCGCCGGCACCACTTCCTCCGCAGGCTCCCAAGCCGAGCGCCAGGGTGGCGCTCAGTGCGATGAAGCCAAGCTTGATCCTCACGATGGTTGTCCTCCTCAGGGACGATGCCGCCGGCCTGGGCAGAACGACGCCGGGGCGGATGACGCTCAATGTGATCGCTAACATTGCGCTGTGTCAAGTCCTGGCGCACGGCGGCGGAGGGGGCTAGCGGATGCCTTCGGAGCGGAGGGTGGTGGCGAACTGCTGGACGTGGGTGCGGGTGATCGCGGCTACTCGCGCGACCTCCTTGTCGGTGCGGCGGGCGATCGGCGTCGAGCAGCTTTCCGGTCGCTCCCGTGACCGCTGAGCTGTTCGGCGAAGGTTCCTAGTTCTGCGAGCACCTCGGTCTCCACGTCTGCCAGGGAGCGTGTCTCGCCGTCGGCGATCCATTGCAAGAAGGCCACCGTGAAGACCGTGGTGCCTGACTCGGCGGCAAGAGTGGCATGGGGCTCGGGCACGCCGCGGGCACGCAGTGCCTTGGTGAACGCTGCGGTCAGCCTTGCCATCTTCAGGAGCTCGCGCTCTTGGAGTGGCGGGTTCGCCACGATGACCTCTTGGCGCTGGCGGGACCACTGACGGCGTTCAGCCGGGAAGAACTCGGCTGACGCGGCGAGGGCCGCGGCGACCAGTTCGACCGGCGAGGCGTCCTGCGGAGCCGCGGTCACGCTGTCCACGAAGGCCTGCTGAAGCGTGTCCTGGCCGTCGAACAGCACCTCCCGCTTGTCGGCGAAGTGGCGGAAGTACGTGCGTTCGGTCAGCCCGACGCTGCGGGCGATCTCCCCGACGGTGGTCTGCTCGAAACCCTGCTTCAGGTAGAGCTCCAACGCCGCCTGTCGTAGCCGGTCCTGAGCTCCGGGCTCCCATCGCACCATGACCGACAGCCTACGTGATGACAGTGACTGACATAAGGGTGTATAAATTGATGTCAGTCACTGTCATCATCTGAGGGAGAGCTGCTCATGCGTGTTTTCATCACCGGAGCGTCCGGTTGGATCGGGTCCGCAACTGTCGACGAGTTGCTCGCCGGCGGTCATGAGGTGGTCGGTCTCGCCCGCTCGGAGGCGTCTGCTGCGGCGCTGGAGGCCAAAGGCGCTCAGGTACGCCGAGGCGACCTGGACGATCTGGAGAGCATCCGGACCGGCGCGGCCGAGGCCGACGCGGTCATCCACCTTGCGAACAAGCACGACTGGAGCAATCAAGCCGCCACGAACAAGGCCGAGCGAGCGGCTGTGGAGGCGATCGGAGAGGCTATGGCCGGATCGAATCGCCCATTCCTGCTGGCCTCAGGAGTCGGCACCGCGCCGGGACGCGCCTACACCGAGAACGACCCTTCCCCGAACCACGGTCCCGACTCGCCCCGCGGTGGTAGCGAGAACCTCGCACTGGAGTACGTCGACCGCGGGGTGCACACGATCTGCTTGCGCTTCTCGCCGAGCGTGCACGGCGCGGGGGACCCAGGCCTGATCAGGCTGCTCGTCGGGACCGCTCGCGAGAAGGGTGTCTCCGGCTACGTGGACGACGGGGCGTCCCGCTGGCCCGCGGTGCATCGCTCGGATGCCGCGCGGTTGGTCGGCCTCGGACTCCAGAAGGCGTCCGCGGGCGCGATTCTGCACGCGGTCGGCGAGGAAGGCATCGCCAGTCGCGAGATCGCCGAGGCGATCGGCCGCGGACTCGGCGTACCGGCTGTGTCCATCGCCAGAGAGGATGCCGTGGCGCACTTCGGCTGGCTCGGCGGCTTCTTCGGCATGGACGTCCCCACCTCCAGCACACTTACCCGGCAACTCCTCGGCTGGACCCCGACCGGCCCGACTCTGCTCGAGGATCTGGCCACCGATTCGTACTTCCGCTGACCGGATCCGGGGCGCTTTCCGCACTAGAATTTCGGCAGGCGCCGCCGATCGGGGAGTAGAAGTGTCTACCGCTACCGCTGCTTTGTTCACCCTGCCGCTCGGCGACGACGCTGCCCTCGTACTGCGAACGGCCGCGATCGCGGACGCCCACTTCGCGCTGGTCGAAGCCAACTACCGGCGGCTCGCGCAGTGGTTCCCGGATGCGTTCCAGGAGCCGCCCGTACTGGAAGTCACCCGGGCGAATCTGGCGGAGGGCGGCCAGGGCTGGCTGGACGGATCCCTGCTGCCGCTGTCCATCGCGCTGAAGGAAGGCGATGGCTGGCGCTTGGTGGGCTGGGCCCAACTGATCATCAACAAAGCCATGCGATCCGGCGAGGTCGGGTACTGGCTCGACGCCGACTTCGTCGGACGGGGTCTGGTCACCCGGACCGTCACCGCCATCCTCGACCACGCCTTCGGCCAACTGGGCCTGGAGCGCATCGGATTGACGGCAACGGCAGACAACCTCCGCAGCCGGAGCGTCGCCGAACGACTCGGCTTCACCCTCGAGGGCGTAGTACGCGAAGCGGCGGCCTTTCCCACCGAACGCCGAGACGTTGCCCTCTACGGACTGCTCGCCCGCGAGTGGCGAAAGTCAGTCGAACAAACGCGGTAGTGGTTGCGGTGTCCGCGCCGGCACGCACAGGTGCCGGCGCGGAAGGTCACAACAGCGTCAGGCGCGGTACGCCGTCCACATGCTGCTGATCCGGGTGCTCTGTCCCGGGGTGAACTGGGTGTAGCAGGAGTCGTAGGAGTAATCCATGTAGTTGTGGATCGGGTCGAGCCCTGGCAGGGAACAGGAATCGCGGCCTTCGGGGCAGCCGTTGGTGGAGCTGCTCTGCGCAGGGGTGTCGGACACCTCGTCGTTCGTGGCCGTGCAACCGCCCTGGAAGGTGTGGTAGAGCCCGAACCAGTGGCCGGCCTCGTGGGTCGCGGTCTCACCCTGGTCGTAGTTCGTGGCCGATCCACCCGGCAGCGAGGTGTACTGCACGCGGATGCCGTCGATGCCCGGGTTCCTCGCGTAGTCCCACGGGAACGTCGCGATGCCGAGGTAGGCGAAGTCGACCAGCCAGATGTTCAGGGCGTTCTTGCCGCCCTTGCGGGTCTGCTTGCGGTAGGTGCTGCTCTGCTTGTCCTGGTGCCAGTTGGTGTTGTTGTAGCGGGTGGTGCCGGCGAGATAGAAGGTGAAGCCGGTGTTCGCGGCCGCGGATGACTCCTGGCCTCCGAAGGTCTTGTTCAGCACCGCGATCTGCTGGGTGATCTGCGTGTCGGTGACATCGCCGTTGCCGGCCGCGTCGCGCATCACGTTGATGTAGACGGGCACACTCGCGGCGGCGAGCGCACCCTTCGGTACGGCGATCCCGCGGGCCGCCTTGGCCTTCAGCAGTTGAGCGGTCCGAGCTTCGATGGACTGCTGCTCGGCGACGGTGATGTCGCGGGTGTCGGCACCGTGACCGCCCTTGGCGGCGGCACTGGCCGGCGGGACGAAACAGTCGTTCGACGGGTCGGCCGGCCGGTTCGCGGTGGCCTGGCCACCCAGCGGGCTGAGGGTGAGTGCGGCGCCGGTCAGCATGACGGCAAGCATCCGGGGTCGGGTGATGAGAGATCGCATGGCTGCGCTCCTCCAGATCGGGCCGCTGGGCGGGCGGCCGGTTGCCGGAATATTGCGGCCTCGGAAAGGGATCGCAAAGCGATCGGCCCCGAATTCCGCGGAATTCAGGGAAATCCTTCGGGCTGGGCGATTCAGGCGGATCGTGACCGGCTGTAGTCTCGCCGCTACTCTGCCGGCTGATCAGGCAATTCGCTGGGCTATGACAACCGCATTGCTGAGGTAGACCTTGCCGTTCCAGTCTTCGCAGGTGATCAGCACCAGCCGGCCCGGCACGGATTGATCGAAGACCTGTGCGGCGCTCTTCGCGAGCGTCTGTTTGCGATAGGTCGTGACGGCGGTGACGCGGTATGCCAGTTGCCCTCTGGAAGTGGTGACGCCGACGGTGTCGCCCGGCAGGAGTTGGCCCAGGTTGTCGAACGCGCCACCGCCGGTGTGCACGGTGTGGCCGGTGATGATGGCCGAGCCCAGCCGAGCGCCTGGCTGGGCGCCGCCGGACCACCAGCCCAGCTTCTGCGGGTTCGAGGGTGGGGTCAGGGATCCTTCGTCGATGGAGATTTCCACCACCGGGGCAGAGACCTCCAGCCGGGGGATGGAGATCCGGAGGGGCCTGCCTGGTCGGGCGGCCGGCTTGCGGGTCGGCGCTGTCGTAGTACGGGCGGGTGTTTTCGCGGCGGAAGGACTCTTTACCGACGGCGTCGAGATGGCCGCCTGATCAGGCGCGGCGGCTCCTGCCCGGTCACCGAACTGCAGGTAGCCGCCGACCAGGGCCAGGCCGATCCCGGCGAGAGCGATCGACCCGCCCCACCGGAGTGGGGCAGGTCGACCGCGGCGTCGGGCGGTGGTCACGTCAGCTACTGTGCCTGCCCCGCCGCCTGAGCGTTACAGCGGCACCCGCTGCCAGCATCAACCCGCCGGCCACCAGCAGGCCTGCGCCGAGGGTACTGAGCGGACCGCTGCGGCCTCCGCCACCTGGACTCCCACCGAGGCCCGCATCGACAGCCGTCGGTACGCCGGTGGACGGCGAGCGGGGGTTCGTCACGACCGGTGAACTGGTGATTCCGGTCGGTGACGTGGCCGGAGAGCTCGGCACGTGGGTCGGCGGCGTCGAGGGCGGAGTGGTGGGAGGGGTGGTGGGTGGGGTGGTGGGCGGTGTCGTCGGCGGTGTCGTGGGCGGGGTGGTCGGCGGCGTCGTCGGAGGTGTCGTGGGCGGCGTGCAGCCCGCGACCCAGAAGACCTTGTGCTTGGTGTCCGCGCCGATCGAGCCCTGGGCATGCACGGTGATCTTCACGTGGTAGCCCTGCTGCGGATGTGGTTCGCCCGTGAACGAAAGGGTGTAGGTCACCTTGGCGTCCAGGTCGTTACCGCCACCGGCCGGATCGCCGCCGATAAAGGGCGTCAGGTCGCCGGACTCGACTTTCAGGCCACCGTCCGCGGTCGGCGCCTGGTCCTCGAAGAGCACGGTCGCGTGGAGATCGCCCTCGTCGTAGTTGTAGAACTCGACCACAAAGGTGCAGCCCTGGTGCGGATTGTTGTCCGGCGGGCCACTCTGGATGTCGGTGCCTTCGATCTTGATCGTGCCGTTGTTCCCTGGCGGATCAGCCGCCGGAACCGCGGCGACAACGGCCTGGCCGGCCGACGCGGCTGAAGCGGCCGGAGCCGCGGCCAGGGCGACCGCTCCGGACAACAGCGACAATGCTCCGGCGGCGGCGACTATCCCGCCCGCTCGAGAACCACTACCTGACAACGACATCACGATCAGCCCCCGGATTCAGGAAAAAAGATCTCATTTGTAGTATGCGAGATCCGTTGCCCTGGTCAACTATCTACGGTAACAATTAGCTACCTGATCGGCTGTTTCAGTTATCAGTAAGAAGATTCAACTAACTGGCCGGGCGGGAGATGCCCAGTCCGCCGCGGGCGTCGCGGCCGTACTTCGTCAGCTCGGCGGGCAGGTCGAGGGCGCCGCGTCCGTCGCGGTCCGCCTCGGTCAGCAGGTCGGCCGGAATGAGCCAGACGACCTCGAACTCCAGCCCGTCAGGATCCTTGGCATACAGCGATTTGGTGGTGCCGTGGTTCGTCGAACCGACGAGCGAGCCGGCGTCGGCCAGTTTCTTCGCCAGGTCTTCGAGATCGCCGAGAGTGTCCACTTCCCAAGCCAGGTGGTATAGACCAACAGAAGTCCGGCCTGCGCCGGACGGCCCGGCCTGCGACCCGAGTTCGAACAATCCGAGGTCGTGATCGTTCGTCGATCCAGGGGCCCGCAGGAATGCGGCCTTGGGGTGCGCGTCACCGCCCTCGGTGTAGCCGAAACCCAGTACGTCGCGGTAGAAACGGACGCTCGCGGCGACGTCGCGTACGTACAACACCGCATGATTCAAACGGAAAACGCCCATGACTCAGCTCCCTGATCGACTGCGATCCACAGTAGTTGAGGCCTCAATCGAACACCAGTCAGCCGCTTGCCGGATTCCGGTACCGGGGTGGCTGGTATGCGGCGTGTCGTGGGTGATGCATGCTTGGAGCAACATCTGTTCAAGTGGAGGGCGAAGGTTTTATGGCGCAACGCACCGAGGTATTTCTCACCGACGATCTGGACGGGAGCAATATCACCTCTGGTAAAGGTGGAACCCTGACTTTTGCGCTGGATGGTAAGAGCTATGAGATAGATCTCAATGCGAAGAACACCAACGCATTGAGGAAGGCTCTGTCGCCCTATATCGAGGCCGGCCGTCAGGTCCGGACTTCGCGGGGTGCACGGATCAAGCGCACCGCGGTGGGCGCAGATCCGCGAACCATCAAGGAATGGGCCCGCTCCAACGGCTATGAGGTCAACGATCGCGGCCGGATCCCGAGCGAGATCCGGGAAGCATTCGAAGCGGCCAACTGACGGCCGTCCGAGCAGGACCGCGCAGTACAAGGGCCGCGGCCGGGCTGACGTCGCCGCGGCGGTGCCAAGAGCAGGACTGGAGGGCGGCAGAGGTGATCGCCAACCAGAAGCACCGACCACGGCGACGTACGGGCGGGTACAGAGCTTCGCTCCCGGCGGTGAGGTCAAGACGATGTCGCCATGCTCCTGCGCGGCACCCTTCCAATGCTCAGCCAGGGCTTGCCAGCTTCACGTCGTTCGCCACCGCGACCGGCTTCCGCAGCTCCGCTGACAGAACAGCGCTGAGATCCGGCTCGGAGAATCCCGGCAGCGGGTACGGCGAAAGCCCGGATCCGAACGGCCCGGTCCGTACGTCGTTGACGCCTTCGGCCGCGCGCAGCGCTCCGGTGACACCGCAAACCACCTCGGTGATCTCGTCCGGCTCGACCTCAGCTTCGGCCCAGCAGGCGTGGGCCGTCTCGACCACCACCCGGATCCGGTCGGCGGCCGCCAGCGCGGGATCCAGCTCGACCCGGCGAGCGGCCAGGGTGTTGCCACGCAGATCGGTGACGACCGCCCTCGTCTTGTGCGCGCCGATGTCCAGGCCGCTCACATAGCCGGAGTCCCCGCGGAACTGGAAGTGTCTGGCCGGCCGGGATCTCGTCCTTGACTCATCCCGGGCAAGGTATCGCAGGCCGCGAAGACCTAGTCCGAGCGGTCGGCTGTAGGGTTCCTGGGTGACTTCAAGGCGGGAATCGGGCGGGGGCGAGGACCGGGCAGGGCTGTCGCCGCGGGACAAGTGGATCACGATCTTCGGCCGGAAACCGGTGCTCGAAGCGCTCAACGATCCCAACCTGTCGGTCGCGAAGGTGGTCGTCGCGGACAACGCCACCGGGCAGTCGCTGAACGAGATCCTGCGCGCGGCCGACCGGTCCGGTACGCCGGTCCAGCGGGCGACGCCGAGTCGCGTCCAGTGGCTGGCCGGGAACAGCAAGCACGACCAGGGCGTGGTCGCCGACATCAACGCGCCCCGGATGACCCCGCTGCAGAACTTCGTTCGCGACCGCGGCAACCGCCCGACCAAGGTCTTCCTGCTCGACGGTGTCACCAACCCCGGCAACGTCGGCATGATCCTGCGGACGGCCACCGGCGCCGGGTTCGACGGCGTGATCCTGCCCCGGGCCGGGACTCCGCACGTGGGTCCGTTGGTGATCAAGGCATCGGCGGGTATCGCCTTCCAGGCGCCGATCGTGAACGCCCCGACCGCCAAGGCCGCGGTCGACGAGCTTCGTGCGGCCGGCTACCGGATCTACGGCTTGTCGTCGCACTCGTCGCAGTCGCTGTTCAAGGCCTCGCTTGAGCCGCGTTCGGTCTTCGTCCTGGGCGGAGAGACCAACGGCATCTCGGTCAGCACCGACGAGGACCTGTTGATCCCGCTCTTCAATGGCGTCGAATCCCTCAACGTCGCGGTCGCCGCGGCAGTCGTCGCCTTCGAGGTAGCCAACCGCTGAGACCTTGACCGGCAGGAACCGGCGACGGACTGTGGTCGGAGGGCTGTCGACCAGGAGGTTCTGCCGTGACCAAGGTGCTGATTCTGACCGGGGACGCCGCCGAGACGCTGGAGGTGTTCTACCCCTACCAGCGGTTGCTGGAAGAGGGGTACGAGGTGCACCTCGCTGCTCCGGCCGCGAAGAAATTGCAGTTCGTAGTCCACGACTTCGTGGACGGATTCGACACTTATACCGAGAAGCTCGGGCACACCTGGCAGGCGGATCTGGCCTTCGCCGACGTGGATCCATCGCAGTACGCAGCGTTGGTGATTCCTGGCGGCCGCGCACCGGAGTACATCCGGAACGACGAGGACTGCCTGCGGATCGTGCGGCACTTCTACGACGAGGCGAAGCCGGTGGCGCAGCTTTGCCACGGACCACTGCTGCCGGCGGCCGCCGGAGTACTGAATGGTCGCAAGACCTCGGCGTATCCGGCCCTTGCACCCGACGTACGGGCAGCCGGTGGTGAGTGGATTGACGGTGACGCCGTGGTTGACGGCAATGTCGTCTCCGGACGTGCCTGGCCGGATCACCCGGGCTGGATGCGCGCGTTCATGGCTGTTTTGAAGGAGCATGCGCCGGCTTGATCCGTGCCGGGTCTTGGTAGTACGAGCTAGGTTTCGGCCATGCTGGGGCGGCTGGGGGTGCTGGGCCGGGTACAGCGGGTCAGGCCCGGCCGAACTTCCACCACTTCGGCTTGCCGGCCTTGAGCTCGTCGTCGGTGAGCGGCGGCGGGACCGGCGGCTTGGACTCCTCGGTGAGGAAGTTGCCCGACTCCGTGTCGTACGCCGTGACGCCGAGCCGGCTGCTGATCTCCATCACCACCGGGATCGAGCGCGGGCCGTCGTTGAGGTAGAAGGTGATGTCGCGGACCTCGACACCCTTGCCGATCGTCATCTCGACGTCGTACTCGTCGCTCTTCAGCAGCAGCCAGGACCGCTTGCTCGCATCCACCCCGGGCGCCACCTCCCGCACCACGGCCACGACCTCCTCCGCCGTACCGAGTCTGGGCGGTTCGTACCCATCGGGAATGTCCTCGAGCCGACGTACGCCGCCCGGGCCTCGCATCGCATAGATAGCCCAACTCATGGCCCCAGCATCCCACCCGTACCAACCACGGTCGGCCTCAGGCCGGTTTGCGGGCGGTGACCAGGGCGAAGGTGAGGTACTCGCCCTGGTCCTTCTCCAGCATCGTGACCGTCGGGTCCGGCTCGTCGCCGGCGACCGCGCGGGCCCAGATGAGCCAGTCGTACCAGCCGGATTCCTGGAGTCGCGCGGCCGTCACCTCGACGAGTTCGGTGATCTCCCACTGGAATTTCCACCAGTCGGCGGTGTGCCAGGCCAGCGCCTCCCAGCCGACGAGTTCCTTGATGTGCGCCGGGATGTAGCCGAGGTCGCGGACCTCCTTCCGCAGCGCGGGTGTCGCGATGCCGAGCCGGCCGCCCGGTTTGAGGAAGCTGGTGATGTAGGCGAGATAGCCGTCCGCGGTACCGAAGTACTCGTAGGCGTCGATGCAGACGATCGCGTCGAAGAAGCCGCGGGCGAAGGGAAGGGCGTGCGCCTCGGCCTTGATCGCGGTCACCTCATGGCCGGCGAAGTTCTCGGCCGCCTCGGTGGGGTCGATCCACAGGTCGGCGGCCCACACCTGTACGCCGTACTCCTTCGCCAGGAAGACGCTGGTCGCGCCCTTGCCGGAGCCGAGGTCGAGCACCCGCATCCCGGGGCGGAGGTCGAGGTCCTTGGCGAGGTCCTCGAGCAGCCAGAGCGGGTTCGGGCCCATGTCGCACTTCAGTAACCACGCGGCGTCGTACTGCGAAGCCCGCGGATACTCGTCGCGCCTGAAGTCGGTCACGCTGCCACCCAATCAAGCGGTGATGCCGCGGGCAACCGACTTATCGGGGTCGACAAGGGCGCAAGGGCCAGGCAGGGTTTGAGGATGCGGGTGAGGGTGATCGACGACGAGGGGCTGCGCCAGGTCGAGGAGTGGCTGGCCGGGGATCCCGTGGGGAGCGCCGTCTTCGGTGGCTTCTACGGGCGGGCCGTCGAGCGATGGACGCCGCTGTTGTCCGCGCCGGAGCGGCACGGCTGGATCACGTACGACGACAGCGGACCGATCGGTTTCATCGACCTGGAGATCCTCGATGCCGAGGCCGAGATCTCGTACTACGTGTGTCCGGCGCGCCGCCTCACCGGGCTCGGCCGGGCCACGGTGGATCAGGTCGTCCGCCTCGCCAGCGAGAACGGAGCCCGCTTCATCCACGCCGCGGTGGAGCCCACCAACCTGCCCAGCCTGGCCCTGCTCCGCGCTGCCGCCTTCACCGAAAGCGGCCCGAACGAGTACGGCGAAACCGAGTTCGAGATGAGCCTGCATGCCTGACTACGCCGGCGTGATCGCCTCCGGGACGACCGTCGGGCGCGTCCAGTAGCTGAGTGGTGCGGGTCAGGCGCGAACCCGCACCTTGTCCGGGGTGATGCGGATGACGGTGCGGATGGCCTCGGGTGGCAGCTCGAGGTAGCCCTGGCCCGCACCGGGCCCTTCGTACTTCTCGGCGAGTTGTACGGCGACCGCCCGCCCGACATCCTCCGTCACGGTCGCGGTGCCGCGGATCTCGACGTACCGAGCCGAATCGTCCTTGTCCAGCACGAGCAGGCTCGCTTGGGGATTGCGCCGCAGGTTGGTGTCCTTCCGCATGCCGGCCGTGGTCGAGATCACCACCTCGTCCCCGTCCCGCCCCACCCACACGACCGAGGTCTGCGGGCCGCCGTCCGGATTGATCGTTGCCAGCACCCCCGAGTTGAGTCCGTCCAGCAACTCCTGTGCAACCTCACTCAGTTCCATTCCACGATCCTATGCAACTAGTAGACGTTGTGGCCGCCGTCTATCAGGAGGATCGAACCGGTCGTGAAGGAGGAGGCGGGGCTGGCGAGGTAGACAACCGAGGGGGCTATTTCTTCGGGGGTGGCGTAGCGCTGGAGTGCGGCGTAGATCATGCCGCGCGACCGCGGTACTGCAGTTCCATAAGGCGGTCACGTTCAGATCCAGCACCTGCTGCCACTCCTCGTCCGGGACCTCGAGTGCCGGCCGGTGGATCGCGATCCCCGCGTTGTTCACCAGTACGTCGATGCCGCCGAACGCCGCCGTGACCTCATCGACCATCGCGCGATGACCTCCGCGCGGACGGTGATATCGGCCTGTACTGCGAGACCCCGGCGACCGCGAGCCTCGATCTCCCGCACCACTCGGTCGGTCAAAGCGAAGCTCTCCAGAACACTCATGTGACCCCTTTGCCTACACGCAGTAGGCAATCAGCTGACGGGAGATCGCGAAGCGATGTCAATAGCTGCAAATCAATTCGCCCGCGACCACACCCCGCAATATCATCTTCCGGCGGGTCGGCCGGGGGGATACGGCGCGTCCTGCCACCGGCGCTGTGTCCAACGCCGGACTGAGGACAACTGGGGAGACCACAAATGCCGGACGACGAATCGGCGCCGAAGCCTGGCCATTTTCTGCCCGGCGGTGCGGGGGCCGACGCCTCGGCGCCACGCAAACCCGCAGTACCGGGTGACAGCGCGCCACTCACCGCGCCGACCCCTCGGCTTGGGGGCGGCTCCGGCCCGGCCGGACCGCCCCAGCTCAGCGGTTCGCGGCTCGGGCCGCCGCCGCCCGGAGATCCGGCGGCTGCCGCTTTCAAGGCGCGCTACCAGCCTGAGCCGATCCCGTTCGTCGTGAAGAAGAAGTCGAAGGCGCTGATCGCCGCGATCGTGGCCGGTGTGGTCCTGGTCGCGGGTGGCGGAGTGGCCGGTGCCGCGAAGCTGCTCACGCAGTACGACGACTTCGTCGCGAACCCGATCGGGACGACCCCGTCGCTGCCCGGCAACACGCCGACGGAGACCAAGCCGACCGGTACGCCGGTCGCGGATCCCGTGGCGGAGAAGGAGAACAAGCTCTACGCGAACGGCAAACTGGCTTCGGTCCGCTGCAAGGAGCCCGCGTTCCGGCCGACCTCCAAGGAGAACGTCCGGTCGTACTACGAGGTGCTCATCAAGTGCATGAACACTTCTTGGCAGCCGGTGGTGGAGAAGGCCGGCTTCGAGTTCCACGAGCCGCAGCTGATCGTCTTCGACGAAGGCGAGGAGACGGCTTGCGGAGTACAGAAGAAGGTCTCCGCGTACTGCGATTCCGGCGACGGCAGCGTGGCGATGCCGTGGCAGGACCTGGTTGATCAATATGCGGACAACAAGGCGCTGGCCCGGATCGACGAGCACGACGCCCTCGGGTTCGCCTACGCGGTTCACATCCAGAAGCTGGTCGGGATCTTCGACGCGGCCGGCGATCTGAGCGACGCGGCGGCCAATGACGCGGCCCGGCTGGAGCACCAGCGCCGCCAGGCCCTGCAGGCGGGCTGCCTCGCGGCCGTGTTCCTGGGCGCCGAGAAGACTGCCTTCCCGGTTCAGGGTGAGCTGCTGAAAGAGTGGCAGTGGCGGTCCAAGAACCACGGCGATGACGGGACCAAGGGCTCGGTACGCGACCATGGGTCCCGCAAGAGCAACGAATTGTGGCGGACCCGTGGTTTCACCACCGCGGACCCGGGCGCCTGCAACACTTTCGTGGCAGCGGCGGCACAGGTCGGCTGAAGACTGAGGACTGGGGAGTATTGATGGCGGACGACGACTCGGCACCGAAGGTGCCGGAGCCGACCGCTCCCGCGCCCGGGCACTTCCTGCCCGGCGGCGCTGGTGAGGCGACGAACGACTCCGGTACCAGGCCCGCCCATCCTCCCCACCGTCCGCCGCTGGGCCTGGGCAAGGCCCGCCCGGTGCAGAACGAGGTGGACCCGGCTCTGAAGAAGGCGGTCCCGCCGCGCACTGAGTACAGCGGGACCCAGTACGGCGCTCCGCCACCGGCCCCGTTGCCGGGTGCGCCCGCAGTACCGCTGCACGGGACCCGCCAGCCCGGTGGTGCTCCCCGGGTCGGCTGGAACTCGCCGTCGACGCGGGCCGCTTCGCAGTTCGCGGCCGGGCACAACGAAGTGAAGCCGTCGCGGCGAATGTCGAAGCCGGCGATCGCGGGTCTTGGCGTGCTGCTGCTGGCGCTGCTCGCCGGGGGCGGCATCGCCAGCCTCAAGCTGGCGGATTCGTACGACAGCTCGGTGGAGAACCCGCTGTCCAAGCCGACGGTGCGGCAGTCCGACGAGCCGTTGCCCGCTCCGCCCCAGCCGACGGTCACCGTGACCGTCCAGCCGGTGCCGGACGCAGTACGGGTGAAGGAGAACAAGCTCTACACAGTCGGCAAGGTGCCGTCGGTCAACTGCACCGAGCCGACCATCAAGCCGAACAGCCAGTCCGCGATCCTGCGCTACTACCAGGCGCTGCTGCCCTGCTTGAACAACGCGTGGGCACCGCTGGTCCGGAAGGCCGGCTATCCGTTCCGGGCGCCGAAGCTGACGCTGCTGAGCAAGCAGACCTCGTCCGATTGCACTGGCGAGACGTCCACTGCCTACTACTGCGGCGCCGACGAGTCGATCAACATGGATTGGCAGCTGGATCTCAAGAACTACAAGGAGAACGCGCTGGCCGGCCGGACCTGGATGATGGACACGCTCGCGCACGAGTACGGGCACCACGTTCAGTTCCTCACCAACATCTCGATCTCCTCGGCGTCCCGCGAGGGCTGGGCGAAAACGCCGGCCGCGAAGCAGGAGGAAAGCCGCCGCCTGGAGCTCCAGGCGACCTGCCTGGGCGCCGCGTTCCTCGGCGCGAACAAGCAGTCACTCGATTTCGCCGGCGCGAAGCTGGACATGTGGGAGTTCCAGACCCAGCACAGCGGCGACGAGTACAACCCCAAGAAGATCCGCGACCACGGCTCCCGCAAGAACCAGTGGTCCTGGGCCGGCCCCGCCTTCAAATCCACCAACCCAGCCTCCTGCAACACCTACACAGCCCCCGCCGCCCGAGTCTCGTGATCCCAAGACCGGCCCACCTGCTCGCCGTACTCGCACTGCTCGCAGCCGGAGCCGGAATAGCACTGCAAGGCGATCCGAAACCTGCGACGGCCGAGATCGCAGCGCCTCTGCCCACTGCTGCCCAGTCTCCCGTGCAAGTCAGCCACAGCCCGGCACCCCGCAGTACGACGCCCTCGGTGGAGTTTCGGGACCGGCTGTACGCGGGCGGCAAGGTGGCGGCGGTCAGTTGCCCGCTGCCGTCCGGAGCCCTGGACACCAAAGCCGCATTGCTCGCCTACGGCCGGGGCATGATCGCTTGCCTGCGAAGGGGCTGGCACCCGCCCGTCAGCCGGGCGGGTTGGCTTCTTGGGGCCGGCACCCCTTGTCCCTTTCGAGAAAGGGATGCCGACGCCGTGCGGCGAGCCGGAGGGCGACTACGGAGCCTTCTACTGCGGAACGAACCAGACCATCTACTTCCTCTGGAAGGAGTATCTGGAGCAGGAGTTCGAAGCCCGGGTCGACGCGCAGATTGGCGATGATCGAAGTCATGGGCCGGCTCGCCGAACTCGAGTACGCCCTGGAAACCGGCGACGACCCCGACGAACCACACGACCACGGCTCGGACAAGAGCAACAAGCTGTGGACGCGGGCAGCCTTCCGGTCCGGGAGTCCCGGCTCGTGCAACACCTGGAAGGCGCCCGCGGGCCGGGTGTCCTAAAGGGTGAGTTTGAAGCCCTCGTGGCTGTTGGTGAAGCCTAGGCGGGTGGTGTAAAAGCGGTGGGCGTCGGTGCGGGTCTTGTCCGAGGTGAGCTGGATCATCGCGCAGCCACGGGCGCGGGCCTCGGCGATCGACCATTCCATCAAGGTGGTGCCCAGGCCCGTACTGCGGGCTGACGCCGCGACCCGGACCGCCTCGACCAGGGCGCGGGTCGAGCCCTGCCGGGACAGGCCGGGGATGAACGTCAACTGGAGCGTGCCGATCACCTCACCGTTGCGATCGGCAACGACCAGGAACTGGTTCGGATCAGCGTCGATGGCTGCGAAGGCCCGCTGGTACGGCGTGAGGTCGGCGGGCGACTCCCTGATCGCCCCGAGCGGGTCGTCGGCGAGCATCGCGACGATCGCGGGGACGTCGTCGGAGGTGGCGCGGCGGATCACGACATCGGTCATGGAGTCATGATCTCAAGCCGGGTCGGGGCGCCGTAGTACGGGTTGACTGGTCACTCTAATTGCCTTAAGCAATCACATTGCGTTACTTCAGAGGGTTTGTGGGCCGTTCACGCGGGAACGGGAGGGAGCAGACACCACTGCAATCCGCCCGTAGCCGGAGTCGCGCGGGCGGTTGCGTGGCGGCGGACGCGGGCCAATCCGGAGAGGAAGGCCGATGTCCGCACTGGCAATCGACTTCACCCAACCTTTCGAAGATGCCTTCAGCAAGCTTCTCGGGTTCATCCCGAACCTGCTCGGTGGCCTCGTCATCCTGGTGATCGGCTACATCGTCGCCAAGATGCTCGGGAAGCTGGTCGGCAAACTGCTCGGCCGGGTCGGTTTCGACCAATGGATGGAACGGGCCGGCGTGTCCGGCGTCCTGCAGCGGTCCGGCACGGGGCTGACCGCTTCGGCGATGCTCGGTCAGGTCGTGTTCTGGTTCGTGTTCCTGATCAGCTTCACGATGTTCGCCTCCGCGCTCGGCGTACCGGAGATCTCGAACTTCATGAGCGACATGCTGGCCTACATCCCGCGGATCTTCGCCGCGATCGTGATCGTCTGCCTGGCCGCGCTGTTCGCGAACTTCCTGGCCGCGATCATCCGTGGCGCGACGGGTAACGAGACGCTGGCCAAGGTCGGCAAGTACGCGATCCTCGTGTACGCGGCGTTCGCGGCGCTGACCCAGCTTGGTATCGCGGTCCAGCTGACCGGCAACACGCTGTTGATCGTGCTCGGTGGTGCGGCTCTGGCGGTCGGCCTTGCTTTCGGCCTCGGGGGTCGCGAGATGGCCAGTCAGGCGCTGCAGACGCTGTTCGAGCGTGGTTCCGCGATGAAGGCGAGCAATGCGGGTTCGAACGGGACCGCTGCCAATGGGACCGCTTCTGGTGGGACGGCCGACCAGGGCTATGTCCCGAACCATGGCGGCTACGACCCCAACCAGCGCCAGGGTGGTTACGACCAGGGTTACGGGACCGACCAGGGGACCGCGGAAGCGCCGTACCCGGCTGCGCACGGTTCGCAGCAGGCCGGTGGCTGGTCCAACGGGGACGGCACGGCCGGTGGCAACGGCAACTGGACCGGTGGCGAGAACCGCTAGACCCCTCGGGCCGGAACGGGCCACCTCCCACTTCCCGGCCTGAGGCAAACGGCGGGCTCGATCGGATCGGATCGAGCCCGCCGTTCTCGCAGTGGAGCCTTGCGGCTGCTCCTACCGCGGTGCTTCCTCGTACTGCGGCGGTAGAGCCGTCAGCTCTCGGTCGCGTCGGGCCTCGTGCTGCGGCGGTAGGGCCGTCAGCGCTCGGTCGCGTCGGGCCTCGTGCTGCGGCGGTAGAGCCGTCAGCTGTCGGTCGCGTCGGGGCCTGCGCGGCGTACGTCGTCGACCTTGGCCATTGCGTCGCGGAGCTCGCCCAGCCAGCTTTCGCTGTGCTGCGCGACCAGCTTGACGCACCAGCCGAGCGCGTCGCTGCGGGAGCGCGCCACCCCGGCATCGACCAGCGTGTCCAGCACCTGCCGCTCGGGCTGCCGCAACCGCGTCATCACCGGCGCGGACAGGGACGTGAAAACCGTCCGCGTCTCGCCGGCCTGGACGCCCCAGGCGACCTTCTTGCGGGTCGCGTGCTCGAGTTCGCGGGCGATCTCGATCCGCTTCTCCCGGGTGTCCTCCCGGTACTGCTTGATCCGGCCCTCCTCGGCGGCGGAACGCTCGGCCGCGCTGACCTCGCCGTCCTGCTGCGGAGCCGGAATCCTGCCGACCACGAGGATCTCGTCGCGGTCGATGCTCACCTCTGGTTCGCCTTCGAACCAGTCCGAGGGGAGTCGGCCGGTCAGCCAACCCCTCACTCGCTCACCTTCTTGCTGTGTACTCATGTAATCATGATTACATCCCAGTCAAGCCCAGAGGTTGCGCCCCGTCTGGAGGGCTGGTCCAGACCAGAAACCTTTGGGACTCTGATCGCCACATTAAGGTGACCATCGACGTCTTTGAATCCCAGGCCGGTCGCGCCGCCGACTGGAGCGCCGCGCGGAGGCCTTCGAAGGCCAGGAAGGTACGTCGGCCGCCTGGACCATCACCGAGTACGCCGTCTGCGCCACCGCTTGACCCTTGGAAACGTGAAGGCCTCGCAAGCTCATACCTTGCGAGGCCGCACTTTTTCTACCAGTCCCACCAGCACCCCCAGGTGACCAACACGCCAACCCTGTCCGACGCTCACGCCGCCTTCTCCCACAGGCTCACTCCCACCTCCAGGTAAAGTTGCGGCCGGTGCGAGCGTTCTGGTGCTCCTCACCTGCCGCGTTCTTCCCGCGGTCCCGTGCATCCGCCGAGCGCAATGACGCGCCGCTTTGTTCTTTGTCTAGGGACCTTATGGCTTGGTTGGTTTCACCGCGTCGGTGTGCTGAGCTCGCTGACGCCTGAGTCAGCCACGCCCAAGTCCTCATCGCCCGGTGACAGCGACATCACCTCGGTCCGGGCCGCGCTGCGCTCACCGCGCCGCCTGCGGACCGAAGTACTGGCCGGTCTCGTGTCGGACTCGCCCCGATCCCGGAGGCGATCAGCTTCTCGATCATCGCCGGGGTCGACCCCGCGGGTCGGTCTGTTCGCGTCGTTCACCAGGGCGGTCTCGATCTCGTTCCTCGGCGGCCGTCCCGCGATGATCTCCGCGGCCACCGGCGCGGTGGCGCACGTGATCGCACCGGTGATGCGCAACCACGGCTTCGACTACTTCGTCGCGACGGTCATTCTGGCCGCCCTCCTGCAGGTGATCCTCGGCGTACTCGGGGTCGCCAAGCTGATGGGCCCACTTCACCTCCGTCCGCGAAGTAGGGCACCCCGACCCCGACGCCAAGGTCTACCCCGTCACCGGCGAACACTTCTTTGCCTCTAGCAACGACCTGGTCTACCAGTTCGACTACCGCAACGACCCCACCACCATCATCATCGACCTGACCGACTCCCACATCTGGGACGCCTCCACCGTCGCAACCCTGGACGCCATCACCACCAAATACCACCGCTACGGCAAAACGGTCGACCTCGTCGGCCTGAACCCCTCCAGCGCCCAACGCCACAACCGCCTGGCCGGCAACCTCAACCCCACCCCCTAACCCCACGCCACGCACTGCCCGGATACCACGTTTCGAACGTGTAGGCGCTTCCCGACCACCTTCTGAGCCAACCAGAATCCCCGATCAGTCCGCTCAGGAAAACGCCTGCGAGTCCAGCAACGGTCAAAGGCCGCGCGCGCGTGGTGCGACTGGGAGGACACGCACGTCGCGACGCACGCGGATACAAACCAGACGGCCTCGGCACCGCAAGCATGTCCGACCTCGTCATCATCGCCCTCAACCGCTTGCCCGCGCTGCTGCCGCCCACCAAACAGCAACGCCAACACCTGCAATGCCGCGAGGTCGGTGGTGCCCAGTTCGGTCGGTTCCGGACTCGACGTACATCTCGGCAACGTCGCGCACCTTCGCGTAGAACTGCGTCCGGTCACCTGGCCGCGCGCCAGCCGCCAGTCGTCGGCCGTCCCCGAACCGCGAACCGCGAACCGCGAACCGCGAACCGCGAACCGCGAACCGCGAACCGCGAACCGCGAACCCCGAACCGCGACCCCCGAACCGCGAACCCCGAACCGCGAACCCCGAACCCCGAACCCCGAACCCCGAACCGCGAAACCTCGAGCCCCCCGTGTGGTCGGGCAGAACTTCGCGAGCGAGCGGCACCGACCTCTAGGTAGCGACCAGAACCAAGCAGGCCATCCTCTCCGCCAGTCGGGATAGCGGGAGAGCCCTGTGGTTGAGGTCGGGTGAGGTGGGTGCGGTTTAGAAGGGTGGGGGGCTGTCGTCGGTGGGTGACGGGGTGGTTACGGGGCCCGGGCGTGGTGGGACGGTGGTGTAGCGGTGGCCGGTGGGGGTGGTGAGAGTGGTGGATCCGTCCGGGTTGTTAGCGGCGTTCCATCCCCAGGCGGGGGTGTCTTTGATGACGTGGTGGAACTCGCAGTACGAGCGCAGGTCGGTCAGGTTGGTGGTGCCGGTCTGGGCGAAGGGGGTGCCGTGGTCGCGGTCGCATTCGCGAGCTGGACGGCTGCAGTTGATCCAGTCACAGACCGAATGGGCGGCCAGGAGTGTCTCGGAGACAAGGCTGCCGGGGTCGTGGCGGTTGGTGGAGGCTTGTAGTACCGCGCCGTTGGTGGGGTCGGTGAGGAGGCGTCGCCAAGTGCCGTCGGTGGAGATACGTCGTGCCATCTCGGCGGGGATCGGCCCGTATCCGGTGAGTTGGCAGGGCTCGTCGTCGAGTCCGAGCAGGGTGCCGACCGGAATGAGGACCTCGATGTGGGGTCGCCGCCGGTGCTGGTCCGGGAGACGCCTGCCGAGCCAGTCGAGTCCGTTCCAGAGCATGATCTCGAACAGTTCCGCAGCCATATCCGCCCGCCGCTGCCCAGCCGTACGCCCCTCATCAACAGCGGGGCGGCCCTGTCCGACATCTGGACGACCAACGCCGGTCACGTCCGCAGAATCAGCACCCGCCCACGGTCCTCCCTCCAGTACAGAACCCTCCAGCGCAAACCGGTCCGGCGCGGAGTTGTCCAGTGCGGGGTTGTCCAGTGTGGGGTTGTCCAGTGTGGGGTTGTCCAGTGTGGGGTTGTCCAGTGCAGGGCTGCCCTGCGCGGAGCCGTCCAGTGCAAGGCTCTCCAGCGCAGAGTCCTCCGTCGCAGGGCAGCGCTGTGCAGAATTCGCCGGAGCAGGGGCGTCCGGGGCGGAGTTCTCCTGGGACGAGTTCTCCGGTGCGGGGTTCTTCTGGGCAGAGTCCTCTTGAGGAGGGCTGGCCGGCGGCTTGACGGTGGCGGCACCGCTGCCGTTCAGACCGATCTCGTTCGAGAAGTCCGCTGCGCCTACCTTGGAGCCGACCATTGATTCACCACCCGACGGCTCACCGTCTGCGGAGAATGTGCTGTGGGGAACAGCATCTGAGCCGTCGGAGGTCGCGCCCGGCTCGGCGACTGTGCCGTCGTCGGAGGTCGCGGGCCGGCTCGGCGACTGTGCTGCCGTCGGTTGTCGCGTCGGGGTTGGCGACTGTGCCATGGTCGGTTGTTGTGGTGGAGGTGCTCGCGTCCCGGTTGGTGTGGTCGTCAGTGTGGGAGTCTGCGCGGGTGGTGGGGGCGGGTGTTGTGGTGGGGCGTTTGGCTAGGTCGGCCATGGCTTGGATGACGATCCACATTTGCTGGATCTTTTCGGCGGTGTGGACGATCCAGAGGCCGGCCATGCCGTCGGGGAGGGGGACGAGGCGGACCTCGCGCTGTGCTGTGGCTTCGCGATGGCGTTCGGCTTCGTTCTTCGCGTCGTAGTGGGCGACCTGCTTGCGGAGGGAACGGAGCAGATTCGCGTGGGACTGAGAAGGGGCGCGCTGGAGGACGTGTGCTTCGACTGCCTTGGCCTGTGCGTCGGTCAGAGGCCGGGTCGCGTCGCTGATCGCGATGGCCTTGGACAAAGTGATCGCGCCGCAGCGCAGTGCGGTGTGGGTCGCGGTCAGCATGCTGGTCAGGCGCAGCGCGGTATCGACATGACTGCTCGCGGTGTTGGGAGACAGCTTCAGTGCGGCGGCGATCTCGGCGATCCAGGAGCGTTCCGGATCGATCGGGCGGCCGTGGGAATCGATCTCGCTGGGGCGGGAGAACTCGGTCGCCTGGGCCTGACGCTGCCGGTAGAACGACGCGATGGCCGACAGCCTGCCCGCCTCGCTCCATGCGGTCAGCCGGCTGGTCGCTTTCATCAACTCGATCAGCGCCATCGGTGACTCCGTCTGCGGGCGCACCTCTTCCAGCGCTGCCGCCAGCTCACCGCCTGGCGGCAGGAACACCCACTCCGGCGCCTTCATCTCGAGCATAATCTTCTCGGCTTCGTCCTGCTCGACGCCGGCCCACAACTCCCACTCCAGCGCGTCGATCCGCGACATCTGAAATCTGGACCCGTCGTCGAAAAGGTCGAACTCGTCGACATACCGCGGACCGCCCGGTGCCTCTGGATCTTCCGGCACCGTGAGCACCCCGGCTTCGATCAGCGCAGCAAGCTCGTCGGCGTCCACCTGCTCGCCGTACCAAGGATCAACCGCCACCGTGCTCATGTGTCTATATTAGAACAGGAGTTCGAGTACATCAAATTCGCAGAACCCTTGTGAGGGGGCGACACAGCGGTGATTCGTTGCCTTTCGCAAGCAGATCTCAAGGGTGGTTCCCGGCGGCGGGCGGTGCTCGATCTGCTCAGGCATGGTGCGGCCGACGTACGGGCCCTGATGTTTGGCCTGTCAGGGGATGGATGGCCGAAGAGCCGGGCTGCGGCATCAGGGGGACAAGTGAATCTTCTGGCGTCGATTGCCCGGCTTGCGAGATCTTCGCGCTCCATCGGCGGGTGGTGCGCTCTGGGTGGCGGTGATCGTAGAGATCGAGTTCCCGCACCGCGCCGCTGTCGAGAGCGCGTTTTCTACCGAATGGCAGCTCGCGGTGTCGCTGACGCGCAATCTCGCATCGCAACTGACTGTTCTTCCGTTTGTCTGCTACATCGTCGGATCGATCGGCGCCAGTCTGTTCAACGGCCTGCTCAAGATCGTCAGCGGGCAGTTGCGGAAGTGGGGCGAAAGAGGCCGGGTCGACAGTTGGGCTGTTCGGAGTTCTGGGCAGCCTCAGGCTGATTCCTTCGCCCGTTGGTTCGACGGAAAGCCGAAGGCTTCGCCGATCGACGGCCACGGCGCTTTCGGTGGAGGAGAGAGCGGTGATTCGGAATTCGCTCGCGATGGCGCCCGAGAGCATCGCCAAGCTTTCCCGGCGGCTGAGATCACCCGTGATCTCCCCGCCACCTTGTTGCAGTTGTCGAAGGAGGCGCCCGATCGATATCAGCAGATCGATCGCCTTCGTGGCGAAGTCGAGTTCCGGATTGCGGTGGCCTTCCCGCTGTTCCTTTTCATCGGACTTGTCTCGCTGGACGGGCCTTGGTGGGTTGCTCCGCTGTTGGTCATTCCGGTCGGCCTGGCCTGGCCGTCCCTGCGCCTTCGGCAGAAGAGCAATGACTTGTTGATCACTGCCGCGCATCTCGGGTACGTCGAGCAGCCGGTTCTCTCCGCGGTACGGACTGAGCTGGAGCCGGACGGGATCACTCGAGATTCTGCTGTGGTCGCGCTGGTTTGGATGAAGAACTTCCTCACGACAGTCGGAGCCGAAGAGCTCGTTATCAAGGATGCCGAGCAGCGGGATGAGTGGGAGAGGGCGAAGTAGTCACCAGCCGGCGGCACACGTGGCCGTGTTGGGGAGGTGCCATCTCTGGTCGCGAGGCGTGGCGGCTTCGGTAGGAGGCAGGCGGCGAGCCGTGGCGTAGACATCGGCGGGGTGGGTGGGAGCGGCGGAGTCGGAGTGACGTAGGAGCGAGTGCGGAGGCGTGTGAGGGTTGGCGTTGGGAGTGGGGTGGGTGGGAGCGGCGAAGTCGGAGTGACGTAGGAGCGAGTGCGGAGGCGTGTGAGGGTTGGCGTTGGGAGTGGGGTGGGTGGGAGCGGCGGAGTCGGAGTGACGTAGGAGCGAGTGCGGAGGCGTGTGAGGGTTGGCGTTGGGAGTGGGGTGGGTGGGAGCGGCGGAGTCGGAGTGACGTAGGAGCGAGTGCGGAGGCGTGTGAGGGTTGGCGTTGGGAGTGGGGGTGGGTGGGAGCGGCGGAGTCGGAGTGACGTAGGAGCGAGTGCGGAGGCGTGTGAGGGTTGGCGTTGGGAGTGGGGTGGGTGGGAGGGTTGGCCGGTGAGTCCTAAGAGCATGGATGAGTTGGTGGCGGGGGACTGGGCTGAGGCGTTGGCGCCGGTTCAGGAGACTGTGGCGCGGATGGGGGAGTTCCTGCGCGGGGAGATCGCGGCGGGGAGGTCGTATCTGCCGGCGGGGGAGAACGTGTTGCGGGCGTTCAAGCAGCCGCTGGACGAGGTGAAGGTGCTGGTGGTGGGACAGGATCCCTATCCGACGCCTGGGCATCCGGTGGGGTTGAGTTTCTCGGTGGCACCTGACGTACGGCCGGTGCCGCGGAGTTTGGGGAACATCTACAAAGAGCTGATGGCGGATGTCGGCGTACCGGCGCCGTCTAATGGCGATTTGACGCCGTGGGCCGAGCAAGGTGTGCTGCTGTTGAACAGGGTGCTCACGGTGCAGCCCGGGAAGTCGGGGTCGCATCGGGGGAAAGGCTGGGAAGCCGTTACGGAGCAGGCGATTCACGCGTTGGTGAAGCGTGGTGGGCCGCTCGTGGCGATTCTGTGGGGTCGGGACGCGCAGACGTTGAAGCCGATGCTCGGCAGTACGCCGTACGTCGAGAGCGCGCATCCGAGCCCGATGTCGGCCGACCGTGGGTTCTTCGGGTCGAAGCCGTTCAGCCGCGTCAACGCGCTGCTGGTCGAGCAGGGCGGTACTGCGGTCGACTGGCGTCTGCCCTGATGGACAAGCCGGTGGTGGAGAAGACGTTCGACCCGCCTGTCCTTGTGCAGCGGATCTTCGCAGGGGTGTGCGGCATCGCGTTGATTGTCCGTCTGGTGGTCGAGCCCAGTCTGCGGAATGCCCTCTGGGTCATCGCCCTTTGCCCGATGTGGGCGTTCGTCGCCATCTCGCCCAAAGCCGGCCGCGACCGGCGTCACTCGGCCTGGGAGCGGTGCCACCCGGTCCTCGGGGGAGGTATCGCGGCGATGTTCGGCGGGATCGCCGCCTATCTGCTCTTCTCGTTGCTCCTCGACGGCTGGCTGAGCGTCGCGATCGCCGTTGTACTGGGGCTCGCCTTTGGTGTGTTGATCGGCTATCGCGCTAGTAAGCGGGTGGGGTTGAGGGGTGCCGGTCCAGCTGTGCCAGAGGTGGGCGTAGCGGCCGGCGGCGACCAGTAGGTCTGTGTGGGTGCCTGACTCCACGATTCGGCCGTGGTCCATCACGATGATGCGGTCGGCCTGCTGTGCCTGGGTCAGGCGTGGGCCACGATCAGCGTGGTACGGCCTTCGGTGGCTGCGGGCTGGCTCGTTCGAGATCGCGTGCATCCGCGCTGCCCGCCTCGGCAGTTGCTTCATCCAGTACTGCGACCGCCGGGTCGGCCAGCGCCAGTCGCGCCAATGCAACCCGTAGCGCCTGGGCGCCGGTCAGCTGATGACCGTTCTCGCCCACCTCGGTGTCCAGTCCCTCGGGCAGCGCCTTGACCCACGCGAGCGCTCCGACCAACTCCAGCGCTTCCGAGAACTCGTCGGCACTCGCGTCCGCCCGTGCCAGCCGTACGTCGTTCACCAGCGGCCCGGAGAACACGTGGATCCCCTGACTGAGCAGGGCCCAACCGTGATCTTCCCATCGATTGACACCGCCGTGATATCTCCGTACGGTCTCGCGTTAATAGGAAACTTTCCTAACAGTTGAGATCGAGGTCGGAAGAAGGGCGGATTCGAGTGGCAAGCACCCCCGGGACGCCCCGTCTGCTCCGCGCGATGAACGATCGCGCCGCTCTCGACCTGCTGCTCACCCAGGGCCCGCTGTCCCGGACCACGCTGGGAAATCTCACCGGCCTGTCGAAGCCGACCGCGTCGCAACTGCTCGCCAGGCTGGAGAGTGCCGGCCTCGTCCGCGCCCGCGGCACCAGCGCCGGCCGGCCCGGTCCGAACGCTCAGCTCTACGAGATCAACGGCAGCTTCGCGTACGTCGCGGGCCTGGACGTCACGCCCACCCGGTTCCGGGCCGCGGTCGCGGACCTGACCGGCAAGGTGGTCGGCACCTTCGAGTTGCCGACCCCCGGCCGCAGCGCCAAGAGCACGGTCGAGCGGGTCGTGAAGACGATCGACGGCGCGCTCGGCGAAGCCGGCCTCGATCGCGATCGTCTGCACCGCGTCGCCATCGGCACTCCCGGTGGGTTCGACCCGACCACCGGCCGGTTGCGCTACGCGACCCACCTTCCCGGCTGGCATGCACCCCACCTGCTCGACGAGCTCGCCGAAGCCATCGCCGTACCGCTCGAGGTCGAGAACGACGTGAACCTCGCAGCTGTGGCCGAACGGCAGGTCGGGCACGCGCAGGACAGCGACAACTTCGTGCTGCTGTGGGGCGAGGAGGGCATCGGCGCCGCGATAGTGATCGGTGGCCGGCTGCTCCGCGGCGCGACCGGCGGCGCCGGCGAGGTCGCCTTCCTGCCACTGCCCGGTACACCGCTGGTCCGCAACGTCGGCCGCAACAACGCCGGTGGTTTCCAGGAGCTCGCCGGCGGTGAGCCGGTCCTCGAACTGGCCCGCACGCTAGGCCTCAAAGCCCGTACGCCGGAAGCCGCGATCAGCGTCGCGCTGCACACCCCCGGCGCTGGCGACACCATGCTGAACGAGTTCGCGCATCGCCTCGCGGTCGGCCTGGCCGCGATCGTCGCCGTGGTCGACCCGGAGCTGATCGTGCTCTCCGGAGGGGTGATCACGGCCGGCGGTGAGCGGCTGCGCGGACTCGTCCAGAACGAACTCGCCGAGCTCGCAGTGCCGCGACCCCGGTTGCTGATGACCGCCATCCATACCGATCCAGTACTCGCCGGGGCCCTGCAATCCGCCCTGAGCGCCACCCGCGACGCGGTTTTCGACACCGCCGGCCCGACGAGCGGGGGCAGTACCGACTAGACCGCCAGACCAGACACCTCACCCGGACAGGGAAAGCCGACCTGCGCCGGTGGATCCGCACACCCTCATGAACGCCAGATCAGGAGAATCGGAAATGCCCCGAGTTCACAGAGCCGTCATCGCCGCCGCGGCGATCGCGCTGCTCGGTACCGCCTGCACCGGTACGTCGGCCGCGCCGAAGGCCAGCGACGACGCCACCCAAGAGACCACGATCACCTTCTGGCACGGCTGGAGCGCGCCGAGCGAGGTGGCCGCCATCGATGCCAACATCAAGGCGTTCGAGGCGAAGTTCCCCAACATCAAGGTGAAGGTGGTCGGCAACATCGCCGACGACAAGATCAAGCAGGCGCTGCGCGCGGGCGGCCCGAACTCGCCCGACGTGGTGTCGTCGTTCACCACCGACAACGTCGGCACGTTCTGTGCGTCGCACGTGTTCGCGGACCTGAAGCCCTTCTTGGACAAGTCCGGTGTGGATCTGGACAAGACCTTCCCGAAGCCGCTGCAGGACTACACGCAGTTCCACGGCACCCGCTGCACGCTGCCGCTGCTGAACGACGCGTACGGCCTGTACTACAACAAGGACGCGTTCAAGGCGGCCGGGATCGCGAACCCGCCGAAGACGATGTCCGAGTTCGACGCGGCCGCGAAGAAGCTGACCAAGGTCAAGGGTGACGGCTTCTCCCAGCTCGGCTTCATGCCGAACTTCCACGGCTTCGAGTCCACCACCACGCACTTCGCGGCGCAGTGGAACCCGACCTACTTCACCGGTGAGGGCAAGTCGAACCTGGCCGCCGACCCGGCCTTCGCCAGCATGCTGAAGTGGCAGGGCAACCTGGTCAAGGAGCTCGGCGGCTTCGCCAAGCTGGAGAAGTACCGGGCCGCCTTCGGTGACGAGTTCGGTGCCAAGAACCCGTTCCACACCGGCCAGGTCGCGATGGCGATCGACGGTGAGTGGCGGCTCGGGATGGCCAAGGAGGCCGGGGTCAAGTTCACCATCGGCGTCGCGCCGTTCCCGGTCCCGGACGACCAGGCCGACAGCTACGGCAAGGGCTACCTGTCCGGCACCATCGTCGGCATCGCGAACACCAGCCAGAAGCAGAACGCGGCCTGGGAGCTGGTCAAGTTCATGACCACCGACACCGATGCCGTGGTCAGCTTCGCCAACGCGATCCACAACGTGCCGTCCACGCTGGACGCGCTGAAGTCGCCCAAACTGGTGGCGGACGAGAACTTCAAGACGTTCCTCGAGATCGCCCAGCACGAGAAGAGCAGCACCACGCCGGCCAGCTCGAACGGCGGCGCCTACCAGCTCACCCTGCAGGACTTCGGCTACGCCTTCGAGGCCGGTAAGCAGACAGACCTCGCGGCCGGCCTGGCGAAGACCGACGCGCAGGTCGACAAGGACATCGCGCAGGCGAAGTGACATGACGATCATCTCGGTAGGACTATTACGCAAGCGCCGCCGCGAACGGCTGCGCAACCTCGCTTTCCTGTCCCCGTGGCTGATCGGGGTCAGCGTCTTCTTCCTCTACCCGCTGCTCTCGACGGTCTACTTCAGCTTCATGAAGTACGACGGGTTCACACCGCCGACCTGGGTCGGGCTGAAGAACTGGACCTACGTCTTCAGCGACTACCCGTTCTTCTGGCCCGCGCTCCGCAACACCCTGTGGCTCGTCATCGTGATGGTGTCGCTGCGGGTGCTGTTCGGCCTCGGCATCGGCCTGCTGATCACCAAGGTGAAGACCGGCGCCGGATTCTTCCGGACCGCCTTCTACCTGCCGTACCTGGCGCCGCCGGTGGCCGCGACGATGGCGTTCGCGTTCCTGCTCAACCCGGGCACCGGGCCGGTGAACAACATCCTCGGCTCGCTCGGGCTGCCGCAGCCGGGCTGGTTCAACGATCCGCACTGGTCCAAGCCGGCGCTGACTCTCCTTGCCCTGTGGGGAATCGGCGACCTGATGGTGATCTTCATGGCCTCGCTGCTCGATGTGCCGATGGACCAGTACGAGGCGGCCTCGCTCGACGGCGCGGGCTGGTGGCAGCGGTTCCGGTTCGTCACGATGCCGAACATCCAGCCGATCGTGTTGTTCGCGGTCATCACCGGCGTGATCCAGACCATGCAGTACTACACGCAACCACTCGTCGCGGGAAAAGTCGCGAGCGGTGTCATCGGTGGCTCGGGGCAGCAGTTCGAGCCGGGCTACCCGGAGAAGTCGACGCTGACCCTGCCGCAACTCGTGTACCACCTGGGTTTCCAGCGGTTCGACACCGGTGGTGCCTGCGTGATCGCGCTGGTGCTGTTCGCGCTGGCGATGGTGTTCACGGCGTTCTTGATGCGCCGCGGCAGTGGCTTCCTGGCCACGGACGACTAGGGGACTGCTTGCCATGAGCAACTTACTGATCGATCGCGAGCCGGAGGTTCCGGTGGCCCCGGCCCCCGGTCTGACAGCGGCGGGACGCGCGGCACGCCGTACGAGGTTCCTGAACTGGGTCGCGGTGCACTCGTTGGCGCTAGCGGCGGCGCTGTTCTTCGTGCTGCCGTTCGTGTTCGTCTTCCTGACCGCACTGATGAGCGACCAGCAGGCCCTGACCCGCGACCTGTGGCCGGACACCTGGCACTGGGAGAACCTGCGCACGGTGTGGGACACCCCGGGCTTCCTGACCTGGTGGAAGAACACCATCCTGTACGCCGGGCTGGGTACCGTGCTGACGCTGGTCTCGAGTATCCCGGTCGCCTACGCGCTGGCCCGGTTCAAGTTCCGCGGCCGCAACTTCGCGATGCTGCTGGTGATCTCCACGATGATGCTGCCGCCCCAGGTCGTGATCGTGCCGATGTACCTGTTCTGGGCCAAGCAGTTGCACCTGTCCGGAACGTTGTGGCCGCTGATCATCCCGATGGCGTTCACGGACGCGTTCTCGATCTTCCTGCTACGCCAGTTCCTGCTGACCATCCCGAAGGAGTACGTCGACGCGGCCAAGGTGGACGGCTGCGGCGACCTCAAGGCGCTGCTCCGGATCGTGCTGCCGATGGCCAAACCAGCCGTCGCGGCGGTCGCGCTGTTCCAGTTCTTCTCTTGTTGGAACGACTACTTCGGACCGCAGATCTACGCCAGCGAGAATCCGGCCGCCTGGACACTCAGCTACGGCCTGGAAAGCTTCAAGGGCGCCCACCACACCAACTGGAACCTCACCATGGCAGCGACCCTGCTGGTGATGGCGCCGGTGATCATCCTGTTCTTCTTCGCCCAAAAGGCCTTCATCGAAGGCGTCACACTCACAGGGGTCAAAGGTTGAAACTCACAGTCGTCGGTGGCGGATCCACCTACACGCCTGAACTCATCGACGGGTTCGCGCGGTTGCGTGACTCACTGCCGGTCTCCGAGCTCGTGCTCGTCGACCCGGCGGCCGACCGGCTCGAGCTGGTCGGTGGGCTCGCACGGCGTATCTTCGCGAAACAAGGCCATCCTGGCCGCATCGTCACCACGTCCGACCTGGACGAGGGGATCGAGGGTGCGGACGCGGTCTTGCTCCAGCTCCGGGTCGGCGGGCAAGCGGCCCGGAACTCCGACGAGACGTGGCCGCTCGAATGCGGTTGCGTCGGCCAGGAGACCACCGGCGCCGGTGGCCTGGCGAAGGCGCTGCGGACGGTCCCCGTCGTACTCGACATCGCCGAGCGGGTCCGGCAGTCCAACCCGGACGCGTGGATCATCGACTTCACCAACCCGGTCGGGATCGTCACCCGCGCGCTGCTGACCGAGGGCCACAAGGCCGTCGGGCTGTGCAACGTGGCGATCGGGTTCCAGCGGCGGTTCGCGAAGTTCCTCGGCGTCACGCCGGAGGAGGTCGCGCTCGACCACGTCGGGCTGAACCACCTCACCTGGGAGCGCGGCGTCACGGTCAACGGCGAGAACGTGCTGCCGAAGCTGTTGGCGTCGCACGCCGGTGAGCTTGCCGACGACCTGAAGCTGCCGCCCGAGTTGCTGCTGCGGCTCGGCGTCGTCCCGTCGTACTACCTGCGGTACTTCTATGCCCACGACGAGGTGGTTCGCGAGCTGCTGGAGAAGCCGTCGCGCGCTGCCGAGGTGACGAAGATCGAGAAGGAACTGCTGGACCTGTACGCCGACCCGACGCTGGACGAGAAGCCCGCGTTGCTGGAGCAGCGCGGCGGGGCCTACTACTCGGAGGCAGCGGTCGCACTGGCGTCATCGCTGCTGAACGACATCGGTGACGTCCAGGTCGTCAACACCCTGAACAACGGGGCGCTGCCGTTCCTCCCGGACGACGCGGTGATCGAGGTCCCGGCGACGGTCGGAGCGGCCGGTACGACGCCGTTGCCGATCTCGCCGCTCGAGCCGTTGTACGCCGGGCTGGTCGCGAACCTCACGGCGTACGAGAATCTAGCTCTCGAAGCGGCTCTGAAGGGTGGTGCGGAAAGGGTGTTCAACGCACTGCTGGCGCATCCGCTGATCGGGCAGATCGAGTACGCGAACGCCCTGACCGACAAGCTGCTGGCGCACAACCGCGAGTACCTTCCGTGGGCATGACGATGGTGCAGGGGATTCAGCCGCTCGTGCCGGGCGGTGTGCTTGCCTTCGACGCCGGCAACAGCAAGACCGACGTGGCCCTGGTGTCCGCGGACGGACGAGTGCTCGGTACTGCGCGGGGTGGTGGCTTCGAGCCGCACATCGTGGGTGCGTTCGCCGCCGTCGAGGGGCTCGCGCCGCTCGTCGCCGAGGCGGCTCTCGAAGCCGGGCTGACCCTTGGCGAGGTGCCGCTCGTGCAGCAGATCTCCGCGTGTATGGCGAACGCGGACCTGCCGATCGAGGAGGAGCGCCTCGCTCAGGCCTTCGAGAGCTTCGGCTGGGCCGAGTCCGTGTACGTCGCGAACGACACCTTCGCGCTGCTCCGCGCGGGTGTCGACGAACCGCGTGGCGTAGCTGTGGTGTGCGGTGCCGGCATCAACTGCGCCGGACTGCTTCCGGACGGCCGTACTGCGCGGTTCCCGGCGGTCGGCAAGATCTCCGGTGACTGGGGTGGCGGCCAGCAGTTGGCCGACGAGGCGTTCTCGGCCGCGGCAAGAGCCGACGACGGGCGTGGGCCCGCTACTGCCCTGACGACGGCTCTGCCCGCGCACTACGGGGTCGGGTCGGTGACCGAGTTGATCGAGGCTCTCCACCTTGGCGACATCCCTGTTGCCCGCCGGTTGGAGGCGACTCCGTTGCTCTTCCAGGTCGCGGCCGCCGGTGATGCGGTGGCGGCGGACGTGGTTCGGCACCAGGCGGAGGAGATCGTCGCCATGGCCGTTGTGGCGATGCGGCGCCTCGACATGCTGGACGAGCCGACCGACGTGGTGCTGGGCGGCGGCGTACTGACTGCTGGGCACCCGATGCTGATTGAGACGGTGACGCGGCTGCTGTCGGCCGCTGCTCCGAAGGCGGTGCCGCACGTCGTCGACGTACCGCCGGTGGTCGGTGCGGCGCTGCTCGGGCTCGATCGGACAAGGGCTGTATCGACCGCCCACTCGCAGCTCCGCGCGGCCTTCGCGCCGTCGCCGGCAGCCTGATTTGCGGCTGACCTGAACCGGGTGGTCCGGTCCCGGCCTCATGCGGGACTGGACCACCCTTTCCAGCCGTTATCGGCTGGCGAGGCGTTTGAGAGTTGCGGCGTACCGGTGCGCGAAGAAGGCCTGCGCCCGGCGCCCAACAGGCCCACCGAGGCGGGTGTACCAGGTTGCCGGGCGGCTGTAGGCGCGCAGAGTGAAGAACACCTCGTCGGCTTCGCGAGTGATGAGGAACGACTCCTCGCCCGACTCGGGATGACCGGCCAGCGTGCCGTACGCGAAGCCGACCCGGTCCGGCTCGTCGACTGTCCAGACCACCCGGCAAGGCACCGGCAGTCCGAGCGAACCGACGCCAAGCCGGCCGAGCGAGTTGGTGCCGATCACCGCGGGACTGTCGGTCGCCTTGATCCGGACGCCGGCGGCGCTGTGCATCTTCCAGCTCATCAACGCTTCCGCGGCCCGCCGGAACACCTTGTCACCGTGCCCGATCGACTCCCGATGCTCCAGCCGGTGATACCCGACCGGCGTCTTGTCGACACTCGTCGACCCGACCGCGTCATAGCTGAACCTGAGCCCACCAAGATCTGCCAGCTTCATCTTTTGTCCCCTTCAGCCATCACCCGTCGCCAGGCCAGTAACCCACACAACCCGAAGTCAATCGCGATCGCGACGCCGTGTCTGGCGACCATCCACTCCAACGGTAGGTACGGCGTCGAAATCACATGCCCCAGCGCCCAACTCACCGCGAGCAACATCGTCACAACCAGCACCGAGGCGGAGACCGTCAGCAGCACCGCGGTCGGCCGGTCGACCACCCGTGAGCCCGAGCGGCACGATCACGAGCATGCCCAGGCTCACCACCAGATGGATGAGTACGGTCAACTGCTCTTCAGACCGGAGGTCTTGTCCTCCTTGAGGGCCTGGAAGAGGGCCTTGGCCTTGGCGGTGTCCCACTTGACGGCGGAGCCTGCCGGCGTGCTCAGGTTGGTGTCGGAGATCGGCACGGTCAGAGTGACGCCGTTACCGCCGCCGGCGACCGCCTTCATCGCCTTGGCGAACTTGAACAGGTCGAACGGCCCCATGTCGTTGTCGATGGTCAGGGCGTCGGCGCTCGCCGTGCCGACCTTGTAGTAGCGGAGCGGATTGAGGACCGTCTTCGGCGAAACCGCCTTGTCCGCGACGGCTCCGATCATCTCGCGCTGACGCTGCACCCGGCCGAGGTCGCCGAGCGGGTCGGAGTACCGGGCCCGGACATAGCCCAGGGCCTTGGTGCCGTCCAGCTTCTGGCAGCCCTTCGGCAGGTTGATGTGCGCCTTCTGGTCTTTCATTGCCTTTGGCAAGCACATCTGCACGCCGCCGACACTGTCGATGATGGAGGCGAAGCCGCCGAACCCGACCTCGACGTAGTGATCGACGTGCAGCCCGGTGACGCCCTCGATGGTCTGGATCAGCAACTTCGGTCCGCCGAAGGAGAAGGCGGCGTTGATCTTGTTCTTCCCGTGCCCGGGAATCGCGACGTAGCTGTCCCGCGGGATGCTGATCAGCGCGGTCGGCCCGGACTCGGGGACGTGCAGCAGCATGATCGTGTCGGTGCGCTGGCCTGCCGAGCTGCCGGTGCCGAGCTTCTTCTTCTCGGCGGCACTGAGGCCCTCGCGGCTGTCGGAGCCGACCATCAGGTACGTCGTACCGGGGGTCTCGGCCGGGCGCTGACCGGCGGGGAACGCGTCGACCTTGTCGATCCGGCTCCACGCGTACAGCGGGACGCAGATCAGCATCAGCAGGAACAACAGGACGATCAGTCCGATGAGCCGGCCGAACCAGTTGCGACGCTTCTTGCGAACGGGCCGACTGACATAGCGCGGGTCGATGGGCTGGGGTTGACTCATACCCCGACCGTATCGGGAACCGGCGGCCCACCGCGTCACTCCGGCGGAGGGTTCTGCCCCGATACTTTCAGACCGGGCTGCGGCGCGGCCTCCGTCAAAGGGAGGAAATCGGCGCCGCGATCGAACCAAATCGGCGGAACTCGCGTGGTGACTGCCCGACGCGGGTGCTGAACAGCCTGCTGAAGTACGCCGGATCGTCGTACCCGACCTGCCTCGCTATCACCGCCACCGGGAGCTCCGACTCGGCCAGCAGGGTCTTCGCCTCGTTCAGCCGGGCCGTCAGGACCACCTCCTGCGGGGTTGATCCGGTGGCTTTGCGGACCGCGTCCCGAAGTTCGGCGACGGACAACTCCAGCTCGGCGGCGTACTCCTGGATCGACGCGGCCTTGAGCGATATCCGTCCTAACCGGTCGGCGATTCCGTCGTGCGCGTCGTCCGCCGAGGCCGCCGCGATCAGGTCGAAGAGAGCGCCGGCAACCTGTACTTCGGGGGTGGGCGCGCGGGTGATCCGGAGTAGCCGCGAGAAGGCTCGCTCGATCGGCCGCGGGTCGGCGTACCGGCGTACGGGGTGGGTTTGGTCGAGTTGGCCGAGGGTGGTGAGCGCGTCGGTGGCGGGGCCGCCGAACAGGGCCCACGCCTGGTCCCAGTCCGTTGCCGGGCGGTAGCCGTGCAGGACGCCGGGGAAGAGCCAGAGGAGCGCGGGCGCGGCCACCTCGTGCAGCACACGGTCGGGGCCGTGGAGAAGGTGGCCGGTGCCGTGGCGGAGGAAGACGACGGCGTGGCAGCCGAGTGCGCGTTCGGGGGACGCTCTTGGAGGTGTGCGCTGTTCGCCTGCTCCCAGGCAGAAGAGTCCAAGTTGGCGGTGTGTTGCGCTTGGAGTGAGGTAGATCGACCAGTCGGTCATGGGGATAAGAGTCCAAGAAATCGGCTTTCGAGTCCATTCACGAGAGGGTGAGCGGGCTGATGGGATCGGGGTATGCCGACCTCGAACGGGTATCACCTGGATGAATCTGCTCACCGCCTCGGCCGGCTGGCCGCAGTACCGGAACGGGAGGTGGGGGATCGGGATGCGCTGCGGGGGCGCTTGACGCGGGACGGGTATCTATACCTGCGCGGGTTGCTGCCGGCCGCCGGCGTACAGGCGTTTCGGGAGTACTACTTCTCCCGGATCGGATCCGCGGATCGGGCGGAGTTCAGGAAGGTGTTGTTCGGGGAGATCGTGCCGGGGCCGGAGTACGCCGCCTTCTGTTCGCAGCCGGCGCTGCGGGGGTGGTTCGAGTGGTTTCTGGGTGGCGAGACGTTCCTGCACAGGCGGAAGATCATCCGCCGGACGCTGCCAGGGGAGAACGGGATCGGCACGGCGACGCAGGCGCACTATGACCTGGTCTACCTGCGCGAAGGGACCGACCAGGTGCTGTCCGCGTGGATCCCCCTCGGCGACTGCCCGGTGGCGCGTGGCGGGCTGGCCTACCTCGAAGGCAGCCATCACCGAGTGCTGCGTGAGGAGGCGGCCGGGCGGTTGAAGCGTCCGGCCGCGTCGATCACGGCTGACTTGCCGGCGCTGGCGGACGAGTACGACGCACGCTGGCTCGTCACCGACTATGCGGCCGGTGACGTGGTGATCCACACGGCCCACACGGTCCATGCCGCGCTCGACAACCTCTCGGAGACGCCGCGGCTCTCGACCGACCTCCGCTACCAGCGTGCCGACGCCCCGGCGGACGTTCGCTGGCAGCAACACTGGCACGACCAGGACGGCCTCTGAGCCGCGGCCGGACGGCTGATTTCGACCGGATTCCGGACCGCTCTCGCTAACGACATTCATTTCGGTTAAGGTTTTCGCGACCGGCCGGTGCGGCAGATGGGGTGCCGCTCCGGAGGTCCGAGTCCTGAGGAGAACCGTGAATCGCAACGAGCTGGTCGCCGGTGTGGCAAAGAAGGCGGGCATCCCGCGCAACCAGGCCGAGAAGGTCCTCGACGCGCTCGGCGACGTCGTCACCGAGGCCGTGCACGAGGGGGACAAGGTCTCGCTGACCGGCCTGCTGAGCATCGAGCGGGTACTGCGCGCGCCGCGGACCGGCCGCAACCCGCAGACCGGCGAGCCGCTGTCGATCCCGGCCGGCTACTCGGTCCGGCTCTCGTGCGGAAGCCGCCTCAAGGCCGCCGCTCGCGGCAGCCTCCGCACGATCAACTAGCGAGTTACCGCCGTTACCCAGTACGGCGTGGTCGGCGTGGGCGGAGTGCTGAACCTTGCGTTGGGCAAGTAGATCCTGTTGCCGAAGAAGGCCGCCGTCGTCGGTACGTCGAAGTCCGTGCTGGTGATCTCGCGGACCAGCCGGCCGCTGCGCCCGGACCTGGTCAGGTCCAGGACGGCGACTTTGTTCAGCCGGTTCTGCACGACGTACAGGGTGTCCTTCGACAGCAGCAGTCCGTCGCCGGCCGTCATCACCGCGCCACCGAGGTCGATCCGCCGGGTCACGCCCGTCCGCGGGTCGACCCGGAACAGGAACCCGGTCGACGACTGGACGATGATCAGCGCGCGGCCGTCCGGCGTGAGCGAGATGCCGTTCGCGTTGTTGTTCACGGGATCGTGGACGTAGTCGCCACTGAGCGCGACGGTCTTGACCGCTTCCTGCTTGGGCAGTTTGCCGTTGCGGCCTAGTGGGACTTTGTAGAGCACGGGTTGCCGGGAATCGGTGAACCAGGCGGCGTCCTTGCTCAGGATGACGTCGTTGACGAAGGTCGGTGTCGCGGTGGTGAACTTGTAGCTCGCGAGCACCTTGCCGGTCCTGGTGTCGATCACCCTGCCGTCGCCGCCAGTTGCTCCGGCGACGAAGAGTCGGCCGTGGCTGTCGATCTTCATTCCGAGGGAGGCAGTGCCCGGGCCTTGGCTGATGACTCGGCCGGTGCCGGTGCGGAGGTCGGCCGCGTAGATGTCGCCGTCGACGCGCGATCCGAAGTACCCGGTGGTGTTCTTGATCGCGATGCCTTCGGGCTGGAAGCCGGCGGGGAGTTCGATCCGGGCCGGGAAGCTCTTGGCTGTCGCGGGTGCTGCGGCCGCTGTTTCCGTCCCGAATCGGATCGGGTCGCAGTTCATCGCGTCGTGGTGCTTGGTGGCGTACGAGACGGTCATGGTCCCGCTTGTGGTGGCTGCTGCGGGTGTGGCGGTCGCGGTGGTGAGGGCGGAGGCGGTGAGGCTGCCGAGGAGTAGTGCGGGGAGTCCGAGCAGCGCGGTGAGCGCGCGGGCTACCTGGTGCGGAGAGCGAGGCATGGCGGGGGACCTCCTGGTTGATGCCGGAGCCGCCTGGTGCCCTGGGTCGGCCGACTCAGCGGCTCGTTGACTTTCAACTTATGTCAACGAGCCGGGGAGCTGAACGGTTCAGTGGCCACCGGATTCCGGATCCTGAGTGGCTCTGCCTGCCGGGTACTGTCTTCCGCAGGTGGGGTGTGTCGAACGATCGAACACTGTGTCGCACGTGGAGTAGAGGGAGCACCGATGACAGCTGGGGTCGAATTCAACGACCTGTCCACGACCGTCCGGCCGCAGGACGATCTGTTCCTGCATGCGAACGGACCGTGGCTGGAACGGACCGAGATCCCCGCCGACAAGGCGATCTACGGCGCCTTCCATGCGCTCTGGGACACCGCCGAGAAGGACGTCCGGGCGATCGTCGAGAAGTCCGCCGGAGCCGGCCATCCGGACGGTAGCGAGGCGCGCAAGATCGGTGACCTGTTCAAGTCCTTCATGGACGAGGAGCGGATCGAGAGCCTCGGCGCGACCCCGATCGCCGACCAGTTCGAACTGGTTGCCTCGGTCAAGGACCTGGACGGGTTCCTCGGGGCCCTCGGCAAGCTCGAACTCCAGGGCGTGCCCGGCCTCTTCTACTACGGGGTGGACGCCGACGCCAAGAAGTCCGACGAGTACATCGTCCACGTCATGCAGGGCGGCTTGAGCCTGCCGGACGAGTCGTACTACCGCGAGGACACCTTCGCGACCGAGCGTACGGCGTACGTCGAGCACGTGGCCCGGATGCTCGAATTGGCCGGCCTGCCCGATCCGGCCGGCGCCGCCGAACGGATCATGGCGCTGGAGACCCGGCTCGCTTCGGCCCATTGGGACCGGGTGAAGGACCGCGATGTCACTCTCACTTACAACAAACTCGACCGGGCCGGCCTCGACGCGCTGACTCCCGGTCTCGACTGGTCCGTGTGGCTGGCCGGTGGCGGCGTACCGGAGAGCGCGTTCGCTTCGCTGGTCGTTCGCGAGCCCTCGTACCTCACCGCTGCGGCTTCGGCGCTGCAGGAGATCGACATCGAGGACTGGAAGGTCTGGCTCGACTGGCGGATCGTGCACAGCGCTGCCCCGCTGCTGAGCAAGGTCTTCGTCGAGGAGAACTTCGCCTTCTACGGCCGCGTTCTGACCGGTGCGCCGGAGCTCCGTGAGCGCTGGAAGCGTGGACTCGGCGTCGTCGAGTCCGCACTCGGAGAGGCACTCGGGCAGCTGTACGTCGCGGAGCACTTCCCGCCGGTCGCGAAGGCCCGGATGGTGGAGCTGGTCGCGAACCTGGTCGAGGCGTACCGGCAGCGGATCGACGCACTGGAGTGGATGAGCCCGGAGACGCGGCAGCGCGCGCTCGACAAGCTCGGCCGGTTCACGCCGAAGATCGGCTACCCGGACAAGTGGAAGGACTACAGCGCGCTCGAGATCAGCGCCGACGACCTGGTCGGCAACGTCCGCCGGTCGACGGCGGTCGAGACCGAGCGCGACCTGGCCAGGCTCGGTGGGCCGGTCGACCGGACCGAGTGGCGGATGACGCCGCAGACGGTGAACGCGTACTACAACCCGCGGATGAACGAGATCGTCTTCCCCGCCGGGATCCTGCAGCCGCCGTTCTTCCACCTGGTCGCCGACGACGCGGTCAACTACGGCGCGATCGGCGCGGTGATCGGGCACGAGATCGGCCACGGCTTCGACGACCAGGGGTCGAAGTACGACGGCGACGGCAACCTGAACGACTGGTGGACCGACGACGACCGGGCCGCCTTCGAGCAGCGCGCCGACAAGCTCATCGAGCAGTACAGCCAGTTGGAGCCGTCGGGAGCACCCGGTCACCATGTGAACGGAGCTCTCACCCTCGGCGAAAACATCGGCGACCTCGGTGGACTGTCGATCGCCTACACGGCGTACCAGATCTCACTCGGTGGTGCCCCGCTGCCGACTACTGACGGCATCACCGGCGACCGCCGCTTCTTCCTCGCCTGGGCAGCCGCCTGGTCCTCCAAGGCCCGCGAAGCCGAAGTAATCCGCCGCCTCGCGCTGGACCCCCACTCCCCACCCGAGTTCCGCTGCAACGCAGTAGTCCGCAACCTGGACGAATTCCACACCGCCTTCTCAGTAACGGACTCCGACAAGATGTGGCTGGCCGAGGAAGACCGCGTCCGCATCTGGTGAGCCCTCGCGGGAGGTCGCCCACGCGCCCTCCCGCGCTCGCTCCTCCGTTGCTCCCGCTACGCCCGCTCCCACCCACCCCTCCCCGCCCGCGGGTGCGGCTCGTCTTCTGCCAGACCGCTAGGGAAACTCCGCAGGAGTCACGGTGATCGGAGCTCGGGTCGGGACGCTCCAGCGAGTCGGCTTGTGGACCAGAGGTGGGGTGAGGCCACGGAGGCTTTTAGGGCTGGAGGTTCCTCCTGGGAATGGACAAGCCGTACATCCGCCTGCGTACTCTCCGCCGGTGCCCACCGGAAGTGGGTCGGCTCCCCAGCTTGGTCGAGTGAACTCGGGGCTTCGGACACCCCGTCGGGGGTCCGGGCCGCCGGGGGTCCGGGCACCATGCCCGAGCGGGGGACGAGGCATTCCCGGACCCTGGACCCCGGAAGGTGTCCTAGGCCCACCGATGGCAGCCACCCCCGTTCGCCCCCAGCGCGGGGCGTCTTTGTGCACCGGCTGAGTATCCCGCCCCCCGGGAAACGCTCACTGGATGCACAAAGGCCGGCAACCGACGCGGGCGTTCCGCACCTTTGTGCACGGCCTGAGCAAGCGATCGCCCGGGAACGCTGAGCCGGTGCACAAAGACGTCTGCACCGCAGGCAACGGGGCGTCCCAGAAGCCCCAGCCTCGGAGCCAACCGGCCTGCCCAATCACGCTCCGCGCGACGTGACCAACCCCATAAGGCCCCCGGTGCCCCCGCCCCGACGGCGAACGAACTCCCAACCGATTCCGGCCGGCTGCAGAGCCGCTCCATCGCCTCCCCGCCCCTGCGGGCGAAAGTACTACCGCCAACGCCGCCGCTACCACCAACGCGGCACAGGACAAACACCCGAGACCAACTTGTCCAGCACGTACAAACAGTCCTGGCTCCTTCGATCCCGGCGAGGAGTGCAATGCCGCAGCGCAAGATCTCGTCGACAACTCGCCAGGCCAAGGGATCCGCATCTGGTACCGGAACTGCCCGAAGGGCACGGTCACTCTCCGCATGCACAGGATCTTCGACACCCGGGTCACCGCGATCGTCACCGTCCGCGCTGACGACGAGCGGACTGCGCGGAAAGTGCTGGACTACGTCAAGGTCGACTGAGCACAGCCCTCATCAGGCCCGCTTTCAAAGGTGCGACGTGGTTTCCGGACGCTCGGGCTGGCCGTTTCGTACGGATCGTGCCTACGGCAACGTGCTGAAGCGGTTGGGTGAGGAGCAGGTTCAGGAACTGCTCGTGGGTGCTTTCGAGATCGACGAACTCGGTGTACTCGCAGGGACCAGAGGAACAGGGCTCGGGCGGCGGCTGCTCACGAAAGCCGTCGAGGATCAGGGGTCGCGAGCATGGTTGCTCACCTGGAACCAGGCGCACGACACCATCGCCTTCTACCGCCGGATCGGCTGGAAGGAACCGGTGGTCCGCGGTTCTGAGACCGACATCGTCGTGTTCCTGTCTCCGGATCATTCGAAGGCTTAGTAGGTTCCGGTGGTGCCTAGGTCTGTGTAGTGGGCAAGGCGCGGATCGTCAGGATCCCCGCCGGCTTGTACTACGAAGTCGCGCGCGGCCGGCTCCCCGCCGTACTGGGGATTGAGCGGCCCGGCGAGACTCCTGTGCATCAAGGCGAAGTCGACGTACGGATCGCCGAGGCCGAGGCGGCTGAGATCGAGTAGTCCACTGAACCGCAGGGTCGTCGGATCGACGAATACGTTCGGCGCCGTGAAATCGCCATGGGTGACAGCCCCACGTGTACCCGGGTAAGGCGAGTCGAACGGGCAGTCGGTCAGCGCGTGCAACTGCCTGATCCCGTCAGCCACAGCAGCCAGTACTGCGGGGCGCTCGGCGGCGGACCATGCTTGGGAGGCGTCGCGCCCGGCCAGCTCGGTGGTGAGCATCCACTCACCCTTCTCGTCCTCACCACGATCGAGGATCCGCGGGCAGGGAATCTCGGTCGTGCCAAGCCACCCAAGCCGATCCGCTTCTGCGCCGATCCCCAGACCTGCCTTGTAATAAAGGACTTTGCCGCCACGCTCCAGCCGCACGACTGCCGCGTCGGAGAAGCCGAGGTCGATCGGCTCAGCACCACCGGCACCAAGCCGATCCATCAAGCTCTGCAGATCCACTCGCCGAACCCTACGTCCCAACCCCGAGCCGAGGTCACCCAATTAAGGGCGGTGGACCACGCAAGAGGTGAAGGCAGTCTCCGAGCAACTCACCAGCCGACGCCGGATTGGTTCGCCGCCGATGCGCCGTTCACGAGAGACCTGGACCTTGCAGCGCCTGCCCTGGGGCGATTGTCGACTACGCCGATTATCGCCGTCGGTCTGTGGGCCCAAGTGGCGGTCCGGCAGACGACTGCCCGCGCGTGGGCATGAGCCGCGACGCAGGAGCGGTGGGGAGGGGTGGGTGGAGCACCCGAAGGTGGAGCGACGGGGGTGCGAGCGCGGAGGTGCGCGGGCGATCTGACCCAGGCGGGGAGGGCGCGTGGGCGTCCTCCCCGTTGGTTGAGGGTTAGGAGGACATCCAGGATTGGAGGGCTTCTACGTCTCGGGGCATGGCGCCGGAGAGGTTTTCGGTGCCGGTTTTGGTGATGAGGATGTCGTCCTCGATGCGGATGCCGATGCCGCGGAGGTCTTCGGGGACGGTGAGGTCTTCGGCCTGGAAGTAGAGGCCTGGTTCGACGGTGAGGACGTAGCCGGCTTCGACGTTGCCCTTGACGTACTTGTCGTTGCGGGCGGACGAGCAGTCGTGGACGTCGAGGCCGAGCATGTGGCTGACGCCGTGGAGCGTGTAGCGCTGGTAGATGCCGCTGCTCGGGTCGAGGGCCTCGTCGGCGGAGACCGGGAGCAGTTCCATCTGTTCGAGCCCGCGGACCAGTACTTCGATGGCCGCGTTGTGGCCGGAGCGGAACGGTACGGCGGGGCGCAGTGCGGCGATGCCGGCGTTCTGGGCGTCGAGGACCAGTTGGTAGAGCTCACGCTGGCGTGGGGTGAACTCGCCGCTGATCGGGAACGTCCGGGTGATGTCGGCGGTGTAGAGGTTGCGGTTCTCCACACCCATGTCGAGCAGCATCAGGGTGCCGTCGTTCACCGGGCCGTCGTTCTCGATCCAGTGCAGGGTGGTGGCGTGCGGTCCGGCGGCGGCGATCGAGGTGTACCCGACGTCGTTGCCTTCCGCGCGGGCCCGGCGCCAGAAGGTGCCCTCGATCCAGCGTTCGCCGTACTTGCGGACCTGGTCCATGTCGCTCAGTACGTCGGAGAAGCCGCGGTGGGTGATCGCGCAGGCGTCGCGGAGTTGCTCGAGCTCGAAGGCGTCCTTGACCAGGCGCAGCTCCGACAGGGTGAAAGCTAGTTCGGCGTCGCGCTCGGCGTCGGTGCCTAGACCGCTCAGCAGCGACTTGATCGAGCTCTCCTCGCCACGGCGTACGCGGGTCGGGACGTCGCTCTTCAGTACGCCGGCGAGCTGGTCGACGTGCCGGGTCTCGATCCCGAACTCCCTGGCCGTCTCGGTCAGCGACGGACGACGGCCGGCCCAGAGCTCGCCGTACATCCGGTCGCGCCAGAACTCCTCGCCCTCGGCGCGGTCGGCCCGGGGACGGAAGTACAGCACCGAGTCGTGGCCGCTGGTGCCGTTCGGCTCCAGCACGAGGACCGCGTCGGAGGTCTGGTCGCCGACCAGCCAGACGTAGTCGGTGTGTGGGCGGAACACGTAGTCCGTGTCGTTGGAGCGCACCTTGTAAGTGCCGGCCGGGATCACCAGCCGCTCACCGGGGAAGACCTGCGAGAGCGCGTCGCGGCGCTTCGCGGCCCAGGTGCCGACGTCGCTGAGCGTGACGTCGGCGCGCTCGATATCGCCCCAGCCGGAGTTCATGAACTGGCGGAGTTTTTCCTGCGGCTCGTTGTCGTGCGTCGCCGTCTTCGGAGCGTTCTCCGTGCTTTCCGTCATCCTCGACCTGTCCTCGTCCTCAGCGCCGAGATGGTCAGCGCGTGTGCAGTTGATCGCCGCGGAGCGTGCCCGTGTCAGGCAGGGCCCTCGGCGGGGTCCGAGCCGATGCGGGTGATCGCATTGCGCTCGTCCACGAAGACTACGCTCGGTTCGAAGATCTTGGCCTCGGCGGTGTCGAGCATCCCGTAAGCAATGAGGATGACCAGGTCGCCCGGGTGGATCAGGTGCGCGGCGGCGCCGTTGATCCCGACGATCCCGGAGTCGCGCGGGCCCTCGATCAGGTAGGTGCTCAGCCGGTTGCCGTTGGTGATGTCGACGATGTCGACCTTCTCACCGGGCAGCAGGTTCGCCGCTTCCATCAGGGTGGCGTCGAGCGTGCACGATCCGACGTAGTCCAGGTCGGCCTGGGTGACGGTGGCTCGGTGGACCTTGGACTTCATCATTTCGCGCAGCATGGCGCTCATCATGCAGCCCGCGGCGATAACTGTCAGTGGCCGCCATCACGCCCGAACGGCGGATGGCGGCCATTGACTCTCGGTCAGCGGTTGGCCAGTTCGGGGACCCGCGGGGCGGGAGCCGTCGGCTGGGGCCGGAGGGAGTCGCCTTCGATGTCGACGTTGGGCAGCAGGCGGTTGAGCCAGCTGGGGAGCCACCAGGCGGACTTGCCGAGGAGGGCCATCACGGCGGGGACGATGGTCATCCGGACGATGAAGGCGTCGACGAAGACGGCGAAGGCGAGGCCGAGGCCGATCTCGCGGACCAGGGTCTCGCTGGACAGGATGAAGCCGGAGAAGACCCCGGGCGCTGTGGCTGAAGCCGTCGACGACGGAGCGGATCGGCCCGGCGCCGTGAACGTGTTGCTCACGCATCCTGGTCACCAGGAAGACCTGGTAGTCCATCGCGAGGCCGAAGACGATGCCGACCAGGAAGACCGGCAGCATGCTGATCACCGGTCCCGTCTGCCCGGTGATGCCGAACAGGTCTGCCAGCCAGCCCCACTGGAACACCGCGACCACCGCGCCGAAGGTCGAACCCACCGTGAGCAGGAACCCGAGCGTCGCCTTCAGCGGAACGAGGACGGACCGGAAGACCACCATCAGCAGCAGGAACGCGAGCCCGATCACCAAGGCCAGATAGGGAACCAGCGCCGACCCGAGCTTGGCGGAGATGTCGATGTTGAACGCGGTCGCGCCGGTGACCGATACCTCCGCGCCGGCGCCCGGCGGTACGTCGCGGATCGCCGCGACCAGGTCCTTCGTCTGGGTGCTGCTCGGTCCGCTGGCCGGGATGACGCGCAGCACCGCCGTATCGCCTGCCTGGTTGAAGACGGCCGGGGTCACCGCGGTGACGTCGGGCAGTCCCTTGAGCTTGTTCTCGATCCGCGCGGCCGTACCCTTCGGGTTCTGGGCCTTGGAGCCGTCGATGACCACCATCAGCGGGCCGTTGAAGCCGGGACCGAAGCCGTCGGACAGCGTGTCGTACGCCTTGCGCTGGGTGGAGGAGGGCGGCGGTGAAGGCGGCCCCGAGGCCCATCTGGGTGAGGAACGGGATCCCGACGACGGACAACCCGGCCAGCGCGATGACCACTGTGAGTCCGGCGAAGACCACCGCGGAGCCCGCCGTACCGACCGCGTGTCCGACGGCTTCCTCCGGCTCCTTGCCGGCGGCGATCTCGTGCCGGTAGCGGGACATGATGAACAGGGCGTAGTCGATGCTGACCGCGAGGCCGATCATGAACGCCAGGATCGGCGTACCCGAGCCGATGTCGACGAAGCCGGTGGCGGCGGTGATCCCGGCCGCGCCGATGCCGACCGCGATGATTGCCGCCAGCAACGGAAGTCCGGCGGCGACGGATCAAACGATCGAGCGACAGCCGCACCGACGTGCGGCCAGGGTTACGACGTCTGCTGCCAAGAGCTTCTCGACCTCGTCCGACGTACTCATGAGAGGGAGTTCGCGGCCTGGACTGTCAAGGCACGAAGGGATTCGTAGCGCGGGCGGAGCTCGGCGACCCGGTCGACGTCCGCGGCGACGGGCCGCAGCGATTCGCCGCAGGGAGCGGGGGAGAGCCCCAGTGCGACGGCCGCCGCGCCGCGCGCACCGACCTCGGCTTCGGCGCAGACCTCGGTCGGCCGGGCGAACGTCGCGGTCAGGCAGTTGCGCCACCAGGCCGAGGCATCGATCCCGCCGCCACCCAGCACAACCTCCAACTGCCGGCCGAACAAGCCGTCCAGCATTCGAAGCCCACGGTCGATCTCAAGCGAAGCGCCTTGCAGGGAAGCGGCCAAGAGGTCGGCGGCGGTGTCGTCGAAAGACAGCCCGAAGTACGCGCCGGACCCACCCGGCACGGTTTCAGGTGGCCTGGTCCCGGCCTGGAAGGGAACACCGATCACCCGCGACGAGCCGATCTCGATCCCGGTCGGTTCCCGGTGCCCGGCGTCGAGCTGCAGTACGCCGGTCAGCCACGCATGCAGGTTCCCCGCGGCAGAGAAGGCCATTCCGGTCACCGCGCGCTTGTCGTCGACGCGATACCGCCACAACTCCCACGGTAGTTCGGGCGCGTCTTCGATCGGATGCACGACCCGCACGGCAGCCGACGTACCGACCGTCACGGCCGCCGTCGTCTCGTCGTACCCGCCGGTCCCGACGTTCGACGCGGCCCCGTCACCTGTCGGCGGATGAATCGGTACGCCGGCGAGCGCGGGCCATCTCAGCGCGAAGGCAGATGACAGCACTCCGGTCCAGCCGGTCGGCACGATCGGGGGCAGCTGCGACCCGGAAACCCCTGCCACCGCAAGCGCTTCGGCGTCGTACGCGCCGGAGGCGAGGTCGAGGGTGCCCGTTCCGGACGCGATCGACACCGACGTGACCCGTTCGGAGGTCAGCCGCTCAAGCACGAGATCCGGCAACCCGGCATAGAAAGCAGGCGAAACGATCGACCGCAGCCAGGGTATCCGCCGGGGCCAGTAGAGCCGGTGCAACCAGGCGCCGGTCCTGGCATGGAAGGCGCACTCGTCGAAGTCGGACCCCACCGGAGCGGGCACGGAACGCGTGTCCACCCAGGGGATCACGGGCGTCAGCGCCGCTCCGGTCGAAGACAGCGCGACGATCGAGTGCCACTGGGACGACAGCACGATGTCGCTGATGTCGACGAGGTGCCCGTTCTGCTGCAGCTCGTCCAGGCAGCCCAGGAGCCCCTCGACGTAGTCGTGCAGATCGAGCGTCGCTGCGCCGCCGGCGCCGTACGACGGACTGATCTTGTGCCTCGCGAGTGCGCCTTCTACGGGCGACAGATCGGGCGAGAGCACCAGGGCACGAGCGGACGACGTGCCAAGGTCCAAAGCGAGGACCCGGCTGTCAGTCTTCGGCATGCAGGGCCTTCAGGAACGAAGCGGCCCAGACGTTCACGTCGTGCGCGGCCAGGTGTTTGCGCATCGCCTTCATCCGGCGGCCGAGCTGGCGGTCGTCGGTGTTCATGGCGTCGACGATGGTGTCCTTCATCCCGTTGATGTCGTGCGGGTTCACCAGGAAGGCCTGCCGGAACTCGTCGGCCGCACCGGCGAACTCGCTCAGCACCAGCGCGCCGGTGTCGTCGTACCGGCAGGCGACGTACTCCTTGGCGACCAGGTTCATCCCGTCGCGCAACGGCGTCACCACGGCCACGTCGGCGGCCCGGAACAGCGCTGCCATCTCGGTCCGCGAGTAGGAGGTGTGCAGGTAGTTGATCGCGGGAGTGCCGATCCGGCCGTGCTCGCCGTTGATCCGGCCGACCAGCAACTCGATCTCGTCCCGCAGTACGCGGTACTGCTCCACGCGCTCCCGTGAAGGCGTCGCCACCTGGATGAATACGGCGTCGTCGACCGAGACGCGGCCCTCGTCGAGGAGCTCACCGAAGCCGCGCAGCCGTTGCCGGATGCCCTTGGTGTAGTCGAGCCGGTCCACGCCGAGCAGGATGTGCGCGGGGTTGCCGACCTCCTTGCGCATCTCGAGCGCGCGGGCCTCGGTCTCCGGCTGCCGGGCGAGCTGCTCGAGTTCGCCGACGTCGATGGAGATCGGGAACGCCTTGGCGCGGACGATCCGGTCGTCCGGCAGGTGGATGCGGTCGCCGCGGGTCCTGAGGCCCATCCGGTTGCGGGCCAGCCGGGCGAAGTTCGAGGCGGCGCCGGGACGCTGGAAGCCGACCAGGTCCGCTCCCATCAGCCCGTCCAGGATCTGGCGGCGCCACGGCATCTGCGCGAACAGCTCGGTGGGCGGGAACGGGATGTGCAGGAAGAAGCCGATCCGTACGTCGGGGCGCAGGCGGCGCAGCATCGCCGGGACGAGCTGCAGCTGGTAGTCGTGCACCCAGACCACAGCGTTGTCGTCAGCAGCGTCTGCCGCCGCCTCGGCGAACCGGCGGTTCACTGCGACGTACGACTCCCACCACTCCCGGTGGAACTCCGGCGCCACGATCACGTCGTGGTACAGCGGCCAGAGCGTCGCGTTGGAGAAGCCCTCGTAGTACAGCTGGATGTCCTCGGCCGACAGTGTCACCGGGACCAGGTGCATCCCGCCCTCGTCGAACGGGTCGACCTTCTCGTCGGCGCCGCCGGTCCAGCCGATCCAGGCGCCGTGGTGGCGCTGCATCACCGGTGCCAGGGCCGTTACCAGCCCACCTGGGCTGCGCCGCCACGCAGTTGTGCCGTCGGGCATCTCGGTCCGGTCGACCGGTAGCCGGTTGGCCACCACCACGAAGGAACTGCGTCCGCTCGGCATCAGTTGTTATCCACCCAGGTATTCGTCGTCGCCGGGGTAGCTGACCCCGATCTGTCTACGTGTCTCGTCGAGCAGCTCGAGAATCTCGACCGTGGCGGCGTGCGGGAGCGCTGGGCACTCGACCTGGCCGGCGCGGAAGGAGCGCATCACCTCGGCTGCTTCGTAGTGGTACCCAGCGCCATGCATCGGTACTTCGACCCGCTCGTCGCCCGAGGCTGTCTGGCGTACGTAGTACTCCGGGTGGTGGAACCCGCCAGGCAGCAGCAGCGAACCGTCCGGACCGCTGACCGAGGCGTTGAACGGGTGATGCGAGCGCAGCCCACAGGTGAGCCCGGCCACGGCGCCGGACGCGTACCGCCACGACATCGCGACGCTCAGGTCCACACCGTCCTCGTTCAGCGATCCGACGGCCTTGACCTCTTCGGGACGGCCGAGCGCCATGTACGCGAACGTCATCGGGTAGATGCCGCCGTCCATCAGCACCCCGCCGCCCAGCTCCCGGTCGAGCAGCCGGGGCGGGAGCTGCGGCCGGTGGAAGCCGAAGTCGGCCAGCGCCTGCATCGGTTCGCCGATCACACCCTTGGCGAGGTCCGCGAACATCGCCTGGACGACAGGGTTGGTGCGCATCCACATCGCCTCGGCGAACAGGGTCTTGGACTCATGTGCCACCGCGACCAGGTCCGCAGCCTGCTTGGCCGTCAGCGTCACCGGCTTCTCGCAGAGCACCGCGATCCCGGCCTGTAACGCCATCCTGGCGATCCCGTAGTGCTGCGGATGCGGCGTACCGATGTAGAGCACGTCGACGGTGCCCGACTCGATCAGCCGGCGATAGTCGTCGTAGCGGTGCTCGATCCCGAACTGCTCACCGAACCGGTCGGCACTGCCCTGGGATCGGGACGCGACGGCGGTCACCACGGCGTCGTCGAGGACCGCCAGGTCTTTCGTGAACGAGGTGGAGATGTTGCCAGTCGCAACGATTCCCCAGCGGACGCGATCTATACCCATTGTCTGAACTCCGGGGTCGGGAACGGACCGGTTGCCTTGATTCTCGCGGTTTCGAACGCGTGCGCCAAGCGAATGAGGGTGGCATCACTCCGCCCGGTACCGCTGAAGGTGATCCCGACCGGCAGTCCTTCGACCAGTCCGGACGGGACCGACATCAGGGGGTAACCGGCCAGGGCGGCATGGGTGGACGAACTGCCGAGGACGTGGTCGCCGTTGACCAGATCGATCGACCAGGCCGGCGAGTACGCCGGGGTGACCAGCGCGTCGAGCTGGTTGTCCCGGAGCAGGCCGTCGATGCCGTCGCGGCCGGCCCTGAGTGCGGACAACCGGGCGGCGACGTAAGTGGGCGAATCCAGCCCGTCGGTCTGCTCGGAGCGCTCGAACAACTCCTGGCCGAAGTACCGCAACTCTTCGTGGGCATGGGCCTTGTTGAAGGCGATCACGTCCGCGAGGGTGCGCGGGCCGCCCGGCTGCCGGGTGGCCAGATACGCGGCGAGGTCGACCTTCATCTCGTGGAACAGGATCGAGACCTGATCCTCCTCGCTGCCCGGAGTCGGCAGCGACAACCCGTCGACGACGGTGGCGCCGGCTGCCGACAACAAGGACAACGCTTCCTCGGTGACGCGGTCGAGGCCGACCGAGTACCCCCACAAGGGCCCTCTCGGCACACCGATCCGTACGCCGGTCAGGTCGTCGCCGAGGCAATGCGACTCGTAGTCCGTGCCGCCGCCGGTCAGTACGGTGAGCAGCGCGGCCGCCTGGCGAACAGTCTTCGTCATCGGCCCGGCGGTGTCCTGGGAGTGCGACAGCGGGATGATGCCCTGCTGCGGGATCAGCCCGACGGTGGGCTTCAGCCCGACGATGCCGTTCAGCGCGGCCGGGCAGACGATCGACCCGTTCGTCTCCGTCCCGATGGCGAGCTCCGCGAGACCGGCCGCGACGGCCCGCGCCGGAGCCGCTGGAGGAACCGCCCGCGGAACGGTTCAACGCATACGGATTGCGGGTCAGACCGCCGTACCCGCTCCAGCCGGACGACGAGGACGAGCCGCGGAAGTTGGCCCACTCGCTCAGGTTGGTCTTGCCGAGCACGATGCAGCCCGCCTCGCGCAACCGGCGTACCAGCGGGGCGTCGTACGGCGGTGGTGGCTGGTCGGCCAGCGCGAGCGAGCCGGCGGTGGTCGGCAGGTCGGCCGTGTCGATGTTGTCCTTCACCAGCACGGCCATTCCGTGCAGGGGACCACGGATCCGGCCGTCGTCACGCTCCGCGTCCAGGCGAGCGGCTTCGGTCAGGGCAGCTGGGTTCGGCGTGCAGACGGAGTTGATCAGCGGGTCCACCTCGGACCGCCTCGCCTGCAGCTCTTCGACCGTCGCGATGGCGGGTCGCGGGCCGGGCGACACGTCGCCGAGGCCCTGTCGAGTTGAGCTCACACCCACGATCCTGCCAGAGTTGGCCGGGCCCGACCGTCCGCCCGACATGTCGCCGCCACCAGGCGGAGGGTGAATGACATGACTGTTGTTCCCCCGTACAGTGGAGCGCGGACGGACATCGCCGACCGCACGGGAGACACCAGCAGATGGACAGCGCCAACGCCAGCTCCTCCGGCTCAGCCGAAGCAGCCCAGCCGGCTGTCGCTGGATTATCGGACCGTGATGGGGCGATCCTCGGCTTCGAGCGGCACTGGTGGAAGTACGCCGGCGCCAAGGAGCAGGCGATCCGGGACCAGTTCCAGATGTCGGCCACCCGCTACTACCAGGTGCTGAACGCGCTGATCGACCGGCCCGAGGCACTCGCGCACGACCCGTTGCTGGTGAAGCGGCTGCGCCGGTTGCGCGCCGCCAGGCAACGCGCCCGATCCGCCCGTCGCTTGGGTATCGAGGTCTGAACTTGACCCGCCCGAAGGACGACAAGGGCCAGATCCTCTCGTCCCTCGTCGCCGTGCTCGCAGTCGTGGCCATCGTCGGTGGCCTGCTGGTGCTGTTCGGGACCAGGGGCAGCAACTCCGTGGCCGACTCCAAGCCGGCCGCTTCGACGCCGAAGACGTCGGCCAAGCCCTCCGACGTGCCGGTGATCTCCCCGACTCCGACCGCCGGTCCATCGACCCCTGCTCCGTCGACTGCTGTTTCGTCGACCGCTGTTCCGCCGACCGCGCCGACGTCGGCGCCGACCTCTGTGCCCACGGTTCCGGTCTCCGAGCGACCCGCCGTCGAGGTGTACAACAACACCCCGCGCAAGGGGCTCGCGGACGATGTGTCGATCCGCGCCCGGCGGGCCGGCTGGACCGTGGCCGGCCGGGACAACTGGCACGGCAAGATCGTCACCAGCACCGTCTACTTCCCGGCCGGGATGGAAGCCGACGCCACCCAGTTGGCCAAGGACATCGGCGTGGGCCGGATCAAGGACGCGCTCGAGAACATGAAGAAGGACAGGCTGACCGTCATCCTGACGACGGACTACGCCGGATGAGCACTCCGGTTCTGGTGACACAGGCCGGCCGGGACGGTTGGGAAGCGATCGTCAAGGATCCCGCCGGGGCGGTGATCGCCTCGGATTTCGACGGCACTCTGTCCCCGCTGGTCGAGGATCCGGCGATGTCCCGGGCGGCCGACGGAGCGCTTGACGCTTTGGCGCGACTGGCCGGCGTGGGTGCGCAGGTGGCGATCGTCACCGGGCGGCCCGCGCTGGTGGCAACCGAGCTGTCCGGTGTCAGTGGCCACGCAGGACTCGGCAGCCTCGTAGTACTGGGGCACTACGGGCTGGAGCGCTGGGAGGCCTCTACAGGTGCCGTGACCAGCGAGCCCGTTCCCGCGGGTGTAGCCGTCGCGCGCGAGCAACTCCCTGCCGTACTACGCGACGCGGGGCAGCCGGATGCGTTCGTGGAGGACAAGGACAGCTCGCTGGCGGTCCACACTCGCAGACTGCCTGATCCGGCGGGGGCGCTAGAGGCTTTGCGTACGCCGCTGTCGGAGCTGGCCTCGTCAGTAGGCCTTCACCTGGAGCCGGGCAACCTGGTGCTGGAGCTGCGCCCGCCCGGGATCGACAAGGGGCTAGCCCTGCGTCGTTTGCTCGACAGCACCGGGGCTCGCTCGATCCTGTACGCCGGTGACGACCTGGGTGACCTGGCTGCCTTCAAAGCCCTTCAGGCTCTCCGCGCCGACGGTCTGCACGCAGTACTGGTTGCAGCGCGGTCGTCGGGTGCCACCGCGCTTACTGAGTCCGCCGACATCGTCGTGGACGACCCGGCGGGGGTAGTAACCGTCCTCACTGCCCTCGCGGATGCGATCGCAACGCGCTGAACGCCTGGCTCAGCGTCTTGCCGAGGGACTGCACCGGATATTCGGTGTAGCCGCCGTCGTCGAGGCCGGCCAGCCGCTCGAAGATGTTCCGGGAAGCCGGACAGCCGGTCCGTAACAGGGACCAGCTCGCGGCGAGGATGTACAGCGGGAGCATCGGCAGGCCGATCAGGCAGAAGTACTGCCAGGAGTGCCGTTCCTCGTGCTTGATCAGCGTCGGCTGCTCGTCGAAGTACGCACGGTCGTGTTTGGTCAGGATCAGGTTCCCGATCGTGAAAGCGCCGGCGACCGGAAACTTCAGCCGGTAACCCGTCGCGTAGAACAATCCCCGCGGCCCGCGGCTGAACCGGGCCCGCCCGAGCACGCCGACCAGCACCCCGGTCAGCGTCGAGAGATTGATCGTGTTCACCACCAGCTTCACAGCCTGCCACCCCGACATCGCCATGCCTCAGTATGTGGTTCTGTCGGCGCGGTAGGTAAGACTTGCGGTGTGAGCTCGGTGGTACGGCGGTGGCGGCCCTGGGCGGCCTGTGGATCCTCAGATGGTGATCGGGGGGCTACGGAAGGGGCCAGGAGATCCCGCGTACGTGTATGACGGGCGGACTATCTGGCGAGCCACCAGGACGCCGGACGGGCCGGTCCTGTTGCGATTGACGCCGTACTCCGCGGTGGCCGAGGTCGAAGCCGAGGCGTGGGGTCCGGGGGCGGGCTGGGCGCTGGACGGGGTTCCCGAGTTGCTGGGAGACGCGGACAGCTGGGACGGGTTCGAGCCGCTGCCGGAGCATCAGCCGCTGGTCGATGCGGCGAGGCGGTTCCCGCACTTCCGGGTGCCGCGGACGCGAGCCGTGTTCGAGGCGATGGCGGCGGCCGGGATCGAGCAGGTGGTGACCGGGAAGGAAGCGTTCGCGGGGTGGCGGATGCTGCTGCGTGAGTACGGCGAGCCGGCGCCGGGTCCGGGGTCGCCGGACGGGCGCAAGATGATGGTCCCACCGTCGCCGGAGGAGTGGCGGCTGATCCCGTCCTGGCAGTGGTTGCGGGCCGGGGTCGAAGGCCGGCGGTCGCGAGTCGTCATCACAGCGGCGACGCGGGCCGCGGCGTTGGAGCGGACGCTCGAGCTGACCGACGGCGTGGAGATCGAGCGACGGCTGCGGTCGTTGCCTGGCGTCGGGGTCTGGACCGCGGCCGAAGTACGGCAGCGGGCGCACGGGGACGCGGACGCGTTCTCGTTCGCGGACTATCACGTATCCCGCAACGTCTCCTACGCGCTGACCGGCGAGGAGCTCGACGACGAAGGCACCGCCGAACTGATCGAGCCGTACCGCGGGCATCGCTTCCGCGTCCAGGCTCTCCTGGGCCTGGCCGGTCTCGCCCATCCCCGCTTCGGCCCCCGCAAGTCGCTGCCGACCCACACGCCCGGGGCGACGAACCGGCTTCGCTGAGCCCGGCCGGGCATCAGTCGGGGCACTAGGGTCGGCATGATGCGAATCGACGGGGACGGCCTCTACCTGGTCGCCGGTGCGGCCTTGCTGGTCGGCGCCATCCTGCCGCGACTGCTGCGCCGGTACGCGATCTCGGCCCCGATCGCCTTCGTCGGGGCGGGGCTGTTGCTCGGTCTGGCGGTGGACCGCAGCCACCTGAGCCCCATCGCCGAGCCGGGGCTCACCAAGCACCTTGCCGAGCTGACCATCCTGATCGCCTTGATGGGTGTCGGCCTGGCGATCGACCGCCCGATCGGCTGGCAGCGGTGGCGGACGACCTGGCGGCTGCTGCTGATCGCGATGCCGGCCTGTATCGCCGCGGTCGCGGGGGCCGGCTGGTTGCTCGGGCTGGCGCCCGCGACGGCGCTGCTGCTCGGCGCCGTACTCGCGCCGACCGATCCGGTGCTTGCCTCGGACGTCCAGGTCCAGGGGCCCTCGACCGGCGAGGGCGCGGAGCCCGAGGAGGACGACGAGGTGCGGTTCGCGCTCACCTCGGAGGCCGGCCTGAACGACGCGCTGGCCTTCCCGTTCGTCTACGCGGCCGTCTTCGCCGCGACCAAGGGCGCGATCGGCGACTGGGGAATCGAGTGGCTCGCCTGGGACCTGGCCGGCAGGACGCTGATCGGGATCGCGGTCGGCGCCGGGGCAGGCCGGCTGCTCGGCAAGATGGCGTTCGGCGCTCCGTCGCGGACCTTCCGGCTGGCCGACTCCCGCGAACCGGTGCTCGCGCTGGCGATGACGCTGGGCGTCTACGGGTTGACCCAGGTTCTGCACGGCTACGGCTTCCTTGCCGTCTTCGTCGCCGCCCTGACGCTGCGGGCGGCCGAGCGGGGCCACGACTTCCACGCTGAACTGCACAGCTTCATCGAGGAGCTCGAACACATCCTGACCTGGGGGATCCTGCTGCTGCTCGGCGTCGCGATCACCGGCGGCATCCTCAAGCCACTGACGGTGACCGGTGTCGTGATCGGGGTCGCGCTGGTCCTGGTGATCCGGCCATTGACCGCTTGGGTAGCCCTCCAGCGGACCCCGCTGCGCAGATCCGAGCGGTGGGTGACCGCTGCCTTCGGCGTACGGGGCGTCGGTTCGGTGTATTACCTGGCGTACGCCGGACCCGAGTTCAGGGCGGACCTGCCCTGGTTGTGGGCGACTGTCGCGTTCACCGTGGTTCTGAGTGTTCTTGTGCACGGGGTCGCGGCCACACCGCTGATGCGGATGCTGGACCTGCGCCGCGGCGGTGACCAGGACTGAGATCGACTGTCTCGCATAGTGGGATCGGAGGACACAATGTGGACCCGATTGGGTAACCTCGTCAGTGCTCATCCAGAGGGACTGAGGGAAACGGCCCGTTGAAGTCCCGGCAACCCTCCCCGTTGGCGCACTCGATCCGGGTGCGTTCGCGGCGGACCGGTGCCAAATCCGTCCCGCGCCGAGATCCGGTTCGGGGAAGATGAGGAGGGAACCTCCATGAGCTTGAGCACCCCGACCGCCACCCACACCATCCGTGCAGGTGCCTTCGGCAACGGAACGCACCTGAGCTGTCGCGCCTGCGGCGCGAAATCCGAACTCGGCCCGTTCTACGCCTGTATGGAGTGCTTCGGTCCGCTGGAGGTCGGGTACGAGTTCCCGGCCATCACGCGTGCACAGATCGAGGCCGGCCCGAAGAACATCTGGCGCTACCAGCCGCTGCTGCCCGTCCCGGTCGACGTGGCGAGCTTCCCGAACACCGAACCGGGCTACACCCGGCTGATCGACGCCGGCAACCTGGCCCGCGAGCTCGGCCTGCGCAAGCTCTGGGTGAAGGACGACTCGGGCAACCCGACCCACTCCTTCAAGGACCGCGTGGTCGCGTCCGCCCTGAGCGCCACCCGTGAGCTCGGCATGAAGGTCTTCGCCTGCCCCTCCACCGGCAACCTGGCCAACGCCGTCGCCGCCGCGGCCGCCCGGGCCGGCATCCGCTCGGTCGTCTTCATCCCGCAGGACCTCGAGCGCCCCAAGATCATCACCACCGCCGTGTACGGCGGAACGCTGGTCGCCGTCGAGGGCAACTACGACGACGTGAACAAGCTCGCCTCCGAGATCGCCGGTGAGGAAGAAGGCTGGGCGTTCGTCAACGTCAACGTCCGGCCGTACTACTCCGAGGGCTCGAAGACGCTCGCGTTCGAGATCGCCGAGCAGCTCGGCTGGCGGATCCCGCAGCAGGTGGTGATCCCGGTCGCGTCCGGTTCGCAGCTGACCAAGATCGACAAGGGCTTCACCGAGCTCGGCAAGCTCGGGCTCGTCGACGCCACCGACTACAAGATCTACGGCGCCCAGGCGACCGGCTGCTCGCCGATCGCCCAGGCGTTCCGCGACGGGTACGACGTGGTGAAGCCGGTCAAGCCGGACACCATCGCGAAGTCCCTGGCGATCGGGAACCCCGCCGACGGACCGTACGTGCTCGACGTCGCCCGGCGTACCGGTGGTGTGATCGAGGACGTCAGCGACGAAGAGGTCATCGAGGGCATCCAGTTGCTGGCCCGGACCGAGGGCATCTTCACCGAGACCGCCGGCGGCGTCACCGTCGCGACGCTGAAGAAGCTGATCGAGACCGGTCAGCTCGACCCCGACGCCGAGACGGTGATCATCAACTCCGGCGACGGGCTCAAGACGCTCGACGCGGTGGCCGACCGGGTCGGCCCGAAGGTCACCATCCCCGCGTCCTACGACGCCTTCGTGAAGGCAGGTCTGCAGTGAGTGTGAGCGTGCGCGTCCCGACCATCCTGCGGCCGTACACCAAGGGTGTCTCCGAGGTCTCGGTCGAAGGCTCGACCCTGAGCGAGGTGCTGGAGTCGCTCGACACGTCGTACCCGGGCATCAAGAGCCGGGTCCTCGACGAGTCCGGCGAGCTGCGCCGCTTCGTCAACGTGTACGTCGACAACGACGACGTCCGGTTCTCCGAGGGACTCCAGACCGCGATCAAGGACGGCGGCCAGGTCTCGATCATCCCGGCCGTCGCCGGCGGCTGCTAACCAGCCTTCGTGCTGCGGAAGGATCGTCGGTAGCTGTCCGGAGGGACGCCGACGATCCGCTTGAACTGACGCCGGAGCGTCGTCGCGGTGCCCATGCCGGTGGCGACGGCGACCGCTTCGATGCTCTGATCGGTGGACTCCAATAGCTCCTGGGCCCGGCGTACGCGCTGGGTCAGGAGCCACTGGATCGGCGCCTGGCCGGTGACCGAGCGGAACTGCCGGCCGAGGTTGCGCGGGCTCGTGCTCACCTGCCGGGCCAGATCGGTGACGGTCAGCGGCTGGTCCAGACGTTCCTGGACCCAGGCGAGCAGGCGGGCCAGCTGATGATCGCCCGACACCTGGATCGGCGTGGTCACGAACTGGGCCTGGCCGCCGTCGCGGTGCGGCGGTACGACGAGGCGGCGGGCGACCGTGTTGGCGATGGCCGCACCGTGATCGAGGTTGACCAGGTGGAGGCAGAGATCGACGGCTGCCGCCTTGCCCGCGGCGGTGAGGACGCGACCGTTGTCGGTGTAGAGCACGTCCGGATCGACCAGCGCCAAGGGATGACGGGCGCGCAGTTGGTCGGTGTGAGCCCAATGGGTCGTTGCCCGCCGGCCGTCCAGGAGCCCGGCCGCGCCGAGGACGAAGGCGCCGGTACAGAGCGACGCGACCCGGGCGCCTGCTTCGTACGCCGCGCGGACGGCTTCGACCAGTTCCGTCGGCAGCGGGTCGTCGACATCGACGTACGCCGGCACGATCACCGTGTCGGCGGTGGCCAGGTGATCCAGGCCGTGGTCGGGCTCGAGCTTGAACGGGCCGACCTGGATCGGGCCGGGGCCGCACAGCGATACGTCGTACCAGTCGTCCTCGGACCCGAGTGGGGGATTGCCGAAGATCTCGTACGCGACGCCCAGCTCGAAATGCAGGAGCCGGCCGGCCGTTGCCAAGGCCACAGTGTGCATGTCCGAAAGTGTACGCATGGTGTCGTTCCGGACTATCACGTTGCGTCGCCTCGCACCGGCAGAGTGGAGGCATGAGAGACGTTGTGAGTTCAGTGGTGGTTGTTTACGGAGCGACCGGGCACACAGGTCGGTTCGTTGTCGAGGAGCTCCGGCGGCGCGGCTTCAGCCCGGTCGTTTCCGGGCGGGACGCGACGAAGTTGGAGGCGCTTTGGGGTGGGCTGGAGGTTCGGCCGGCGACGGTCGACGATCCGGATTCCCTGGATCGGGCGCTCGCTGGGGCGGCTGCGGTGATCAACGCGGCTGGACCGTTCGCGGCGACGGCCGGGCCGGTCCTCGAAGCGGCCTTGCGGGCGGGGATTCCGTACCTCGACGTCGCTGCCGAGATCGAGGCGAATGCGACGACGTTCGCCGACTATGCCGAAGCGGCTCGGGAGGCGCGCATTCCCGTAGTACCGGCGATGGCTTTCTACGGTGGGCTTGGTGATCTGCTGGTGACGGCGGCGATGGGTGAGTGGACGGCAGCGGACGAGGTCGATGTCGCCTACGGGTTGAGCAGTTGGCATCCGACGCCGGGAACCCGGGTGGCCGGGGAGGTGTCCCACGAGCGTCGCGCGGGTCGGCGGGTTCGGTTCTCGGGCGGTGCGCTGGAGTACCACGACGAGAAGCCGTCGGAAGAGGACTGGGGCTTTCCGGAGCCGCTGGGCCGGCGGGCGGTGATCGCGGGGTTCACGATGGCCGATGTCATCACCGTGCCCAGCCACTTGGCGGTGCCCGAGGTTCGCACCTACATGAGCGTCGAAGCCGCGCGGGATCTGGCGAACGCGGACACACCCGCGCCTACGCTCGATGCCTCGGGGCGCTCGGATCAGACCTTCGTCGTCGATGTCGCCGTTCGGGCCGACGGCGTCGAACGCCGCGCGACAGCTTCTGGCCAGGACATCTACGCGGTCACCGCCCCGCTCGTGGTCGAGGCCGTCGACCGCATCCTGACCGGCCGTGGCCGAGTTGCCGGCCTTGCCTCGGCCGGTGCCATGTTCGACGCTCCCGACTTCCTGCGTGCTTTGGCGCCGCACATCTCCGTCGATCTCACCAACTGACCGGTGTCGGGTGGTCTGGACGGGCGTTGTCGCTGAGGATGGCTGGATGCGCGCGATTGTGGTCGAGCAGTACGGCGTACTGCCGTCGGTCCGGGAAGTTCCTTCGCCCGAGGTGCGGCCCGGTGGGGTGGTGGTGAAGGTCGAGGCCACCGGGTTGTGCCGGAGTGACTGGCACGGGTGGCAGGGGCATGACTCCGACATCGTGTTGCCGCATGTCCCAGGGCACGAATTGGCGGGGACGATCGCGGCAGTGGGAGAAGGCGTTGAGGGCTGGGCCGTTGGCGACCGGGTGACCTCGCCGTTCATCTGCGCGTGTGGGAACTGCGAGCAGTGCGCCGCGGGGAACCAGCAGGTCTGCCCGAATCAGTTGCAGCCCGGCTTCAACTACTGGGGATCCTTTGCCGAGTACGTCGCCTTGCCGTTCGCGCAGGTGAATCTCGTCCGGTTGCCCGACGAGTTGGACTTCGACACCGCGGCTGGGCTCGGGTGCCGCTTCGCCACGTCGTACCGGGCTGTCCGGCAGGTCGGCCGGGTGGTCGCTGCGGAGACCGTGGTGGTCTTCGGGTGTGGCGGGATCGGCTTGTCCGCGGTGATGATCGCGGCCGCTCTCGGTGCGAAAGTAGTTGCCGTTGACACCAATCCGGACGCGCTCGCGCTGGCGGCGAAGTACGGGGCTGCTGAAGTGGTGACGGCCGGGCCGGATGCGGTGGCGCGCATTCGTGAGGTCACCGACGGCGGTGCGCACGTGACGATGGACGCGCTCGGCTCGAACGCGATCGTCCAGGATGCGCTGCGGTCGTTGCGGCCGCGTGGGCGGCATCTGCAAGTGGGGTTGCTGCCTGACGGTGTCCAGGTCGATGTGTCCGGGTTGATCTGGCAGGAGCTGGAATGGCTTGGCAGTCATGGCATGGCCGCGCACCACTATCCGGAGATGCTGGGTCTGGTCGCGTCGGGTGAGCTCAAGCCCGCCGAGCTGATCACGCGCACGATCTCGTTGGCCGAAGTCCCTGCTGCGCTGGAGGAACTGAACACCGGTACGCCGGCGGGCGTCACCGTGATCCACCCGTGAGGCCGAGTTGGCCGGTCAGGTTGGGGGGAGGCGGTTGAGGAGGGTTTCGAGCATTTCTCGGGTGGCGGCGAAGTAGCTGTTCTCGCGGTGGAGGGCGCGGTGGAAGGCGGCTAGTTCGGCGGCGGAGATGGTGTTCGAGAAGGTGCTGATCTCGGTCAGGTCGAGGCGGCGGTTGAACAGGTGGACGGTGTCGCGCCAGCGGTGCAGCAGGCCGACGAGTTCGGCGTCGCGGCTCGGCCACGTCCTACCCCTCCCAAGGTGAGACGTCAGGTTACCGGTTGGCCACGCTCGGCGCAGTCCGGAAACCTATAGCCCGAGCCGGGCTCAGACGGTCTTGACGGTGTCGGCCTCCCGGCCCTTGGGTCCGTCGATCACCTCGAACTCGACCGGCTGGCCGTCCTCGAGGGTCTTGTAGCCGTCCGAGACGATCTTGCTCCAGTGCACGAAGACGTCGTCCTGACCGTCGACGGCGAGGAAGCCGTAGCCCTTGTCGGCGTTGAACCACTTCACGGTGCCGCGCACCATCGGAACTCCTGTTGACCTTCAACGGGATCCGCTTCACCCGGACCCCTCGGGTGCTCCGGCGACGACCAGAGCGGTCAACAAGCCTAACCCAAGTACTCCGGGCGCCTTTGGCGACCGTCCAGCCGCGGTCGGCCGAGATCGGCCTTGGCGGGGACAGGCCAGCCGCGGTCGGGACGGGGTCAGCCGCGGTCGGGACGGGTCAGTCGCGGTCGGGCAGGGGTCAGCCGCGGTTGGAGGCGGCCAGGCCGACGATGCCGGCGGCCACCAGCAGGAGCGCTGCGGTCAGGCCGAGGTCGTCGGTCTGGACGGCGCCGTTGTCGTTCAGGATCCAGATCGTGGCGGCACCGGTCAGGACGGTGCCCGCGATGACGCCGGGGACGTCCGGCTTCGTCTTCCTCATCCGCGCTCCACCCTGATGCTGCCGAGTTTCAGGTCCAGGTCCAGTGTGACCAATGCCGGCCCGACCTTGCTGTCGGCGCCGAGATCGTTGGTCAGCACCAGTTCGGCGTTGTGGCCGCCCTTGTGCTGCCCGAGTGCGTTCACATCGCCGGTCTTGGTCGTCACGGTCCCGCTGACGTCCACGTTCGCGGGGATCTTGACGACGATCTCGCCGACCCGCCCGTCCACGACCACCTTGGCGTCCTTGGCGAAGGTCGCCTTGGTCAGGTCGAGATGCACCGAGCCGGCGTCGAAGTGGTACGCCGTGTTGGTGGCGTCGACCGTCTTGCCGGCATCGGCGACGAAGTTCGTGTCGGTGAAGTCGCGCGGGATGGACGGGAAGATCGTGCTGGCGGCGACGCCGAGCGCGAGCAGGATGCCGAGCGGCAGCAGGCCCATCGTCCGGCCGAGGAACCCGCCGACGAGCATGCCGAGGCCGAGCGTTCCGAGGCCGATCACCAGCATCAGCGGTACTGCGGCGCCGGCAATCCAGGCGATCGCGATAGCGAGCCCGGTCAGGGCGGCGACGGCCGACTTCACGCCGCGCATGCCCTTCGCAGGTGGTGCCCCGGGGGCAGACCTGGCCGGCGCGGGCGGCTCATCGACGTACAGGCCGAGGGGGTCGTCCTCGATCCACACAGCCTGGACCGGTGCGGTGACACGGTCCTGTGGTCGCTGCGCGGCCGAGGACGACGTGCCCGCCGGGGGAGGTGGCGGGCCGTTCTGAGCAGGCGCCGTTCCGTACGCCGGGGTGCCGCCGTACTGCGCGTCCTGCGGACGGGGAGGCGTGGTGCCGGGAGCTGCGCCGGTCGAACCGAGGCCTGGATTGGTCCAACCCGGGTTCTGCGGGGTCCCGTTCGTGCCGCCGCCGTGCCACTGGCCGCTGGGGTTGTCGCCGCCGTGCCACTGCGAGCGGCGGCGGCCGGACCACGGCGCACGGCCGTGCTTGCGGCGGAAGGCGACCAGCCAGATCACGCCGATCACCAGCAGCGGTCCCGGTACCAGCTTGCCGAAGTTGAAGGAGGACATCATCGCGATCGCGGCGAAGACGCAGACGCCGATCACGACCGGCCACAGCCACGGGTGATCGGGACGGACCCGGTCGCCGAGCAGGCTTTGAGCGGGCGAGCGGTCGGAGCCCTCGTCCGGCATCAGCACCCAGGCGGCGCCGTAGAAGATGATGCCGGGGCCACTGAGGATCAGCACCGCCATCACCACCCGCACCAGCACCGGGTCGATGTTGAGGGCTCGGCCCATGCCGCCGCAGACACCGGCGACCATCCGGTCGGACCGGCTCCGGCGCCAGTTCTGCACATCGCGCAGGGGGGCGGGGTTGAATCCACCGTCCGGGCCCTGTGCCGCTCGAGTTCTGCTCCATGACACCGATAGTGTCCCGCTCCGGCCGTTCCGAACATCGGGGATCCCCCTGCGGTGACCCCGGGTCGCCCCGCTGCCACGGTCAGCTAGGGGTTCTCCCCGGCCCGACCCTGACCGTGGCGACCGGCGGCTGAGGTCCCGGCCGGGGACAAGCCTGCTGGTGTCGCCCCGGTCCGCATGTGACGATCGTGGAGATGAATCAACCAGCCGCTGCCGCGCCTCCGGGCGGACCCAAGAGCCAAGGGGTCCCACCCGCCGGTCCGCACGCCCCGGGCCAGTACGCCGGTACGCCGGGCAGCAGCGCGCCTGGAACGAGCCAGCACGGCAGCAGCGCGCCGGAAGCGAGCCAGTACGGCGTACCACCTGGGAGTGGTTCCGGGCAGCAGGAAGTGCCTCCTGTGCGGCGGGCTTACCGCCGTGCCGATGGGCGGGTGGTGAGTGGTGTTGCCGGTGGGGTGGCGGACCACCTGGGTGTCTCCGACACGGTCGTCCGGCTGGTCTTCATCGCGATGACGGTGTTCGGCGGCTTCGGCGTACTGATCTATGCGGCCCTGTGGTTCCTGATGCCGCTGGCGGCTCCGACCGTACCGGCCGCACCCGGCCTCGCAGCGCACACCCGTGGCGGGCTGCGCTCGGATCAGCCGCCACCGATGACCGAGAGCAAGGCTCGCCGGCGGGAGAAGAACCGCGGCCAGATGATGGCCCTGGCCGTCGTCGGCGTCGGCCTGCTGCTGCTGCTGAACGTGGCCGGCCTCGGGATCGCCGGGAAGATGTTCTGGCCGCTCGTGTTCGCCGGGACCGGTCTGGCGCTGATCTGGCGGCAGGCGGATGAGGGGCAGAAGGCAGCCTGGACCAACAAGGCGCCCACGCTGGGCATGCTGTTCGGCAAGGGCGGCTGGAAGTCGATCGTCCGGATCGTCGTCGGGTTGGTGCTGCTCGGCACCGCGGTGACCGTCTTCCTGGTGCAGAACGGCCGGCTGTCGATGGTGGGCGACGTCCTGGTCGCACTGCTGCTCGCGGTGGTCGGCATCGGCGTGATCGCCGGACCGTGGGTGCACCGCCTGACCCGCGACCTGAACTCCGAGCGCAGCGAGCGCATCCGGTCGCAGGAGCGGGCCGACATGGCGGCTCACCTGCATGACTCGGTGCTGCAGACGCTGGCGCTGATCCAGAAGCAGGCGAACGACCCGCGAGCCGTAGTACGGCTTGCTCGGGCGCAGGAGCGGGACTTGCGGTCCTGGTTGTACGACGAGGACGACAAGACCGACCAGACCCTGGCAGGTGCGGCGAAACGGGCCGCTGCCGAGGTGGAGGACTCCCACGGCGTACCGGTCGAAGTGGTCACGGTCGGCGACTGCGACATGTCCGAAGGACTCTCGGCGATGGTGCGCGCGGCAAGAGAATCGATGGTGAACGCCGCAAAACACTCCGGAGCTGACAAGATCGATGTATTCGTCGAGGTCGACGGGGACCGGGCCGAGATCTTCGTCCGGGATCGCGGCAAGGGCTTCGACACCGACGGGGTGCCCGAGGACCGGCTCGGTCTGCGGCACAGCGTGATGGGCAGGATGGAACGGCACGGCGGCCGCGCAACGGTGCGGTCGAACCCGGAGACAGGCACCGAAGTGCGACTGGAGATGGACAGATGACACAGAGGCGAGTGGTGGTCATCGACGACCACGACATGTTCCGGGCCGGTGTTCGCAGCGAGATCGGGTCCTCGGTCGACATCGTCGGCGAGGGTAACGACGTCGACAGCGCGGTGAAGGCGATCGTGGCGAACGAGCCCGACGTCGTCCTGCTCGACGTGCACCTGCCCGGCGGCGGTGGCACCGAGGTGATGAAGCAGGTGCACCAGCGGCACCCCGAGATCAAGTTCCTCGCGCTGTCGGTGTCTGACGCGGCCGAGGACGTGATCGGTGTGATCCGGGCCGGCGCGCGTGGGTATGTCACCAAGAACATCAGCGGCACCGAGTTGGTCGACGCGATCGGACGGGTCGCCGACGGTGACGCCGTGTTCTCGCCGCGGCTGGCGGGATTCGTCCTGGACGCGTTCTCCGGCGCGATCGACATCGCCTCGGTGGACGAGGACCTGGACCGGCTCTCGCAGCGTGAGCGCGAGGTGCTCCGGCTGATCGCGCGCGGCTACGCGTACAAGGAAGTGGCCCGCGAGCTCTTCATCTCGGTGAAGACGGTCGAGACCCACGTCTCCTCCGTACTGCGCAAGCTCCAGCTCTCCAACCGCCACGAACTCACCCGCTGGGCCACCGACCGCCGCCTGGTCTGACCTCGGCAACCGCCTTCCCGTCGCCGCTTGCCGGCGGCGGGTTTCGCGCGTGGCTCTTCCGGTGAGTGGAAGATGGGGGTTTGGCACGCGGACCGTACGCCGGTGCTCGGGCTGGCGATGGCGCTCGGAGGGGCCGCGGCGGCCGTCTCATCGGTGGCGGGATCTGGACAGGGCACATCTTCGCCACGCGACAGGAGCGCAGGGACCTTTGCCGCTGTTATACCGTCGATTGCTATGGAGCGGAATCTCACTGCCGAACAGCTCGAACTCTTCGAGAAAGAGTTCGCGGCGCACCCGGCGTACCGGGTGATGCAGAACGCAGTCACCCAGACACCGATCGCTACGATCGCCCTCGACCGCCAGATCGTCACGAGTCTTGACCATTCGGTCTCGAATCTGCTCGACGACTGGAAGGTGACGAACCAGAAGAAGAGCGGCCGTTGCTGGCTGTTCGCCGGGCTGAACCTGCTCCGGGTCGGCGCCGCCGAGAAGCTCGGCGTCAAGGACTTCGAGTTCTCCCAGAACTACCTGCTGTTCTGGGACAAGTTCGAGCGGTCCAACTTCTTCCTCGAAGCGATGATCGAGACCGGCGACCGCGACGTCGACGACCGGACGGTGGCGCACCTGCTGTCCGACCCGATCGGTGACGGCGGCCAGTGGAACATGTTCGTCGCGCTGGTCCGCAAGCACGGCCTGGTGCCGAAGTCGGCGATGCCGGAGACCGAGAGCTCCTCGTCGACCTCGCAGATGAACGACACGCTCCGCCAGTTGCTCCGCCAGGGCGCGCGCGATCTGCGCAAGCTCGACGGGGTCGAGGCGAAGCGGGCGCACAAGCAGGTGTTGCTGACCACGATCCACCGGGTGCTGAGCATCCACCTCGGTACGCCGCCGCAGAAGTTCCTGTGGCAGTGGAAAGACACCGACAAGGGCTTCCACCGCGACGGCTGGACCACCCCGGCCGAGTTCGCCGCGGCGTACGTGACGCTGCCGGTCGACGAGTACGTGTGCATCGTGCACGACCCGCGCGAGACCAGCCCGACCGGCAAGACCTTCACCGTCGACTTCCTCGGCAACGTGATCGACGCGCCGCCGGTGGTGTACCTGAACGTCGAGATCGACCTGATGAAACAGCTCACCCAGGCCGCGATCGTCGGCGGCGAGCCGGTCTGGTTCGGCTGCGACGTCGGCAAGCAGATGAACTCCGACCTCGGCTACTGGGACGCGAAGCTGTACGACTACGGGTCGATCTACGACACGGAGTTCTCGCTGAACAAGGCCGAGCGGCTGGTCCACCACGAGACGCTGATGACGCACGCGATGCTGTTCACCGGTGTCGACGTGCTCGACGGCAAGCCGCGCCGCTGGCGGGTCGAGAACAGCTGGGGTGACGAGAAGGGCGAGAGCGGCTTCTGGACCATGAACGACTCGTGGTACGCCGAGCACGTCTTCGAGATCGCCGTCCGCCGTTCCGCCCTCCCGGCCGAACTCCAGGCCCGCCTCGACGACGCCCCGATCGTCCTCCCGGCCTGGGACCCGATGGGTGCCCTCGCCGACTGACAGCTGAGTGCTTGCGGGCCCGGCCGCCTGAAGAGGCCCGCCTTGCCGGTGATGGTGAGTGTTGGCGGTCCGCCTTCAGGACAAGGCGGCGCGGACCAGTTCGATGCCTTCCGCGCGGCGCTCGAGGGTCGGGAGGTGGCCGGCCCAGGGGAGTTCGACGTGGTCGACCTGCGGCAGCTGGGCGGCCAGGTGGGTCGCGCAGTGGTGGAAGTAGTCCAGGTCGTGCGTGCCGTGGAAGAGCTTCACCGGCATCGTCAGCACCTTCGGGTCGACCTCGTACTCCTCCTGGTCGAGGTCTCCGACCGCGAGCCCGACGTCGAAGGCGCGCTTCTGCATGATCCGCAGCAGCTCGTGGGCCTCGTCGTCAGCTTCGGGGCCCAACCAGGTCCGCACGTTGAGGTCCGTCGCGCCGTCGACGTCCCCGGCCTCCAGCAGACGATCCTCCTCCGCCCCGAACGCCCGCAGATCGTCGGTCCTCTCGACCCCGTCCATCGGCGGCGACATCAGCACCAGCCGCGTGAACCGCTCCGGCGCATGACTCGCCGCCTGCAGCACCACGTTCGCCCCGAACGACGCCGCGACCACCGCCGTCGTCTCCACCTGCAACTCGTCGAGCACGTCCAGCAGATCCTGCGCGTCGGAGTACTTCACCCCGGCCTCCACCGGCGTCTCCCCGAACCCGCGCAGATCCACCGTGATCACCCGATGATCCCGGCTGAGATCCGCCACCTGCTCCGCCCACATCCGCGAGTCCGCCACCCCCGCGTGCACCAGCAACACCTCAGGCTCGTCACCAACCACCCACCTAACAAGAGTCATGCCCCAGACCCTGACCCCCTCCACCCCGCCCGGCAACTGTTTTTAGGGGTGGTGGCGGCCGGGGGTGGTGGTGAAGGTTTGTTTGTAGGTGTCTATGAAGGCGCTGGGGGTGGACCAGCCGCAGAGGTGGGCGACTGTGGTGACGGGGTGGCCTTCGGCGAGGAGGACGAGGGCGTGGTGGAGGCGGAGTTGGGTGCGCCATTGGGGGAAGGTCATGGCGAACTCGGCGCGGAACAGGCGGGAGAGGGTGCGTTCGCTGGCGCCTACCGCGGAGCCGAGGGCTGCTAGGGGGCGGCTGTCGGCGGGGGTGCGGTCGAGGATTGCGCACAGCGCCGCCAGGCGGGTGTCCTGGGCGGCGGGGAGGCGTAGGGCGGCCTGTTGCGTGGATAGCTTTAGCTGGTCGAGCAGTACTGCGCGGAGGCGTCGCCGTTCGGCGCTGTCGTCGGCAGGGTCGTCTGTGTAGGCGATGATCAGCTCACGGAGCAAGGGATGGACGGACAGTACTGCGGGCGTCGCAAGACCTAGCGGGTTGACCGGAAGTCCTACGAGGTGGAGTGCCGTGTCGCCGTAGGCGCGGTGCTCGTGCGGCGTGCGGGCGGGAATCCAGATCGCGCGGGTGGCCGGTCCGACCCAGGTGCCTTGCTTCGTGGCGACAGAGACGACTCCGGCGGCCGCGTAGACGATCTGGTGGTCGTCGTGGACATGCAGGTCGATCCGCTCGCCACCGGCCAGTTGGCGGAGAACGGTCGGCGCTTGAGGTTGCTGGCGGATTCCCGACATATGTTGTCAGATTAACGGAAGTCAGCCAGGGCCAGCAGGTTGCAGGCTGTTACGTATGGCGAAGCGCAACGCGACCCTGGTGATGGCGGTCGGTCACTCCAGCGTCGACTTCTACCAGGGGCTGATCCCTGTCCTGGTCCCGTTCCTGGTGCTCGACCGGGGCCTCGGCTACTCGGCCGTGTCGATCGTCGTCCTTGCGGGGACCGTGGCGTCGGCCGCGACGCAGCCGGCGTTCGGCTGGTTGGTGGACCGTCGCACGCTTCCCTGGATCCTCCCGGTGAGCATGCTGGCCTGCGCTGGCGGCGTAGTCCTGCTGGGCGCGTCCACGTCCTTCGGTATGACGCTAGTGGCGGCTGCGCTCGTCGGGTTGGGCGTAGCGGCGTACCACCCGTCTGCGGCGCGCATCGCGCGTACGGTGACGGGCGGCGGTCATCGGGAGATGAGCTGGTTCTCCCTGGGTGGCAACGCGGGCTTCGTACTGGCTCCGCTCGTCGCAGGACCAGTCCTGTCGGAGCTAGGCCTGCAAGCGACCGGTTGGCTCGCAGTACCAGCTCTGGTTGGTATAGCGGTGACAGTGCCCGTTCTGTCGAAGTACAAGCCGGCGACAGCGACTCGCTCGACAGCAGCAGGCACTGACGACTGGGCTGCGTTCGGGCAGCTGACAGCGATCGTCGTACTACGTTCGATCGCCTACCTCGGCCTGGCGGGCTTCGTTGGCCTGTACGCCGTACAGCGCGTCGGTGGTGGAGGTAGAGCCGCGACGGCAGCCGTGTTCGCCTTGTACGTGGGGGCTGCCGTCGGCACCGTACTGGGCGGCCGCTTCGCCGAGCGGTGGGGTCGGCTCCCCGTAGTACGGGCTGGTTATCTTGCGACAACCCTCCTGCTGCCTGTGCTTGTCCTCGTGCCAGGGCCTTCGCTGTACGTCGTGATCGCGCTGGTCGGGACCGCGCTGTCAGTGCCGTTCTCGTTGCACATCACGCTCGGGCAGGACATGTTGCCGACCCGGCCCGGTACCGCCAGTGGAGTCACTCTCGGGCTGGCGGTCTCGGCGGGTGGACTGTTCGCGCCGCTGATCGGGGCGGTCGTCGATCACACGTCACTGCGGGCAGGACTCGCAATGCTCGTGGTGTTCGTCCTGGCCGCTTGGTTGATCAGCTTGCGACTAGCGTTCCGTAGTACTGGCCTCAGCCGAGGCGGATAACGGCGAAGCCCTCCGCGAGGTGGCCTTCGGGAAAGCCTGCCTGCGCGGCGTTCTGGCCGTTCCAGGCCCTGATCCGGTCCGGCATGTTGTCCGGATCGGGGTGCTGGCTGACGTGCGACAGGATCGCCTTGACCTTGGCGTCGAAGGTGTCGGTGATGTCGACGTAGTGGTTCTGCTCGGGATGGGCCTGCAGCCAGAGTTCGCCGACGGTCCACGCCTCCAGGCCTTCGCTGATCAGCTCGGGGAACGCGTACGGGTTGCCCACGGCCGGGAAGAAGGCGCGCGTCGTCGCTTCGCCCGCGGCCATGTGATCCGGGTGCGACGCGGGCATCCGGGCCCAGTTCCGCTCGGGGGACGAGGTGACGAGCCGCTGCGGCCGGACCTTACGGACCACCCGCACGATGTCCCGGATCAGGTCCAGCGTCGGCTCGACCTGCCCGTCCTGATAGCCGAGGAAATGCAGGTCCTTCACGCCGACGTGCCCGGCCGCGGTCGACTGCTCCGCGCGGCGTACCGCGGGCATCTCGGCGCGATCGCGGTCCGGCTCGAAGCCGCCGGCCTGGCCGTCGGTCACCAGGCAGTAGCTCACCTCGATGCCGGCCCGGGTCCAGCCGGCGATCGTGCCGGCGGCGCCGAAGTCGACGTCGTCGGGATGGGCGACGACGACCAGGACGCGCTCGATCTCTTCGTCAGGGCGGGGATTTCCGGCAGGCAGGCTCACACCGCGACCCTAACCGGCGCGCTCAGCTGCCGATCGCCTCGGTCCCGAAGACGCTCTCAGCCGCTGATCGCTTCGGCGCCGAAGACAGGAAGGCCCGGACGAAACTGGATCACGGCATCGACGACGCCGTACTCGCGGGCCGCCTCGGCGGTGAGTACGTGGTCGCGATCGGTGTCGTGCCGCAACTGCTCGATGGACTGCCCGGTGTGCGATGCCAAGATCTTCTCGAGCTGGCTACGAACCCGGACCAGTTCGTCGGCCTGCAGGATGAGATCCGGGATCGTGCCCTGGCCGCGACCAGCAGGCTGGTGCAGAACCACTCGCGCGTGGGGCAGGATCGCGCGCTTGCCCGCCGTACCGGCTGCCAGCAGTACTGCGCCCGCCGAGATCGCCTGGCCGACGCAGACCGTCGCGATCGGCGTACGGATGAACTGCATCGTGTCGTAGATCGCGAGCATGGCGGACATGTCGCCGCCCTCGCAGTTGATGTAGAGCTCGATCTCCTGATCGGGCTTGTCCGCCGCCAGGTGCAGGAGTTGCGCGATCAGCGCGTTCGCGACGCCGGCGTCGATCGCAGTACCGAGGTAGATGATCCGCTCGGACAGCAGATGCGAGTAGACGTCCATGATGCGCTCGCCGCGCGGGCTCTGGGTGATGACGTTGGGGATCGTGTAGCTGCTCATCGGGTCGCTCCGAGTTTCTGGTGCTGGAGGGGCATCACTTGGTCGAACGATTCGACGATGTGGTCGATGAAGCCGTACTCGAGTGCTTGCGGCGCGGTGTACCAGTGGTCGTGCAGCGAGTCCTCGTACACGGTCTCGAGTGGCTGGCCGGTGTCCTCGGCGATCAGCGCGAGCACGGTGTCGCGGATATGGCGCAGGTCGTTGGCCTGGATCTCGATCTCCACCGCCGATCCGCCGATGCCGGACGAACCCTGGTGCATCAGGACGCGAGCGTGCCGTAGCGCGAAGCGCTTGCCCGGCGTACCGGCGGACAGCAGGAACTGGCCCGCGCTGCAGGCGAGGCCGAGCGCGAGCGTGGAGACGTCGCACGGGACGAGCCGCATCACATCGCGGATCGCGAGCATCGACGGCACCGAACCGCCGAGCGAATGGATCCACAACGCCACATCGGTGCTGGGATCCTCGGCGGCGAGGGTGAGGATCTGGGTCGCGAGCAAGGTGCCGTTGTCGTCGGTCAATTGACCATCGAGCACGACGATCCGCTGCCGCAACAGCTGTTGTCTGGACTCATTGCTGAACATCGGAGCTTTGGCTTCATCGGACATGTCATCCACCCTGACCGGCCGCAGCCCCGCACCCCACCCTTTCTGCTCCTAGCAGCTCTGCTCTCAGCCAACCCCCCCCGCCACGCCGGCCCACACCCCCGCCCGGTCGCCACGCGCTTCGCCCAAACGCGGTGCTTGCCTCCTCCTGTCGGGGTTACCCCACCCGCATGCCAATCCGGTCGCCACGCGCTTCGCCCAAACGCGGTGCTTGCCTCCTCCTGTCGGGGTTACCCCACCCGCATGCCAATGAGGTAACCCCCACACCGGGAGCGAACCCCCACACCAATGGGTTAAGCCCACCCCGGAACTCGGATGGCGCCGGCCGACGGGGTGCTCACGTGTCGAGCGGCGAACGTGGGGGTGGTTTTGGTGGGCGTACGCGGACTGTCCGTGGGAGCGCCTAAGGTGGTGGGCGATGACGACGCTCTTCTCTCCAGATGAACTCCCGGTGCCGCTCGAGGAGCCCAAGAAGCATCGGCCCGACCCCGATGCCTTGCTCGAAGGGCTGAACCCGCAGCAGCGGGCGGCCGTCGTGCATGCGGGGAAGCCGCTGCTGGTGGTCGCCGGAGCAGGCTCGGGCAAGACGCGGGTGCTGACCCGCCGGATCGCTTATCTCCTGGCGGCGCGGGATGCGCATCCTGGCTCGATCCTGGCGATCACCTTCACCAACAAGGCCGCCGCCGAGATGCGCGAGCGGGTGGTGGAGGAGCTGGTCGGTCCGCGGGCCAAGCTGATGTGGGTCTCGACGTTCCACTCGTCCTGTGTGCGGATCCTGCGCCGCGACATCAAGCGGTTCGGGATCTCCTCGACGTTCTCGATCTACGACGACACCGACTCGCGCCGGCTGATGACGCTGGTCTGCCGCGAGCTCGACCTGGACGTCAAGCGGTACAACCCGCGCGCCATCCTGAACTGGATCAGCACCCAGAAGAACGAGCTGATCGACCACGAGTCGGCGGCCTCGAAGACCTCCAACCATCTGGAGGAGACGTACGCCGAGTGCTACCGGATCTACCAGGAGCGGCTCGCGCAGGCGAACGCGCTGGACTTCGACGACCTGCTGATGACCACGGTCAACCTGCTGCAGGCGTTCCCCGAGGTCCGGGAGTACTACCGCAGAAGGTTCCGTCACGTCCTCGTCGACGAGTACCAGGACACCAACCACGCGCAGTACACGTTGATCCGTGAGCTCTGCGCCGCCCTCGAGCCGGGCCCGAACGACGGTCCGATCAGTCCGCCGGCCGAGCTGATGGTGGTCGGTGACTCCGACCAGAGCATCTACGCCTTCCGCGGCGCGACGATCCGCAACATCCTCGCCTTCGAGGAGGACTTCGCCGGCGCCGAGACGATCCTGCTCGAGCAGAACTACCGCTCCACCCAGACGATCCTCTCGGCGGCGAACGCGGTGATCAGCCGCAACGAGGGCCGGATGGCGAAGAACCTGTGGTCCGACCAGGGCAAGGGCGAGCAGATCGCGGTGTACGTCGCCGACAACGAGCACGACGAGGCGCAGTTCGTCGCGGACGAGATCGACCGGCTGGCCGACGCCGACGGGGTGAAGCCGTCGGACGTGGCGGTGTTCTACCGGACCAACGCGCAGTCGCGGGTGTTCGAGGAAGTGTTCATCCGCACCGGCCATCCGTACAAGGTCGTCGGCGGTGTCCGGTTCTACGAGCGCAAGGAGGTCCGCGACGCGCTCGCGTACCTGAGGGTGCTGACGAACCCCGAGGACACGGTCTCGCTGCGGCGGATCCTTAACGTCCCCAAGCGCGGCATCGGCGAGCGCGCCGAGGCGGCGATCGAAGCGCTGGCGCTGCGCGACCGGATCACCTTCTCCGCGGCCCTCAGAAGGGCCCAGGAAGCACCGGCGATGGCCAGCCGGAGCGCCAACGCGGTGCAGGGCTTCGTCGACATCCTCGACGAGCTGACCGCGATGGTCGACTCGGGTGCGCCACCGGACGACATCCTCGACGTCGCACTGCATCGCTCCGGGTACTACGAAGAGCTGCAGAAGTCACCGGATCCGCAGGACGAGACCCGGCTGGAGAACCTGGACGAGTTCATCTCGGTCGCCCGCGAGTTCGTCGAGGAACGGACCGCGGCCGCCGAGCCGTCCGACCTGCAGGCGTTCCTGGAGCGGGTCGCGCTGGTCGCCGACGCGGACCAGATCCCGGATGCCGCCACCGACGGCGTCGTCACGCTGATGACGCTGCACACCGCCAAGGGTCTCGAGTTCCCGGTCGTGTTCCTGACCGGGATGGAGGACGGCGTCTTCCCGCACTCCCGGTCGCTCAACGACATGAAGGAGCTGGAGGAGGAACGCCGGCTCGCGTACGTCGGGATCACCCGGGCGCGGCAGCGGCTGGCGATCTCCCGGGCCGCGGTCCGGTCGGCGTACGGCGCTCCGCAGCACAACCCGCCGTCCAGGTTCCTCGAGGAGATCCCGCCGGAGCTGCTCGACTGGCGCCGCGACGAGTCCGCGATCACCCGCTGGTCGGGGACCGGGACGTCGGGCTCCAGCGGAGTCAGCAGCCGCTGGGAGCCGGCTCGCCGGACCGCCGCCGACAAGGCCGTGATCAGCCTCAATCCGGGCGATCGCGTCGTCCACGACAGCTTCGGGATGGGCACGGTCGTGGTGGTCCGCGGCGAGGGCCAGCAGTCCCAGGCGGACATCGATTTCGGCTCCGAGGGAGTCAAGCGTTTGCTGCTCCGCTACGCCCCGGTGGAAAAGATTTGAGCCTTCGGCGTGCCGAATTGACCCAGCCCTGCGACAATCAGAACTTCGGCCCTCCCTGGACGAAGGTCCCAGCCCATGCCCAAGGCAGCAGACGGTAACAACCGCCGGATCATCCTGGCGGGAGCGAACCCTGGCCTGCGGCTGTTCGACAAGGACGGCAAGGTCACCGCGTTCGCCTCGATCTGGATGGTCGACTGGTCGATCTGTGGCGCCGGGACGGCGGTCGTGCTCTGGTTCGACGGGATCGTCCGGGTGGTCTCCGAGGACGTCGACCTGGCCTCCTGGCTGGAGCGGTACTTCGTCCGCTCGTTCCTCGAGGTGCAAGGGCTGCCCTGGCACGAGCCGGCGGTGGAACGCGACCTGGTGCAGGTCTCGATGAACCTGGCCGACGGGCTCAGCGCGAAGGCCGCCGATATCCAGATCGAGATGAGCGGGGTGCTCGACCGCCGGCTGTTCGCGACCGACAACTTCCAGCTGGCCGACGGCCCGCACAGCCTCAGCCTGGTGATCGCCCCGGTCCGCGCCGCCACGGTCTCGATCGGCGGCGCCTCGGTCCCCGGCTTCGTCCAGGTCGACGGCTCGGCCGACCGCCCTGGTTCGTCCGCCTTCCTCACCACCGCCGAGGTCTGGCGCCGCTAACAGCCACCCGTACTGCGATGCGCCGCCCGCACTACGAGGGCAGGGCCCACCACGTCTCCATCCGGGGAATCGCCGTCGCGGCCGGCCCCTCGATCGTCAACCGGCTAGCGCGGAACAGGAACGTGGCGATCCCGGCCGCTCCCTGCATCCAGCCGATTCCCGGCGGCAGCAGCGGCTCCTCCGCCTTGTGCTCGACGAAGCGCCAATAGGCATACGGCCCGTCCCGGACGACGCGTTCGACCAACGTGTCCGCGAGCTGTAGCGCGAAGTTGAGATCGTCCTTCTCGCCCGACCGAAGCCAAGAGTCCAGGAAGATGTCGCCTACCCCCGCAGTACCGCAGCAGCGCCCGTCGTTGTCCCAGAAGCCCGGGGAGACCCGCGCCGGCAGGCCCGAAGTACGGACGCTGTGCAGGCATCGACGGTGCCAGCGCAGCGGCGATTCTCCGGCGATTTCCATCACCCCGGCGTGGTCCAGTGCGAGGAACAGCAGGGACGTCCCCGAAGCCCCGTGGCACCAGTTGTAGGTGTACTTGTCCTCGTTCGACTCCTCGTCCGGGATGTACCGCGGAACGATGAAACCCTGGCCGTCGGTTACACCGACCGACACCAGGTACTTCGCGCCGTCGGCGGCCCGCGGCCGTCAGCTCCGGGCGGTCGAGCTCAGCTCCGGCGAGAGCGAGCACGGCCGCGACGCCGGCGACGCCGTGAGACAGGTTCGGCATCTGGGTGAAGGGCCGGTCGGCCACGAAGCGGGTGGGGACGAACGGCCAGTTGGTTCCACCGGACGCGGGCTCGGCCTCGGCCAGCAGGATGTCCGCGGCCCGGTCGGCCAGCTCGCGAGCCTCCTCCACGCCATGCCGCAGCGCCCACAAGGCCCCCAGCAGGACTCCGCCGGTGCCGAGCGTGAGGTCGTTCAGCCGCGAGCCGGGGAGAGCCCGTGGCGGCTTGATGATGGTCTGTGGCCAGCCGTCAGGCTCGGCGAGTTCCGACAACCGCCGTAGGGCGTCTGCTGTGCCAGGGATCCCGAGTGCGGTGAAGACGCCGATCGCGCTGACCAGGCCGTCGAAGTAGGTGTAGCCGGTCATGGTCGGCACCTGGCAGCGCAGCCGCTCGCCGATCGCGTCGACCAACTGCTGCTCCTCGGCTGTCCATGGCCGGGAGAGCCGGATCTCGGCCAGCGCATGCACCAGGCCGCCGGTGCCGGTGTACATCCCTTCGCGGTCCTCGGGATCCGCCGATTCCGGGATCCACGGACCGTCGGCCCAGCGAACCTGGTCCAGCACCCATCGCCAGGCGGCGTCGGCGACAACGCGATGAGCTGACGTCATCGACCAATCGTGTCATCGGACGAGGACTGCGCAGGGCGCGGTACGGCGTTGCGCAGCCGGATACCGCTGAACTCCAGCGTGCTGCCGACCACGGCGTCCCAGAAGTCGTGCAGCTGCGGCAGAACGCGGAGCTGGATCCCGGCCTCGGCATGCAGCTCGAACAGGTCGCCGACCCGCTCCGGAGGCCCCAGTGGCTCCACGTCGGCGGTCGCGACGACCGCGGCGTCGGCTTCCTCGAAAGGCTCGGCCGGCAGCCGGTAGGCGTACAGCTCGACCGTCCGGATTGCCTCGAGCCAGCCGTACTCGATCGCGTGGACGCGGGTGCCGCTGCCGTCGCCGATGATGCGGAGCCGGTCGGCGTCGGTGGTCTTCGGGCCGACCCACGCCATCGCGCGGGGGCACTGCCGGGGGAACCAGTAGTCGGGCGCACGATCGTGGCCGACCGCCCAGACGTACGGGGTTGTCCTCACCGTGGTCGGGGCCAGATGTGGGCTGAACCGACGAATGGTCGGATCTTCGGAGAAATGCAGAACTTCACCAGCTGCCGGACGCATGCGCGGCAGCCTAGTCAGCGGCGGGACCCGCCCGCCAAACGTTGAGCGCTGAGGGTCAGGGCTTGAGGCCGCAGTGGTTGCGGAGCCACGGCATCGGGTCGATCGGGTCGCCACCGTCGGGGCGGACCTCGAAGTGCAGGTGCGGGCCGGTGGTGTTGCCGGTGACGCCGACCGCGCCGACCTGGTCGCCGGCGTACACGGTCTCGCCGACGGACACGCTGAACTTCGACATGTGGTTGTACCAGGTCTCGGTACCGTCCTCGTGCCGGATCCGGACCTGCCGGCCGTAGGCGCCGGCGAACTCGGCGCTCAGTACGACACCCTTCATCACCGAGCGGATCGGCGTACCGACCGGGGCGGCGAAGTCGGTGCCGGTGTGGTTGCGGGCCCAGCGGCCGCCGGCCTGACCGAAGCCTGCGGTGATGTGGTAGCCGGAGATCATCATTTCGCAGCGGGTGGCGGAGGTGCGTGCGTTCTCGGCCGCGAACTTGGCGGCGGCCAGAGCCGCGGCGCGCTTGGAGGTCAGTGCCCGGGTGGCGTCGAGCTTGGCGGCCCGGGCCTTCGCGAACCTGTCGGCCGCGGCCTGCTTCTTGTTCGAGTCGGCGCCGGTGAGTTCGACGCGGGAGGAGTCGCGGGTGGCCAGCTGGCGCCGCTCGATCCGGGCCGTGGTGACCTCGGAGAGCTGGTTGTCGCCCAGATTCAGCGCGGCGAGGTTGATCGCCGAGTTCGCCTGGGTGGGCGAGGCCAGCGAGCTGTAACTGAAGCCGACAGCTCCAGCCGCAGCTGCGAGCGCTGCGGTCAAACCGACGATCTGGGTACTACTCGGGGTGTTACGCCGGGCTACACGATGCTTTGCACTGTGACGCGCAGCGTTGGCTTTCTGCTGCGCAGCATTGCCTGGCGTGACGCGGCTGGCCGCGGCACGGTGCTGGGACACAACGTGGCCTTTCGGTCACAGGGGAGGGGCACTGTCCACTCCCGCAAGGATTTATTCCCCGTGGGAGTTCAAGCACCATAACGGACGGGTCACGAGCCCACAAACCCCGCCACCCCTTTTTCGGGGTCTCCTTCACGAAACCTTTGCATGCGCGGCTGCACGTGCATCCGCTCTGAGCGTCGAACCCGCTGCCGAGTCAGCGAAACTCGTTAGGCAACTGTGTCCTGTTCGTCGAGATGTGACAGCACGCCGGTGATCTGGTGGACGACTTCGCCGTGGAACGGCAGCGACAGGTGCCCGACGCCGTTGACCCGGATGTTGCGCGCGGTGAGATCGGGATGACTGAGCCGGGCCCGCCGCTGCGGCACGATCAGCTGGTCGACGTCGCTGTAGAACGCGACGAACCTGGTCCGGCAGCCCGGCGCCGGCTCGGCCAGCTCGGCCATCAGGTCGCTGTCCGGCCGGAGCTGCTTCACCAGCGGCCAGGGCAGCAGCCGCGCGGCCACGGTGCCCTGGTGCGGCGTCCCGAGCGTCACGCAGGTGTGCACCCGCTGATCCCCGCCGAGCCGCTGGACGTAGTACCGCGCGATCAGTCCGCCCAGGCTGTGCCCGACCACGTGGATCTGCTCGGAGCCGGTCTCCTCGCAGATCTTCTCGATCTCGGCGCCGAGGCGTTCGGCCGTACTGCGGACGTCGAGCGTCAGCGGCGAGTAGGAGAAGGTGTGGATCCGGGTGAAGCCGCGCCGGAGCAACTGGCGGCGCATCAGGGCGAACACGGTGTGGTTGTCGATGATCCCGTGCGCGAGCAGGATCGGCGTACCGGCCGCCTCGACGTCGCCGACCAGGAGACCGCGCTGGGCCGGGGTGAGTCCGGCTAGGTTGAGCCGGTCGGCCTGGTGCCGCGAGCCGCCGACCAGGCCGAGCGGGTACATCGCCAGATGGGTGGTGATCCAGCCGATCTCGACGGCGGCACCTTGGATGACTCGCGGCGACAGCGCCGAGCGCGCGCCGTACTTGAGTCCGTCGAGCGCCTCCCGGATGCTGCTCCGGGTGGCCTCTTCGGTGAGGTCAGCGGCCGGGTTCTCCGGTGGCTGGACGGCTTCGGCGCTCATCGGCGTCTCCTCAGGCAATCAGACCTCCGCGGTACTGGTCCGATCTCTTTCCACGGTAACCGGTTCCCCGTTCGCGTGGCCGGGGACACACACCACCGTGTCTTATCCGTGAGGTGCGGCTCGGATAGCCTGCGACTTGTCCTGGGCACTCAAAAAGAAGGAGCCTGCGAGCATGTCAGCCACGAGCCCTTTGAGAGTCGTCGTCGCCAAGCCGGGACTGGACGGCCATGACCGGGGCGCGAAAGTGGTCGCCCGGGCGCTCCGCGATGCCGGTATGGAGGTCATCTACACCGGGCTGCACCAGACGCCCGAGCAGATCGTCGAGACGGCGATCGCCGAGGACGCGGACGCGATCGGCATGTCCGTGCTGTCCGGCGCGCACATGACCCTGTTCAAGAAGGTCCGCGAGCTGCTCACCGAGCGGGACGCGGACGACATCGTGGTGTTCGGCGGCGGGATCATCCCGGACGCCGACCTGCAGCCGCTGGCCGAGCTCGGCGTGCACAAGATCTTCACTCCCGGCGCGACCACCACCGAGATCGTCGAGTGGGTCCGTGGCAACGTGGGCGACGCCTCAGCCACCGCCTGAGCCTCTACCGCCTGAGCCCCTACCGCCTGCCGTACCGCGGCGACTCTCCGCAGCGGTTCGGGTTAGTTACTAATCGGTAATACCGAATCGTTAAGAAATACCTGGTTGTGCGGAGTCCCGAATCGCGGTCGCATACAGGCATGCGTTCGTTTCGGGCATGACGCCCGGGTTCGATGAGGTGTGTGGCTCAGGACACATCGCCCCCGTTCTCGGTTACTGTCCGGATAGGGCGGCTCGCAGGACGGTGGGGGACTGCGACCCAACGACGCAGGACCAAGTGAGTCCCATCGGGAGAGGGCAGGTACACGATGAGGTTTGAACGATCACACACACGCCGGGCTGTGGCCTTGGGCGTCGCGGGCAGCCTGGTGTTGCTCGCGTCCGCGTGTGGCGGTGACGACGGGAGCAGCGGTGGCTCGTCCGGGGGCGCGGGCGCACTGGAGGGGCGCGGCCCGATCACCTTTGCCACCGGCAAGGACACCTCGGGATTCCTGCCGAAGCAGGTCGCGGCATGGAACTCGCAGCACCCGACCGAGAAGGTCGAGATCAAGGAACTGCCAGAAGACGCCGACGCGCAGCGCCAGCAGATGGTGCAGAACGCGCAGAACAAGTCGGACGCCTTCAGCGTTCTCAACATGGACGTCGTCTGGACGTCGGAGTTCGCGGCCAACCAGTGGATCACCCAGATCCCCGAGGACAAGGTCCCGGACCTGGGGAAGTTGATCCCGGCAACGGTCGAGACCGCGAAGTACCGCGACAAGCTGTACGCGGTGCCGATCACCTCCGACGGCGGACTGCTCTACTACCGGTCCGACCTGCTCACCAAGGCCGGCGTCGAGGCGCCGAAGACCTGGGACGAGATGCTGGCCGCCTGCCTCAAGGTCCAGGCGCTGCCTGAGGCCAAGGGGATGAGCTGCTACGCGGGCCAGTTCGAGAAGTACGAAGGCCTGACGGTGAACTTCTCCGAGGCGATCAACTCGGCGGGCGGTGTGATCGTCGACAAGGACGGCAAGCCGAACGTCGACACCCCGGAGGCACTGGCCGGACTGCAGGAGCTGACCAAGGGCTTCTCCACCGGCGCCATCCCGAAGGCCGCGGTCACCTACAAGGAAGAGGAGAGCCGCCGCGCTTTCCAGGAGGGCAAGCTGCTCTTCCTGCGCAACTGGCCGTACGTCTACGCGCTGGCCGGCAAGACCGACGGCTCGTCGAAGATCGCCGGCAAGTTCGGTGTCGCTCCGCTGCCGGGTAAGACCGGTCCGGGCGTCTCCTCGCTGGGTGGCCACGACTACGCGATCAGCCAGTTCGCCAAGAACAAGGCGACCGCGGTGGACTTCATCAACTTCATGGCCAGTGAAGAGCGCCAGAAGGCGAACATCCAGGGCACCTCGCAGGCACCGACGTACGCGTCCCTGTACGACGACCCCGAGCTGACCAAGGCGTTCCCGTACCTGGCTCCGCTGAAGGCCTCGATCCTCGGTGCGCAGCCGCGGCCGCGGGTGGTCAAGTACGGCGACGTGACGGCGGCGATCCAGACGGCGGCGTACGACGCGCTGAAGAACGGCAAGGATCCCAAGCAGGCCCTTTCCGAACTGCAGACCAAGCTGAGCACACTCATCACTCAGTGACGTAGATGGTCGGGGCCGGTGTGTAGCGATCCCGCTGCGCGCCGGCCCCGACCTGTCCCTACCCCGGGCCTGGCCCGGGAACCAAAAGGAGGCAGCGATGAGTGAGTCCGCCCCGGTCAACAACAGGACGGAATCCAAGGCCGGTAAGAGGGTCACCAGTTTCAACGAGGGCACCGGTCGGCTGGCGGCGATCCTGCTCTCACCGACATTGATCGTGCTGGCACTGGTCGTGCTCTACCCGATCGTGTCGGCGCTCCGCGAGTCGCTGTACACCAGTGGTCAGCGCCTCGACGCGAACGGCTTCATCGTCAAGGGTTCGACCTTCGTCGGGCTCGACAACTACTCGGCGATCTTCCACGGCGACACCGCCGACCGGTTCTGGACCGCCTTCTACAACACGACGTTCTTCACCGTCGTCTGCGTCGTTCTCGAGACGGTGCTGGGCGTCGCGATGGCGCTCATCATGCACAAGGCGTTCCGGGGCCGGTCCGTCGTCCGGGCCGCGATCCTGGTGCCGTGGGCGATCCCGACCGTGGTGTCGGCGCTGCTGTGGAAGTGGATCTTCCAGGCCGACGGCATCGCGAACACCTTGCTCGGATCACAGATCCTGTGGTCGACCGACGGCTGGCAGGCCAAGCTGTCGATCATCGTGGCCGATACCTGGAAGACGGCACCCTTCATCGGGCTGCTGGTGCTCGCCGGTCTGCAGACCATCCCGGCCGAGGTCTACGAGGCGGCCAAGGTGGACGGGGCGAGCGTCCTTCAGACGTTCCGCCGGATCACGTTGCCGCTGGTGAAACCGGCACTGCTGGTGGCAGTGCTGTTCCGCATCCTCGACACGCTGCGGATCTTCGACCTGCCGTTCGTCCTGGTCGGGCCGCACAAGCCTTCGGTGGAGACGTTGTCGATGCTCGGGTACGACGAAGCGTTCAACACCAGATACGGGCCGGCGGCGGCGTACGCGACTGTGCTGTTCGTGTACGTCGCGGCGGTGGCCTACGTGTTCGTGAAACTGCTCGGCGCCGACGTGATCGGCGAGGCCCGGGCGAAGAAACCGGGCGGAGGCGGTCGCGCGCAGCGTAAGCGAGATGCGGCGCTGCCCGCTCCGGCCGTCGGCGTTACCAGCGTGGGAGGTGGAATGTAATGGCCACCGATATGAAGGTGAAGCCGTTGCCGGCCGAGGCGATCAAGGCTGCTGAGGCGAGTCCCTGGCGTCGGTGGGCGCCGCTGGTCGGCGTGGCACTGATCGTCATCTACTGCCTGGCGCCGTTCTACTGGATGGTCGTCTCGGCCTTCCGGCGGCCGAGTGACCAGTTCTCCAACGCCGTCATCCCGGCACCGTTCTCGTTCCAGAACTTCAAGGACGTGTTCGGGGCCGGCAACGGGTTCGGCCGGGGCCTGCTGAACAGCCTGCTGGTGGCCGGCACCGTGACGATCCTGACCCTGCTGATCGGCATGGTCGCGGCGTACACGCTGGCCCGGCTGGACTTCAAGTTCAAGAACGCGGTGCTGGCGATCATCATCACCACCTCGATGTTCCCCGGCATCTCGCTGGTGATCCCGTTGCTGAAGCTGTTCATCAACATCAAGTGGATCAACACCTACCAGGCGATGATCGTGCCCAGCCTGTCGTTCGCGCTGCCGTTGGCGGTGTGGAACCTGACCGCGTTCTTCCGGCAGATGCCGCGGGAACTCGAGCAGGCGGCGATGGTCGACGGCTGTACGCCGGCGCAGGCGTTCCGCAAGGTGATCATCCCGCTGGCGGCACCGGGTGTGTTCACCACCGCGATCATCACCTTCATCGCGGCCTGGAACGAGTTCCTGATCGCGCTGAGCATGACCAACAAGAAGTCGGTCCAGACGGCGAACGTGATCATCTCGCAGTTCGTCGGCACGACCGGCCGGGACCAGCCCTTCGGCAGCCAGATGGCAGCCGGTGTGGTGGTCACGATTCCCCTCGTGATCGCGGTGCTGATCTTCCAGCGCCGCATCGTGGCCGGGCTGACCGCCGGAGGTGTGAAGTGAGTTCCGACGACCGGGCCCGTCGTGACCGGGAGAACCAGGACCGGCGCGACCGGGAGGAGCGGGACCGCCGGGACCGCGAGGACCGGGACCGTCGTGACCGGGAAGAGCGCGACCGGCGGCGGTAGCCGACCGTAGTACGGACGAAGGAGGCCGGAGCTGAGCTCCGGCCTCCTCTGTCGTTCGTCAGACCTTGAGCCAGGCCGTGGCGTCCACGGGGAGCTTGTTGTCGGTCAGGGATTCGCTGGCCAGCAGCACCTCGGAGTGGGCGGGGAGGTCGATCGCTTCGCCGCTGAGGTTGACCACGCAGCGGAAGCCGGGATCGCGGGTGAACGACAGCACACCCTCGGCGGCTTCCTGGTCCCACGTCAGCCTGCCTTCGCCGAGGGCCTCCTGGTCGTGGCGGATGCGCAGGGCTGCCTTGTAGAGGGCCAGGTGGCTCTCCGGGTCAGCAGCCTCGGCCTCGGCGGTCAGCGCGGCCCAGTCGGCCGGCTGCGGCAGCCACGGCTGTCCGTCGCCAGTTCCGAACCCGTACGGCGGCTCGCTGCCGCTCCACGGAATGGGCACCCGGCAACCATCGCGACCGCGCACGGTGTGGCCGGAGCGCTCCCAGGTCGGGTCGTCCAGGACCTCTTCGGGCAGGTCCTCCACCTCGGGCAGGCCGAGCTCATCACCCTGGTAGATGTACGCGCCACCAGGCAGAGCCAGTTCGAGTAGTGCGGCCGCGCGGGCCCGCCGCAGCCCCAGAGCCAGGTCCACCGGTACTACACCGGCTCCTTCCAGCGCATCCCGCTTGGCCCGTCCGTACCGGGTGCGGTGCCGGATCGTGTCGTGGTTGCTCAGCACCCACGTCGCCGGCGCACCCACCGCCCACAGGCTCTCGGTGGTGTAGTCGATCACCTCGCGCAGTTCCTTCGCGTCCCACGTACTACGCAGTACGTCGAAGTTGAAGGCGGAGTGCAGCTCGTGCGGACGGACGTACTGCGCCAGTCGCTCGGCCGGCGACAACCAGGCTTCGGCGACGAACACCCGCGGGCCTTCCGGCGTATCGGCGTACTCGTCGGCGATCGCGCGCCAGCGCTGGTGGATCGTGTGCACGCCGGGCTGGTCGTAGAACGGGTTGCCGACGTACTTGTCCCTGGTCGGCTCACCGTCATGCAGCGGTACGTCGGGCAGCGTCGCGTCCTTGGCCATCGAGTCGGCCACGTCGATCCGGAAGCCGTCGATGCCGCGGTCGAACCAGAACCGCAGGATCGAGTCGAACTCCGCGATCACGTCGGGATGGTCCCAGTTCCAGTCCGGCTGGGAGATGTCGAACAGGTGCAGGTACCACTGACCGTCGTCGATCTGCTGCCAGGCGGGACCACCGAACGCGGCCGGCCAGTTGGTCGGCGGCAGCCCACCCTCCTTGCCGTCGCGGAACCAGAACAGCTCCCGCTCCTTCGAGCCCTTGCCGGCCGCCAGCGCGGCCTTGAACCACGGGTGCTCCCAGGAGCAGTGGTTCGGCACGAGGTCGATCAGGATCCGGATCCCGAGCGCGTGCGCCTCCGCGATCAGCGCGTCGGCGTCGGCCAGCGTGCCGAACTCCGGGTTGATGTCGCGGTAGTCGGACACGTCGTAGCCGCCGTCGAGCAGCGGGGACGGGTACCACGGACTGATCCAGATCGCGTCGATGCCGAGATCGGCCAGATACGGCAGCCGGGCCCGGATCCCGTTCACATCGCCGGTACCGTCACCGTCCGCGTCGGCGAACGACCGCGGGTACACCTGGTACACGACGGCGCTGCGCCACCAGTCGTCAACTGGTCTGCTCGCTTGTTCTGTCATGGCATCCAGCCTTTCACGCGCCCGCAAGCAACCTGTGACGGTCGTCTCAGCGCGCACCCCGACTGTCGCCGCCGAGGTAAAGGTGGCTAGTCTCAGGCAACGGAACGCGCCGGCGACCGTGCCCTCTGTATGCACTCGCAGCCTGCCGCGGCCCACCCCCGAACAGGCGAGAGAGGGACCACAGTCGTGGATCTGATGGAGTACCAGGCGAAGACTGTCTTCGCCAAGCACGGTGTGCGGACGACCGTCGGTGAGGTCGTCACCACGCCGGAGGAAGCCCGCGCCGCAGCCGAGAAGATCGGCGGCAAGGTGGTCGTCAAGGCCCAGGTGCTGACCGGTGGCCGTGGAAAGGCAGGCGGCGTCAAGCTGGCCTCCTCGCCCGACGAGGCCGAAGAGCACGCGCGAGCCATCCTTGGATTGGACATCAAGGGCCACGTCGTCCGGACGCTGAACATCGTCCCGGCCGCCGCGATCGCCGAGGAGTACTACTTCTCCTTCCTGATCGACCGGGCCAACCGCAACTACCTCTGCATCGCCTCCGCAGCCGGCGGGATGGAGATCGAGGAGGTCGCGCACACGAACCCGGACGCGGTCGCCAAGATCTCGATCGACCCGGCCGCCGGTGTCGACGAGGCCAAGGCCCGCGAGATCGCCGAGGCGGCCGGCTACCCGGCCGACGTCCTCGACGCGGCGGCGGTCGAGATCGCCAAGCTGTACCAGGTCTTCGTCACCGAGGACGCCTCGCTGGTCGAGGTGAACCCGCTGGTCAAGCTGGCCGACGGCTCGATGGAGGCGCTCGACGGCAAGGTCACGCTGGACGAGAACGCGGACTTCCGGCACCCGGAGCACGCCTCCTTCGCGGACAGCTCGGCCGAGGACCCGCTGGAGGCGAAGGCCAAGGCCAAGGGCCTCAACTACGTGAAGCTCGACGGTTCCGTCGGCATCATCGGCAACGGCGCCGGCCTGGTCATGTCGACCCTCGACGTGGTCGCGTACGCCGGTGAGGAGTTCGGTGGGGTCAAGCCCGCGAACTTCCTCGACATCGGCGGCGGCGCGTCCGCCGAGGTGATGGCGAACGGGCTGGAGATCATCATCTCCGACCCGCAGGTGGAGAGCGTCTTCGTCAACGTCTTCGGCGGCATCACCGCCTGTGACGCGGTCGCGAACGGCATCGTGCAGGCCTTCGAGTTGCTGGCCGCCCGCGACGAGCACGTGAGCAAGCCGCTGGTCGTCCGGCTGGACGGCAACAACGCCGAGGAGGGTCGCCAGATCCTCGACAACGCCGGTCTGGCCGGCCTCGAGCGCGTGGACACGATGGACGGTGCGGCCAAGCGGGCCGCCGAGCTGGCAGCGAAGTAAGGGACAACGGACATGTCGATCTTCCTCACCAAGGACAGCAAGGTCATCGTCCAGGGCATGACCGGCTCCGAGGGCACCAAGCACACCACCCGGATGCTTGCCTCCGGCACCAACATCGTCGGCGGCGTGACGCCCGGCAAGGGCGGCCAGTCAGTCGAATTCGACGGTAAGGCGATCGCCGTCTTCGGCTCGGTCGCCGAGGCCGTCAAGGAGACCGGCGCGGACGTGTCGGTCGTCTTCGTGCCGCCGAAGTTCACCAAGGGCGCGGTCTTCGAAGCCATCGACGCCGGCGTCGCGCTGGTCGTCGTGATCACCGAAGGCGTCCCGGTGCACGACACCGCGGCGTTCTTCGCGCACGCCCAGGCGTCCGGCACGACCCGGATCATCGGGCCGAACTGCCCCGGCATCATCAGCCCGGGCGAGTCCAACGTCGGCATCATCCCGGCCAGCATCGCGGGCGCCGGCCGGATCGGCCTGGTCTCCAAGTCGGGCACGCTGACCTACCAGATGATGTACGAGCTGCGGGACTTCGGTTTCTCCAGCGCGATCGGCATCGGTGGCGACCCGATCATCGGGACGACCCACATCGACGCGCTGCAGGCGTTCCAGGACGACCCGGACACCGACGCGATCGTGATGATCGGTGAGATCGGTGGCGACGCCGAGGAGCGGGCGGCCGCGTTCATCAAGGAGAACGTGACCAAGCCGGTCGTCGGGTACGTCGCGGGCTTCACCGCGCCGGAGGGCAAGACGATGGGCCACGCCGGCGCGATCGTCTCCGGCTCGTCCGGTACGGCGGCCGCGAAGCAGGAGGCACTCGAGGCCGTCGGCGTCAAGGTCGGCAAGACGCCGTCCGAGACCGCCAACCTGATGCGCGACATCATGCGGGACCTGAACAAGTAGCCAAGCCGTTGCTAGCGTCCGAAGAGACGAGGGTCAGGACCCTCGGCTCTTCGGACGTTGCGGTTGGGAAGATTACTTGTACAGCGGGGCGCGTTCCGCGGCGCGGGTGAGTACGTCGGTGAAGGCCTTGTCGCTGATGTCGAGGTTCTTCAGCACCGGGAACAGCACGTAGACCGCGCTCGACCCGTTCGAGGCGATGCCGATCCTGTAGGTGGCGACCTTGCCGCCGCCGGTGTCGTACGCCGCCCGCCAGGCTTCGCCCTTGATGCTGCCGACCGTGATCGAGTCCGTCGTCTTCACCGTCACGGCGTCGCCGCTGGCCTTCGCGCAGCCGTCGACGTTCTTGCGGATCCCGGTGACGAACGCCGTCGCCGCCGCGGGGCTCGCGTACTTCGACACCGTCGCGTCCAGCCCGAACTCGGTCGGTACGTCGGCGTCCGGGGTCACGTACGTCAGCGACTTGTAGCCGATCGCCTTCGCCTTCTTCAGGTCGATCTTCTCGCAGCCGGTCCCGCTCCGGGTGGTGCTGGTCGCGCTCACCCACGGCTTGTTCACCGCCGTCAGCACGGGCAGGTCGATCGGCGCCATGAAGCCCGGCGACTCGCTGCTCGGGAGCAGGGCCGGCGTCGCCGACGGCGTACCGGTGGTGCAGCCGGCGCCCGGCTGGTCGCAGATCCGCTTCAGCCCGGCGCCCGCAGTACTGAGGACGCCGTCAGGTTTGGGGACCGCGGTGCCGGAGCTGTCGTACTCGAGCACCATCGTGGCCTGGCCGGCCGTACTGACGGAGATGGTCCGGTAGTTGCTGGTCTTCTCACCGGTGGGCTGGCCGAAGATCGCGACGATGCCGCGCTCGCCCAGCCCGGTGGTGCTGTAGCTGGCGACCAGGCGCATCTGCGGGGTGACGCAGGCGCTGAGCCAGCCGGTGATCGTGGTGTAGGTCTTGCCCGCGGCGGTCGAGTCGTTGGAGACCTCGACGTACTGGACCGCGGTGTCCCTGGTGGTCGGGTTGCGGAAGTTGCGGACCCAGGTCCGGATACCGGCCGGGTCGGCGAACCGCTGCGGCTGGCAGACGAACGACTTGTCCGGCGCGGTGCTGCCGTCGGCGGTCGCGGAGATCGCCCAGGCGCCGGCCGGTGTCAGCGACTTCACGGTGGGCGCGTCGATCAGGGCGTTGGCGTCGGCGAGCAGGTTCGCGTCGCCCTTGTGCTTGTCGTCGTCGCCGCCGTCGGTCTTGGAGCCGGCCGAATCGCCGCCGCCGAACGCGTTCACGGCCACGACGCCACCGCCGCCGACTACGAGCAGGACGGCCGCTCCGGCGCCGATCAACTGGTTACGACGGCGGGACTGAGCCCGGCGCGCCTCCCGGGCCGCGGCACGACTACCGCCGCGTGGTGCACGGTGGGAACCCGACACTCGCTCTCGACCTCCTGACTGATTCCGCCCGACGGTACCCGGTGGCCCGGCATACACCCGGAGAGCCAGCCTGCCGAAGTCTTCCATACCTCGGCGTGTCCGCACGAGCGGTCCCCTCCCGGCGGGCGACGATGGGAGTCAGATGACCGACATGCTGAGCCGCCCAGGCAGCCGTGACGGCGGTTCGCCGCAACCGTCCGACCCGTCCGTCGCCGCACCGACGAAGCCGGTGCTGCTGTCGGCCGTGATCGGCGCTGGTGCCTGCCTGCTGACCGGTCTGCTGGCCTGTGCGGCAGTCGCGGTGGTCGGCTGGCTCGCCGCGTCCTTCGGTGGCGCCTCCGGGGCGGTCCGGGCCGGTGCCGCGGTGTGGCTGGTGGCCCACAAGGCCGGAGCCACGTTCGGCGGCGGCTCTGTCACGATCGCCCCGCTCGGGCTGACCCTGTTCCTGGCCTGGTGCCTGTACCGCGGGGGCCGCTTCACAGCCCGGGTCAGCGGGGCCGATAAGAGCCGCGAACTGGCCCTGGCGTCCGGGGTGCTCGCGCTCACCTACGGCCTCGGCGCACTGATCATCGCGCTGTTCACCTCCGACGACACCGTGAAGGTCTCGCCGGCGTCGGCCTTCCTCGGCGCTGCGGTGCTGGCGCTCGTCGCCGGCACAGCAGGGGTCTTGGTGGAGTCCGGTGCCGCCCATGACATCTCCGATGCGACCCCGACCGGCCTGCGCGACGCAGTACCGGCTGCTGCCGCCGCAGTGCTGACCGTGGTGGCCATAGCCGCACTCCTGTACGCCGTGGTCCTGGCGATCCACTTCTCCCGCGTCACCTCGATGCTGGAGCTCTTGGACGCGGGCGTGGTCGGCTCTGTCGTGCTGTTCGCGATCTGCTTGATGCTGCTCCCGAACGTGCTCCTGTACGTCGTGTCGTTCCTCGCCGGACCTGGTTTCCAGCTCGGGGTGGGCACGTCGATCGCACCGACCGGTGTAGACGTGGGGAACCTGCCCGCGCTGCCGCTGCTGGCCGCAGTACCGGCTGACGGCGCTACCTCGACGTACCTGCTCGTGCTGACCGCCCTGGTCCCGCTGGCGGCGGGTGTGGTCGCTGGGCTGGTGATAGCCCGGCGTGGGCTGAAGACGGCGGAGTCGGAGGCGCTCGGCTGGGACGCGTTCGCGCTGCGGGGTGCGATCGCCGCCCTGGTCGCCGGATTCGCGCTGCTCGTCCTGATGGTGCTGGCGGGCGGTTCGGCCGGTCCGGGCCGGATGGCCGAGGTGGGGATCCCCGGCGCGGTCGCCGCCGCCGGAGTGCTCACGGCCGGGATGGCGATCGGCGCGGCGATCACGGCGGGCGTGGTGGCCGCCCGGCGTCCGGTGGTAGCAGAGGCCGACACCGGACCCGGTGACATCGAGCGATAGGGTTTGCCGGGTGACAGACCCGGTTGCGCCTCATCCCCCCGCGCGTCTGGTCGTGCTGATCTCGGGTTCCGGTTCGAACCTGCAAGCACTGCTGGACGCCTGCGAAGACCCGGCGTACGGCGCTCAGGTGGTCGCCGTCGGCGCGGATCGCGACGGCATCGCCGGGCTCGAGCGGGCGGCCGCCGCGGGTGTCCCCAGCTTCGTGCACAAGGTGAAGGACCACGCCGAACGAGCCGACTGGGATCGCGCGCTGACCGCCTCCGTCGCGCAGTACCAGCCTGATCTGGTCGTCTCGGCCGGATTCCTGAAGCTGGTCGGCGACGACTTCCTCGGCAGCTTCGGCGACCGCTACATCAACACCCACAACGCGCTGCTGCCGGCCTTCCCCGGCATCCACGGCCCCCGCGACGCGCTCGAGTACGGCGTGAAGGTGGCCGGCGCGACCCTCTTCTTCGTCGACGGCGGGGTGGACACCGGGCCGATCATCGGCCAGGTGGTCGTGCCCGTCGAGGACGACGACACCGAAGAAACCCTGACGGAGCGGATCAAGGAGGTCGAACGCCGCCAGCTGGTGGAGTGGGTCGGCCGGCTGGTCCGCAACGGCTGGACCATCACCGGACGAAAGGTCATGACGAAGTGAGCACCGACCGCAGGCCGATCCGCCGGGCGCTGATCAGCGTCTACGACAAGACCGGTCTGGAGGAGCTCGCGAAGGCCCTGTCCGACGCCGGGGTCCAGCTGGTGTCGACCGGTTCCACCGCCGCCCGGATCGCGGCGGCCGGCGTACCGGTGACCAAGGTGGAAGAGCTCACCGGGTTCCCGGAGTGCCTGGACGGGCGGGTGAAGACGCTGCACCCGAAGGTGCACGCCGGTCTGCTCGCCGACGTCCGCAAGCCCGACCACGTCGAGCAGCTCGCCGAGATGCGCGTCGAGCCGTTCGACCTGCTGGTCAGCAACCTGTACCCGTTCAGCGAGACGGTCGCCTCCGGCGCGTCGGTGGACGAATGTGTCGAGCAGATCGACATCGGTGGTCCTTCGATGGTCCGCGGTGCGGCCAAGAACCACGCGAACGTTGCTGTCGTGACCTCGCCCTCGCAGTACGAGGATCTGTACACGGTCCTCGACGAGGGTGGCTTCTCGCTGGAGGAGCGTCAGCGGCTCGCCGCTGCGGCGTTCGTGCACACGGCGGAGTACGACGTGGCCGTCGCGTCCTGGATGGGCAGTGTGCTCACCGACAGCGCCGAGGGCTCGGGCTTCCCGGCCTGGGTCGGTGCTGCTTGGGACAAGAAGGCAGTGCTGCGGTACGGCGAGAACCCGCACCAGCCGGCTGCGCTGTACAGCAACGGGCCGGAGCGGTTTGGCTTCGGCCGAGCAGCTGCACGGCAAGGAGATGTCGTACAACAACTACGTCGACGCGGACGCCGCCCGACGTACGGCGTACGACTTCAGCGGGCCTGCTGTGGCGATCATCAAGCACGCGAACCCATGTGGCATCGCTGTTGGTGCTGACATCGCGGAGGCTCACCGCCGTGCGCACGAGTGCGACCCGGTATCGGCGTACGGCGGCGTGATCGCCACCAACGCGCCTGTCTCGGTCGAGATGGCCAAGCAGGTCGCGGAGATCTTCACCGAGGTGCTGGTCGCGCCTGGCTACGAGGACGGCGCGGTCGAGATCCTGCAGGCGAAGAAGAACATCCGGCTGCTGGTCTGCGGACCGGACGAGTTCGGTCAGCCGGTCGAGTTCCGCGCGATCAGCGGAGGACTCCTGATGCAGCAGAAGGACGTCTTCCAGGCGCCCGGCGACGACCCGGCCGCGTGGCAGTTGGCCGCTGGTCCTGCAGTCTCCGACGACGTGCTCGCCGACCTCGCCTTCGCGTGGAAGGCCTGCCGGGCGGTCAAGTCCAACGCCATCCTGCTGGCTGCTGACGGCGCCTCGGTCGGTGTCGGCATGGGCCAGGTCAACCGCGTCGACTCCTGCCGCTTGGCCGTCTCCCGCGCAGGCGAGCGCGCTGCCGGATCCGTCGCCGCCTCGGACGCCTTCTTCCCGTTCCCGGACGGCCTGGAGGTCCTGATCGAGGCCGGCGTCAAGGCAGTCGTCCAGCCCGGCGGCTCCATCCGCGACGACGCCGCCATCGAAGCCGCCAACAAGGCCGGCATCACCATGTACTTCACCGGCACCCGCCACTTCTTCCACTAGTGCGAAACCACCCTCGCCTCCTCCGGCGAGGGTGGTTCTTCGTTCCCACGAGCCCACCCGGCTACGCCGCTCCCGCGTCGCGGCTAAGCCTGCAAGGTGGCGCTGTGGATGATGGCGGCCGAAGAATTCCCCGGAGCGCCTCTGTGCACTGGGTGAGCGTCTATCCGGAGACAAGCGCTCAGCTCATGCACAAAGGCCGGCGGCAGGCGCGCAGTACGGCGGCTTTGTGCTCCGGGTGAGTGCCTGGCGGCCGGTAGTTGCTCAGGTCGTGCACAAAGCGGGGTGCGCTCGACCTGACCCCTCCGGCAACAAGCAGGGCCAGGATGAAGGGCCGTACGGCGTACTGCTCGCGGATCGGCATCACCAACGAGAGCGGCGATCACCTCGGCGGTGTGGTCAAGCCGAGCTTCCAGGGGCTGACCCGATCTTCGACGACCCACCACCACGCTTCAACCAGTACTACGGCCTCGGCGACCTCATCTGGCGGTGAGTTTGGTGAAGTGGACTCGTTCGAAGCCGTGGAAGGCCTCTCGGTGGGTTTCTGTGTAGCCGTGATGGGGGTAGTAGGTGAGGTTTTCGGTCATGGCGACGTTCGTGTAGAGGGTGATCTGGTGGTGGCCGCGGGAGTGGGCCTCGGTGTCGACGAAAGCCAGTAGTGCGGAGCCGACTCCTGTGCCCTGTGCGGTGGGGGAGACGGCGATGACGTCCAGGAGGAGCGCGTCGGGCTGGTCTTCCAGCAGGACGAAGCCGATCACCGTACTGCGATCATCCGCGACCCAGACTTTGCCGGAGTCGATCGCGGCTGCGTAGTCGACCGTCATCGGGAAAGGCGGGCGGCCGATTCGGGGGATGTAGAGCTCGAAGGCCGCCTGGGCGATCGCGGTGACGGGGGTGGCGTCGGCGGGGGTGGCGGGCCGGATCTTCAGCATGGCGGTGAGCTTAGGAGACTTCGTCCAGGCGATGGGGTAAGAAAGCGCTCTCTTACCCGCGGGTCACGGTGGAAAATGTTTTAGTAGAGAGGTTGCTTAACTATTCGCGGCCTGCCTATGGTGATCCGGCTCGTTGTCCCTCGAACCGCCCGTTGGGGAGAACCATGTCGGTGAAACGTCGGAGCCTTGCGTTGCTGGTGGCAGCTGCGGTGACAGTCCCTCTGGGGCTTTCCGCGGTGCCTGCCGAGGCCCACAGTCAGAAGCGTGTTGTCGGTTACTACACCCAGTGGAGCGGTTACGACCGCAACTTCCTGGTGAGTGACCTGGTCAAGAACGGTACGGCCGCCAAACTCACCCAGCTGAACTATGCGTTCGGCTTCCTGGATCCTGCGGGCAACTGCGTCTCCAGCGACCCGTGGGCCGACTACCAGCGGCCGTTCACCGCCGAGCAGAGCGTCAGCGGCAAGGCCGACGAGGCCGGGCAGGCGTTGTCCGGCAACCTGAACCAGCTGAAGCAGCTGAAGCAGAAGTTCCCGAAGCTCCGGATCAGCATCTCGCTCGGCGGCTGGACCGGGTCGAAGTACTTCTCCGACGCCGCGCTCACCCCGGTCTCCCGGGCCGCGAGTGTGAAGTCCTGCCTGGACATGTGGCTGAAGGGCAACCTGCCGGGCGCACCGGCCGGTGCCGTGAAGGGGGTCTTCGACGGCGTCGACCTCGACTGGGAATGGCCGGCCAGCGAGGGCAACCCGGGCAACGTGATCCGTCCCGAGGACAAGGCGAACTTCGCCGCCCTGGTGCACGAGTACCGCAAGCAGCTGGACAAGGCGTCCTGGCCGTTCCGCGGCCGGTACAACCTGAGCGCGTTCCTGCCGGCGAACCCGACGATGATCGACAAGGGCTTCGACGTACCGAAGGTCTTCAAGGACCTGACCTTCGGTACGACGCAGGGCTACGACTACCACGGCACGTGGGAGCCACTGACGAACCAGCAGTCCGCGATCGACGGTCCGGCGGCTGACCCGACCACACCGGAGTTCAGCTCTCAGGTGACGATCGACTCGTACCTGTCCCGGGGCGCGCCGCGGAACAAGCTGGTGATGGGCGTGCCGTTCTACTCGCACGGCTGGACCGGCGTCACGAACGAGAATCATGGTCTGTTCCAGCCCGCGACCGGCGCCGCGCCGGCGACGTTCGAGGCCGGTACGGAGGACTACCGCTACCTCAAGGCCAAGCTGTCCACCTTCAACGTGTACCGCGACAACAAGGCCGGCTTCGCCTGGCTCTTCGACGGCACCACCTTCTGGACCTGGGACGACCCGATCGAGATGAAGCGCAAGGCCCAGTACATCTCCAACCGCAACCTCGGCGGCGCGATGATCTGGTCCCTCGACGGCGACACCCCGACCGGCGAACTCATCTCAGCCCTGCACCGCAACCTCCGCTGACCTCCGCGAGCGAGATCCTCGCCTGGGTCACCGCCAACTACACCGCTCAAACCGTCGGCAGCAGCATCGTCTACAACCTCACCAGCTGATCAACCGCGGTCCGACCGGAACGCACCAGCGGGCCCGCCTGAAGAGGCGGGCCCGCTGGTGGTGTCAGGATCAGTTGGACTCGTGCAGGTCGGTGCCGAGGCCGTGAACGGCGGGGATGGAGCCGAGCTTTCCAGCCTGGAAGTCCTCGAAGGCCTGGACCACCTCGGCGCGGGTGTTCATCACGAACGGTCCGGCCATCGCGATCGGCTCGCGGATCGGGCGGCCGCCCAGGACGAGTACGTCGAGGTTGGGCTCGGCCTGGGGCTGCGACGTTGCTGCCGCAGTACGGATCGTGTCGCCGGGGCCGAAGAGTGCCAGCTGACCCTTGCGGATCGGGCGGTGCTCGGCGCCGACCGTGCCCTGCCCGGCCAGTACGTAGACGAGCGCGTTGTAGTCCGGCTGCCAGGGCAGTACCAGCTCGGCGCCGGGGCTGACCGTGGCGTGCACCAACGTGATCGGCGTGTGGGTCGACCCGGGACCGTCATGCCCGTCGACCGAGCCTGCGATCACCCGGATCAGCGCGCCGCCGTCGGGCGTGGAGAGCAGCGCCGAGTCGCCACCGCGGATGTCCTGGTAGCGCGGGGCCGCCCACTTCTGCGCCTTCGGCAGGTTCACCCAGAGCTGGATGCCGTGGAACAGACCGCCGCTCAGCACCAGGTGCTCCGGCGGAGTCTCGATATGCAGCAATCCACTTCCGGCTGTCATCCACTGGGTGTCGCCGTTGGAGATGACGCCGCCGCCACCCTGCGAGTCCTGGTGCTCCATGATCCCGTCGAGCATGTACGTGACGGTCTCGAATCCACGGTGCGGGTGCCACGGCGTCCCCTTCGGCTCACCCGGCGCGTACTCCACCTCGCCCATCTGGTCCATATGGATGAACGGATCCAGGTCGCTCAGGTCGACGCCCGCGAACGCCCGGCGTACCGGGAAGCCCTCGCCCTCGTACCCGCTCGGCGCGGAGGTCACCGACCGAACCGCACGCTCCTTGGCCACGGCACGATCCGGCTGGTGGACACGCGGCAGCACGGTGATGTCAGAAACGGTCACGGCGGGCATGACGAACTCCTCGCTCTTGGTAGTTCAACAATAAACTACCTGCCTCAACCGTGGCAACCCCGCAGTCATTCCCGTACTGGTCGCCAATGCCGCTCCCGCGCCTCAGGCCCACTCGCCCTGGTCCCCAGCCCTACGTCGCGGTTCGCGACGCATCGCTCTGATCCAACGGGCAAGAGCTCGTCCAGCCCATCGACTTCGGTGCATCGGCGGTTACTGAGAGTTAAAAGAATTACCGCAATTCGCGGCTTTCCGTTGGAAAAGTACCTCCGGGTGAGGCTGGCATGGAAAATCGCTTGTTGCGACCGATAGGCAACGCGCGGTGATATCAAGAGCCGCGCAAAAATGCCGACTCTATAGTCCTGTCGACCTGGCTTGTCTAGGGTTCACTCTCCTGAATCGCCATTAATAAAAGTCGTTCGAAAGCGGTAACGCAACGCGGTTCACAGCGATATAGGTCGTGTGTGTCGCGAGTATTTCGCAGGCACCTCGCAAGGGGGGAAATAAAATGGAATCCGAAGTAAATGCATCCTCTTTTCCGGCAGATGAAGGTCAGCCGGTGATGCCGTTCTACATGGTGTGCGATGTCTCGTACTCGATGAAGGACGAGATGAAGGCGTTGAACGAGTCTCTGACCAGGCTGCGTGCTGAGATCATCCGGAAGCCGGCGGTCGACGATGTCGCCCGGCTGGCTGTGATCACCTTTTCGGACACGGCTGAAGTCCTGCTGCCGCTAGGACAACTGAGCGACACGGTGATGCCGCATCTCGAGGCGAAGGGCCGGTACGCAGTACGGTCCGGCCTTCCGAGCGGTGCGGCAGGCGATCGAGGCGGACCGGGACAAACTCAAGGCGGACGGCCTGAAGGTCTTCCGGCCATGCGTATTCTTCCTCACCGATGGCGAGCCGAACGACGGTGACTGGAACCAGGTGTTCAAGGATACCTTGACCTATGACGCGGCGACTGGTACTGGGATGCGCTCGTACCCGATATTCGTGCCGTTTGGTTTTCGCCAGGCCCAAGAAGAAGTGATGAAGAAACTCGCCTATCCGCGCGACCGTGGAAAGTGGTTTCTGGCCACCCGAACCGACCCCGAGAGCGCCGTCCGGGGAATTCTGGATCTCGTGCGTCGCACGGTGATGGTGAGCAGTCAGCAGGTCGGCACCGGAAAGGCGGCCAATGGTATCGCCGATCCTGAGCCGGGCAGCGGCATCGTCAGCGGCGAGTCAGAATACATCTGATGGGGGCGGTGGACGGGGCGACCCACCGCGTCGAATCATTCGTCATCGGTAACCCGGGACGGGCCGTCCTGGAGTTGGCCGACGGACCTCCGGCGGTGCCGATAGGGCGCGCAGACGTAGAACTCAGCGCGGTGTCGCTGGAGGGGCTGATCCTCCGCGCGGCGACCGTTCGCGGAGTGTCGCACCGCGAGGACCTAGAGCCACGACAGGATGCCTTCGCGCTGGCTTACGGCGAGGTCACGCAAGGCGGTCTTGTAGCAGTCGTCTGTGACGGCGTCGGCCAGTATGCGGCCTCGTTCCGAGCAGCCGACCTCGCAGCACAGCAGATTGCGGAGCTCGGCAGTAGTGGACTGGACTGGGCAACAGTGTTTCGCTCCGTCAACCAGAGTCTGCTGGACGAACTGAAAGCGGTCCGAGCAGCGGCGGACGACGAGTCGGCCGGGCTGGCTACAACGGCGGTTGCTGTACGGATCACACCCGCCGACCAGGGGTGGAACGTCTCGATGGCGTGGGCTGGAGATTCCACCGGATGGTTGCTCGACAGCCTCGGCCAGTGGAGTTGTCTCACCCGTGTGGTGGACGGACGTGACGACGACCTGTACAGCTCCTCGGCCGTCCGGGCGCTCCCGTCCGGACACGGCGCAGTCCAGACCGACGAGTTCTCGATCACCACCGGAGCAGTGTTTCTGGTCAGCGACGGTGTGGGTAATCCCTTGGCCGGCAGCGGCGAGGTGCGGGAGCAACTGGGGACCTGGTGGGCAGCTGCGCCGGATCCGTACACCTTCGCCGCACAGGTGGACTTCGCCCGCCGCGGCCACACCGACGACCGCACTGCCGTCGGCATCTGGCTGAGCGAGATCGGTGGCGCGGAATGATCGTTTCCCGCAACAAGCTCGGTCAGCTCGCTCTTATCGCGCAGGGCACGTTCGGCAAGGTCTTCCGAGTCCTGCACTTCACGTTGGACGGCGGCCGGACACCGCTGGCCTACAAGGAGTTCCTGCCCACTACCGGTTCCGAGGCCGTCGATGCGGCGCAGACTGCCGTGACGTTCAGAGCCGGCCTTTCCGCCTCTGACCAAGGCGATCTGGACAGATACGCAGCTTGGCCGCGGGCTCTGGTTGAGGACGGCCCGGGCCAGATCGTCGGCTTCCTGATGCCGCTGCTGGTGAACGACTTCTTCATCTCGTTGCCGGACCCACCGTCAACCGAAGTTCGCGATCTCAACTGGCTGATCGCGACGCCTGACCAGCTACGTGCGAACAAGGTCGAGCAGGACATCGATCATGTCGAGCGGCTGCTCCTGCTGGCCCAACTCTGTTACGCGATCGGCCGGCTGCACAAGCATGGCTGGGTCTACGGCGATCTCAGTTACATGAACGCGGCGTTCGCGCTCGACCCGCCGCGGCTCATGCTGCTCGACTGTGATGGTTCGGCGCGGCTCACCGATCCGAACCGCCAGCAGGGAACCACACCCTACTGGGAGGTGCCGGAGCTCGAGGGCAGTCCACCGGTCCAGACCCTGCAGGACTGCCAGACCGATGTCTTCAAGCTCGCCCTCGCGACATTGCGTGGTCTCACCCCCGGGCGGATGGTCTCGACAGCTCGCAACGTCAAACGACTCGACGGCATACTGCCGCCGAACGGGATCGAGCTGGTACGCCGGGCGTTGTCGCCGAACCGAAGTGAGCGGCCGACAGCCAAGGAACTGTTCGTCTATCTCGCGGACACCGTCACAGTTCTGACCAGTCCGCCGGAGATCGACGTGGCGCGAGTCGTGAACCCGGTCTGCTTCAGCGGTCAGGACGTGGTGCTGGCCTGGAAGATCCGCAGCGCGACAGAGATCGTCGTACGGGCGCTCGGCCGGCCTGAGGTCAGGCTCGATCCTGGCGCCTATCCGGACGGCTACGTGTTCAAGGCTCCGCATTCCACCGAAGTCGTGGTCGAGGCCGGCAACCGGTACGGCACCGCCCGGGCCGAGCTGGGCCTGGTCATGGTCTTCGACCTTCCGGAGGTGAAGGTCGCGCTCCCTGGTGTATCGACACCGTCGATGGCAGCCGCCGGAGCGCACCTGGCCGAGATGTCGGAACCGATCGCCCGATCCGAGTTCCCTCGGCCGGTCGTACCGGCTCTTCCCCGGCACGACCTCGAAGCGCCGTTGCGCGAAGTACTGGCCGCATCGGGAATCGGGCAGTTGCAATCGACCGCTGGTAACGGCCTGGATCAGGCGCATCGAGCAGTCGCTCGCTCCGCGTCCCAGGTCGGACGTCAGGTCACGGAGTCCGCGGATGAGCTCCGGGAACTGCTGGGAAAGGCGCTCGAGAGTGCGCTTCGGGAGAAGCTGCCTTCCGCGCTGAAGGAAGCGGACCGATGATCCTGGGCCAGGAGGTGATTCCGGAGCCTGCCGAGGGCGACGGCGTGAGTGGACTACTGATCATCTGTGTCGATTCGGCTCTCGGGGCGAAAGGGAGGGCGGTCTGCGACACCGCGGCCCAGCGCCTGCACGCCGAGCCCATCCTGGGCGGATATACCGAGGTGTGCGGCGTGGTCCTCCCGCGGACCGACGACGAATTGCTGACGGAGACCAGGCTGCTGCTGGCCGACGTCGTCGCTGGCGTGACTCCCGGAGCCGAGTTGTACTTCTGCGGCGTCCTGGTGGTCGCCAAGCTGCCCGACGACAGCCGATCGGTCGGCGAGGTGGTCGACGAGGCCGAGAGATCGGGCGTTTCGGTCAGGCTTCGGGAGGTCTTACGGTCCGGGGAGAAGCCTAGCCGCGCTGAATTCGAGCAGGCTGTGGTCGACGAGGTCCAGGCGGCTGCGCAGCAGTTGTTCGAGGACGGGGCACGCGAACCCGGCCGAGGGGCAACCCTCGCCCAGCTGAAGGCTTGGTCGAAAGCTCTGGCCCCCGCGCCGGCTGTCGCACAGCGCAAGAGCCGGCTGACGAACGGAAGGTCTGTCGAGTCCGAAGAAGCTGCGAGCATCGAGGACGAGCAGCCTGAGGACCAGTTGCCTGAGGACGAGTCGCCTGAGGACGAGTCGCCTGAGGACGAGTCGACTGAGGACGAGCAACTTGAGTACGAGCAGTCTGAGGATGGGATCCAGCAGGAGGTGGAGTCCGGGCGCAGATTTCGCTGGCCCTCGCAGTGGCGTCGGAAGTCCAAGCTCAAGTCCGCCGAGCAGGTACCTCCTTTTCCGGCAGAAGCACGGCGTGCATATCTGCTCCTGCTGGCCGACGGTACGACGACGCCGACTGCGTGGCATCGATGTCGCTCAATCGCTCGCAGCCTCGACGAAGCCATTGCCAGCGCGGGGCGGGAGCAGACCAGCAGTTACAAGGTCCGGGTGTTGGCCGGTGGCGATTCGGTTGTCGCGCAGTCGCCGCTGCGCCCCGCCGGAGAAGCCGATCGACGTGGGCTCAAGTCACCGGCCTCTTCCTACATCGATCTCGCCCGAGTCATCTCCGACGCCGAGATCACGCTTCAGAGAGACTCGGACACCCTGGGCGGTGCACGACCGGATGACGTACTGGCGTTCGTGGTGCTGGCTGCGACGACTCCGTTGCTCGACACCACCGGCGTGGCGGCGGTAGGCCGCCTGTGTCAACGCGCCCGAGTGATCTGGCTGGTTCAGGACCAGCGGGCCGAAACCATGCTGGGGAAGTTGCGCGATAGCGGAGTGATCTTGCTGCGGGACCATCCCGAGATCGTCACTGAGCTCGTCCGGGTCCTTTTCGCAGCGCAGGACGAGCCAAGGATGGTGGAGCCGTCAGCAGGTCGGCCAGAGATTCCGAACAGCAGTGAACAGGTCGTCGGCGCCGAGCCGGCTGCCGATCGAAGTACGGGGGACGAACAATGAGTTTGATGGATCGGCTGGCCGTGCTGGGCGGTGCCAATCTCGGGGTCCTGAAGAAGGTTCCGCTGGCCCAGCAGCGCTTCGTGGGGATGGGGCTGGTCTTCCTCAGTACCGCGTCACTCGCGGGACTGTCGATGTGGTTCGCCCTGTCCTCGGGGGTGAAGGTGCCTAAGCTGGCGGCCGTCCCGATTGCGCTGTTCTGGGCCGCGGTCGTGCTGGGGCTCGACCGCTTCTTGACCATGCAGATGGCATCAGCGTCCACGCTTTGGGCCAAGCTCTGGATGGCGGTCCCGCGACTGGTGATCGCCGCGGTGATCGGCGTCGTCGTGTCCCAGCCGCTGGTGTTGCGGATCTTCAGCGACGACATCTCGGCCAGCGTCCAGCGGCAGATCACCGCCACGTCCGGGACGAACAAGGCCACGCTGGCGGGCACGACCGAGCAGAAGACCGTCGTGGCGCTGACGGCCGAGATCGCGGCTCTGGAGAAGCAAGCGCGCGGCGAGGTTCCCGTGCAGCCGACGGCCGCTGTGGCGCGAGCCCGGTCTCGGGTCGCCGACCTCACTCAGCGCCGGGACACTCAGCAGGTCATCGCCGGCGAGGCGGCCAAACTGTTCATCTGTGAGCTCTACGGCGGGAACCGGGCGACTCTCAAGGATCCCAGCAAGTGCAGCCCCAAGCCTGGACGCAACGGTCCGTATCAGCAGATCGCTGCGGACAACAAAGCCCAGAACGATCTATTGGCACGGCTCAACGCCGACCTGGCCGCAGCGCAGAGGTCCCTAACTGTCGCGGAGACGAACGCCACTACCACCGATCGAAAGGCGATCGACGCGATCATTGCGAGCGCCAACAGCGCACTGCCCGGCAAACGGGCCGATCTGAAGGTCGCCGAGGCGGCACTTGCTCTGCGAACCAAAGAGCTGATCGAGAGCGGTGCCAGGGAGACCGGATTGCTGGCACAGTTGCGAGGTCTGCATACGCTCGGGCAAGAGAACTCGACGATGCGGTACGCGCACTACGCAGTCGCGCTGCTGTTCATCATGATCGAGTTGCTGCCAGTGATCGCGAAGCTCATCAGCAGCGCGGGACCGCTCAGCGCCTATGACCAGATCGTCCGGCTGATCGACGAAGAGGCGACGGACAAGGCCCAGATCCGGCGGCTCCAGCAACGCGCCATCGAACAGGGTAAGTCCGACAACGTCCAACTGGCCGAGCAGGACATGCGTGAGCACGAGTTGGAGGTGGCCAAGGCCAGCAATGTCCAGGTCGCGCGACAGATGCAGAACGTCATGAACGCCGCACTGAAGGCTTGGGGCGACGAGGTGGCGGGGCGGATCCGTACCTTCGGGCGGTCCAGCGCGGCCAATGGTGCCGCATCGGTCAATGGTGCGGGTTCGACGAACGGCGTCGGCTCGCCTACCGCCACGGCGGCAGGTTCCCCGCGCACCAGTAGCTGGTTCGGGCAGAAAGGTGTCCCAGGCCATGGCTCACCCAAGCCTGGCATGACCCACGGTGGTGGCGCGGGGTTTATCAAGCTCGGCTACGAGGTCCCTGACCGTGACCTGCTCTAGCCGCGGCCCTGGAGTCAACAGCCAAGGAGCCCAGTGATGCAGGCAGTCTTCTCGCTCTACGCCGCCGTCGTCCGGATGATCTTCCGTGTCTCGATGTCGCTGGGCCGGTCCCTGTCGACCGGGCTGATGAGCTCGTCGCTACGCCGGCGCCACGCGATGCCTGCTGTCGGTCAGCTCGACTACCGAGGGCTCCACCAGGGACGCCGCCCGCCGCCGCAGCTACTCGGGCAGGGATTTCCGATCGGCCGGTTCGTGTCCGCCGACCTACGGATCCGTGGATCGGTGGCGATTCCCGAGGAACAGATGCGGCTCAACGCCTGTGTAATCGGACCTCCGGGTGCGGGCAAGACCCGATCGGTCGTCGTTCCGTGGATCGTCGCCGCCGCAAGGTTGGGGTACAGCGTGGTCACGATCGACGTCAAGGGGGATCTGCTGGATCTGGTCCGCACCGAGGTGGCCCGGCAGGGCGCTTCGCTCGGGGTCCGGGCGAGGAGTCTGGACTACACCCGCCCGCAGCGTTCGCTCCGCTGGAACTGGCTGGAGACGATCGACTCCGACCGGGCGGTGGACAATGCCGTGCAGTCCATCATCGGTCGCCATCCGCCGCAGCACGGCGACCCGTACTTCTTCTTGCTTGACAGTCAGATCATGCGTGGCCTGCTGGAGTTGGTGATGGCCTCGTCGCGCAAACAAACGGTGACCGCCCAAAGCCTGATGAGCCTGCTGAGGGACCAGGCTGCGCTGGATCGGGCGCTCCGCAAGTACCCGCAGAGTCCAGCGGGCGCGCGCTTGCAGGACCTGACGTTGCTTTCGCAGGACGATTACTCGAAGCGGGTGACAGGTGTGCTGGTCCGTCTCGACGCCCTGGCGCGACAGACAGTTCAGGACGTCACGACGAATTCCAACTTCGCCACGGCGGACGTACTGCGTGAGCAGCAGATAGTCTCCGTCGTCGCGCCGCTGGCCGACGGGCAAATGGCTCAGACCCTGTCGAGCCTGTTCGTGAACGACCTCCTCTTCCGGGTCTACGACCGCTTCACCGGCTTCCACGGGCCTCGAGTGTTGCTCGTCCTTGACGAGGCGGCACAGTTGGCAGACCGCATCGACTACCGCAACCTGCTCAGCGTCGCTCGCTCCGCGGGGATGGCCGTGGTCTTGGCGTTGCAGGACGTTGCGCAGTTCGCCGACCCGAACGACCGCTCCGTTGCGCTAGGCAACTGCGGCACCTATGTGAGCTTCTCCGGAGTGTCACAGGAATCGGCGAAGTTCCTGTCGGAACGACTCGGTCAGCACGTGGTGCCGTCGACCTCGGTCGGTCAGGCGCCGACCGGCTACGGCTACCAGACGACGACCTCCACGACGACGGTCACAGTACCGGTCCTCGGACAGCGTGAGTTGATGACCATTCCGGTCGGGCGCCGACCAGCCACGGTTCACGTCAAGCCGTTGCTCGACTCGCCCTTCCTCGTAGAGTTGGAGTGACCAGCGATGCCACGAGACGATCCAAGGACCGGCGGCGATCGAGGGCGGGAGAACGCACGAGAGCGGCGTGAACGAGATCAACGGGACCGAGACAGGGCAAAAGCCCTTCGTGCGGACGAGCGCAAGTACGGTGGGCACGCCTTCAGCCGGCACGTCGATGTCGGTCCGGCAGACACCGCGCGGCGCGCTCAGGAATCACTGAGGTCCGCGGACGGCCGGGGCGACCATCGGCGCTCGGATTCCACCCGCTGGATCGATGACGTGTCGCTGGCACGAGCTGTCGACGGGGTCGAGCGGACCGAGGCATACCGGCTGCAGCGAGCGGCCAAGGAGGCCGAGTTGCGGCGTGGAGCCCCTCCGGAGGCCGTCCGTCTCAAGGTCCGGGCTCCGATCCAAGACGCGTTCGATGGAGAGTGGCGTCAGAAGGTCGCCGGTCACGCACCGGACACTGCAGGGGTGCGGCCGACCCGATTCACCACACAGACCGAGGTAGTGGCGATCTGGCAGGCCAGGCCAGGCGGCGGCTGGAGGCTGCACACATGCTATCCCGATCCGATGACAGGAGTTGGAGGATGATCAGCGAAGGATTGCAGGACTTCCTGACCTCGTACTGCGGGGCAGACGAGGACATGGCTGAAACCCGTCGCATCATGCAGGGGGAGGCCGGCGCATACTTCGCGCCCTGGCTCAAGCCAGAGCTGGACGCCGCGATCGCTGACCAATCGGTGTCCCCCGAGCAGGCGCGGTACCTGATGTCTCGTCGCTTCGGCAACGCCGAGGAGGTCGCCGAATGGCTTGCCGGATTAAGGCGTGAATGGTTCGGCTGATCGTGATGTTCGAGCCTCCGCTCATCGCGTACGGGCCCGGCAGAATCGCTCTGCCGGACCCTACGTGACGGAGGTGGTTGTCAGTCGACGGTGACGAGGTCCTTTTCCGGGGTGGTGGGGACTCGGAGGGTTTCGCCTTCGATGTCGACCTTGGGGGTGATGCGGTCGAGCCACTTGGGGAAGAACCAGGCGCGGTTGCCGAGCAGGGTCAGTACCGCGGGGACCAGGGTCATCCGGACCACGAAGGCGTCGATCAGTACGCCGATGGTGAGGCCGAAGCCGATGGTCTTGATGATCGGGTCCTCGGCGAACATGAACCCGGCGAACACCGCGGCCATGATCAGCGCCGCCGCCGTCACCACGCGCGCCCCGTGCCCGACACCCTCGATGGTCGCCTCGGTCGCGGGCCGGCCGTGCACGAACTCCTCCCGGACGCGGGACACGATGAACACCTCGTAGTCCATCGCCAGCCCGAACAGGATGCCCATCATGATGATCGGCAGGAAGCTGACCAGCGGCCCGGGGCTGTCGACGCCGAGCAGCGATGCGCCCCAGCCCTTCTGGAACACCGCGACAGTGATCCCGAAGGTCGCGCCGATCGTCAGCAAGAATCCGAGGGTCGCCTTCAACGGCACCAGGACCGACCGGAATGCGAGCATCAGCAGCAGGAACGACAGCCCGATCACCACCAGCAGATAAAGCGGCAACGCTTTGGTCAGCTTGTTGGACACGTCCACACCCACGGCCGTATTGCCCGTCACGGAGATCGAGTCGTCCCCGCCGGCCAGCGGATGTACTGCGGACCGCAGGTTCTTCACCAGGTCTGCAGTCTGCTCACTGGCAGGCCCGCCGGCCGGGATCACGGTCACCAGCCGTGTCGTCCCGTTGGCATTCGCCGGCCCGGGCTGAACCGCGACGACATCCTTGAGTCCCTTCGTCTTCCCGAGCACCTGCTCCACCAGTGCGCCGGTGGTCGCCGCGTTGTCGGTTTTCACCACAACCACCAGCGGCCCGTTGGATCCCGGCCCGAACGCACCCGCCGCAAGGTCATAAGCCACCCGCTGATTGGTCCCGGCCGCAGCCGAAGCGCCATCCGGGAGCGCCAGCCGCATGTCCTGCGTGGGAATCGCCAGTACGCCGAGTCCAATGATGCCTACGGCAACGATCGGCACCCGGAAGCGCGTCACCAGCCGAGCCCACCGGAATCCGAAGCCAGGAGCCTTCGTGGTCACGCCGGTCTTCCGCACCTTCCGCGGCAACACCCGCTGCCCGACAAACCCGAGCAACGCCGGCACCAAGGTCAGCGCAACCAGTACTGCGGTAAGCACCGTCGCCGCCGCGGCCAATCCCATCGCGGTGAGGAACGGCACTCCCACCAAGCTCAAGCCGGCAAGGGCAATGACCACAGTCGCGCCCGCGAACAACACGGCTGAGCCGGCGGTCGCGACAGCTCGCGCGACCGACTCCTCCTCGTCCATTCCCTCCGCAAGCTGCGACCGATGCCGTGAGCTGATGAACAAGGCGTAGTCGATCCCGACAGCAAGTCCGAGCATCAACGCCAGGATCGGCGCCGTCGACGACACATCCACCACGGACGTGACCAGGAACAACCCAGCCATACCGGCGAGCACGCTGACGAGCGCGGTCAGCAACGTCATCCCGGCAGCGACCAGGGATCCGAAGGTGACGACCAGTACTACGGCCGCGATCACTACACCGATCACCTCGGTGGCGCCGAGTGGGGGCGCGCCGCCGACGATCTGGCCGCCCGGGACCACCTGCAGGTCGCCGGAGCTCAAGCCGCTCAGTTCGTCGTACGCCGTGGTCGTGGTCTTCGCCAGTTCGTCCGCGGGCTTGCTGAACTGGACGCTGATCAGACCCGTCGTGCCGTCCGGGCTGATCGCCTTGCTGGTAAAGGGATCCACCGCGCCGACGATCTCGGGAAGCTGGTTGGCCTTGGCGACGGTCGCACCGACGGCGGCCTTCACGGCGGGCGTAGTCAGCGTCTGCCCGGCCGGTGCCTTCACCACGATGGTGGCGGAAGCTCCGCTAGCGGCAGGCAGCTCCGTCTTCAGGGCGTCCAGTGCGCGCTGCGACTCGGTGCCGGGGATCGAGAAGGTGTTCGCCGTCTTCCCGCCGAGTGTCAGCGCACCGACACCGAGCACGACGAGCACGAACACCCAGATCGCGGTGACGATCCGGCGCCGTTGGTAGGAGAACCGGCCGAGCCGGTACAGGAGGTTGGCCATCGCAAATGCGTCCGTTCGCTGGTAAGGCGGTTGTCGGTCCGGATCGGCCCGCCGTCGCTGAAGACGGCGGGAAGGTCAGGGGGTCAGTCGGAGGATGCGGCGCAGGGCTGTGTCGCAGAGGGTGTGCAATTCGGCATCGGTGCGTTCGCCGGGATGCCGGCACTCGCCGAGCAGTCCGTTGATGGCGAACTTCGCCAGGTCGGCCTCGAGCTGGTCGTCGGTGCCGCCGGCCAGCAGTTCGGTCATCCGGATCCCGTCCGTGATCAGTTCGGTGAACTCCGGGTACTGCTCGATCGTCGGCAGCAGGTCCTGCAGGACATTGATCAGCCCACGGAACTCCACCGCCAGATCGATGAACCGGGTCAGGGTGAACTCCTGCGCCTCGGCTGCGGGCAGCCCGGCGGCCTCGGTGACCAGCTTGTTCAGCGCGATCCGGGAGGGCTCGAGTACTGCGGCGAGCACCGCCGGCTTGCCGTTGAAGTGGTAGAGCACCGTCGCCTTCGAGCACCCAGCCGCGGTCGCGATGTCCTGCAGCGAGGTCGCGTCGTACCCCCGGCTGACGAACAGCGTCATCGCCTGCTGCTCGATCTCTCGCCGGGTCCGTTCCCGCGCTGGAGTGGTGGTCGCCATGAACCCCACTATCCTGACCGATCGGCCAGGATTCAACCGATCGGTCAGGAAAGTGTCCCAACTCACCCGGTTGGGAGGGCGCTGGGCCGCCCCGGCAAGGCAGACCTGCCGAGCCGATCTGACAGGCGCAGATCCGGTGAGGAGGGGAGTCTGGCGGGCGGGGCTGGTGGGGTGGGTCTGGTGAGGAGGGGAGTCTGGCGGGCGGGGCTGGTGGGGTGGGTCTGGTGAGGAGGGGAGTCTGGCGGGCGGGGCTGGTGGGGTGGGTCTGGTGAGGAGGGGAGTCTGGCGGGCGGGGCTGGTGGGGTGGGTCTGGTGAGGAGGGGAGGCTGCTGGGTCGGTCTGACGGGCGTGGGAGGATCGGGGCGTGACGGCGGAGATTCTGGATGGCAAGGCGACCGCGGCGGCGATCAAGAGCGAGCTGGGGGTGCGGGTGGCGAAACTGGCCGAGCAGGGCGTGGTGCCCGGGCTCGGCACGATCCTGGTCGGCGACGACCCGGGCAGCCGGGCGTACGTCGCGGGCAAGCACCGCGACTGTGCGGCGGTCGGGATCTCCTCGATCCAGGTCGAGCTGCCGGACACGGCGACCCAGGACGAGATCGCGGCCAAGGTGATCGAGCTGAACGAGAACCCGGACTGCACCGGCTTCATCGTCCAGCTGCCGTTGCCGAAGCACGTCGACACCAACGAGATCCTCGGCCTGATCGACCCGCTGAAGGACGCGGACGGTCTGCATCCGGTGAGCCTCGGCAAGCTGGTCCTCGGCCAGGACGGACCGCTGCCCTGTACGCCGAAGGGCTGCGTGGAGCTCCTCCGCCGGTACGACGTACCGATTGCCGGCGCGCACGTGGTCGTCATCGGGCGCGGCGTCACCGCGGGTCGGCCGATGGGCCTGCTGTTCACCCGGAAGTCGGAGAACGCGACCGTCACCCAGTGCCACACCGGTACCGAGGACCTGGCTTCGGTCGTCCGCACCGGTGACATCGTGATCGCCGCGGGCCGGTTCGGCCGGCCTGATCACGGCAGACATGATCAAGCCCGGCGCCGTACTCCTCGACGTCGGCACCAGCCGGAGCGCGGAAGGCAAGATCGTCGGCGACATCGACCCAGCCGCCCGCGAGGCGGCAAGCTGGATCGCGCCGATGCCCGGCGGGATCGGCCCGATGACCCGCGCGATGCTGCTCACCAACGTGGTGGAAGCGGCCGAAGCGGCCGTCGCCGGCTGATGGCAGGCGAGGCGCAGCGCCGCGGTGAATGGCCGTTGGCCTTGTCGGGACTCGTCTCCGCGGCCGGCCTGGTGATCCTCACCTTCTACGACTGGCGCAACGGCATCCTGCTCTTCGCCGGCGGCGTCCTCCTCGCCGGCCTACTCCGCGCCGCCCTCGGCGACGACGCGGCCGGCCTGCTCCACGTCCGCAGCCGCATGTTCGACACCGCCCTCCTCCTCGGCGTCGGCGCCGCCATCCTGCTGCTGGGCTTGATCGTCCCTAGCTAGCCGGAGCCGGATCGACTGACTGGTTCTTCGCCGGATAGCGCGAATAAAGCCCGCCAGCGGACGAACAACGCGCCTGTCGCCGAAGATGGTGACAAGCGAAACGCCCGGCCTGCTGGAACCCAAGGGATCCAGGCCGGGCGTTCTTCGGTGTTCGTGATCAGCCGAGCAGGTTCAGTGCCTTGACCGCGTCGCGCTCCTCGCCGAGCTCCTTGGTGCTGGCGTCGATCTTGCCGCGGGAGAACTCGTTGATCTCCAGGCCCTGGACGATCTCCCAGTTGCCGTCCTTGGTGGTCACCGGGAACGACGAGATGATGCCCTCGGGTACGCCGTACGAGCCGTCGGAGACGACCGCCATCGACAACCAGTCGCCGTCGGCCGAGCCGCGCAGCCAGTCGCGGGTGTGGTCGATCGTGGCAGCCGCGGCCGATGCCGCGGAGGAAGCGCCGCGGGCCTCGATGATCGCCGCGCCACGCTTCTGCACGGTCGGCAGGAAGTCGTTCTCGATCCACGCCTGGTCGTTCACGACCTCGGCGGCGTTCTTGCCGGCCACCTCCGCGTGGAAGATGTCCGGGTACTGCGTGGCGCTGTGGTTGCCCCAGATCGTCAGCTTCTTCAGCTCGGTGACGTGGGTGCCGGTCTTGCGCGCGAGCTGGGCCAGCGCGCGGTTGTGGTCGAGCCGGGTCAGCGCGGAGAAGCGCTCGGCCGGGATGTCCGGCGCGTTGCTCTTCGCGATCAGCGCGTTGGTGTTGGCCGGGTTGCCGGTCACGGTGATCCGGATGTCGTCGGCGGCGTGGTCGTTCAGCGCCTTGCCCTGAACGGTGAAGATCGCGCCGTTCGCCTCGAGCAGGTCACCGCGCTCCATCCCCTTGGTGCGGGGGCGGGCGCCGACCAGCAGGGCCACGTTGGCGCCGTCGAAGATCGTGTTGGCGTCGTCGCCGATCTCGATCCCGGCCAGCGTCGGGAACGCCGAGTCCTCGAGCTCCATCACGACACCCTCGAGTGCCTTCAGTGCCGGCGTGATCTCCAGCAACCGGAGCTGAACCGGGGTGTCCGGCCCGAGCAGGGCACCGCTGGCGATGCGGAACAGCAGGCTGTAGCCGATCTGGCCGGCGGCGCCGGTGACGGCGACCTTCACGGGTGTAGTGCTCACGACATCGCTCCTCAGAGGGTTTTCGACGGACTTGCCTTCGGACGCTAGCAAGTCGCCCGCCCGTAGGCGACGGTGGGTCCAGTGATCCGCACCACCCGGCCACGCTCCGTGTTCCGTCCTACTGCGAAACTCGTGCCATGGAACGCAAGGTCGGTAGTGGGGTCGCGACGGTCGAGGCCGATGCCGACGGGACATTCGTACTGCGGGTCGACGGATCGCTGCAGTCGCAGGTCGACCTGGCCGATCCGACGCATCTCTCGTTCGAGTACGTCCGGCGGATCGGCGACGTGCTCGACGCCGTCGCCGAGCGCAGGCAGCCGATCTCGGTGCTGCACGTCGGTGGCGCGGGGCTCACGCTGGCGCGGTACGTCGCTGCCACCCGGCCGAGGTCGCGGCAGATCGTGCTCGAACCGGACGAGGACCTGACCGAGTTCGTCCGGGAGACGCTGCCGTTGCCGAAGCGGGCCGGGATCAAGGTCCGCCCGGTCACCGGTCGGGCGGGGATCGCCGAGGTCTACCCGGATTCGGTCGACGTCGTCATCGTCGACGCGTTCGTCCGCGAGGCGGTGCCTGCGAACCTCGTCACCGCCGAGTTCGTCGCCGAGTGTTCCCGCGTACTCCGCCCCACCGGCCTCCTCGTCCTCAACCTGATCGACGGCTCCGCCGGCCTCACCTTCGTCCGCCGCGTAGCCGCAACGCTCCACACCCATCTCGCACCAGCCGGGCCCGCCGGCGCGAGTGGTCGGGTGGGGCATGGGGTGGTGCTCGCCGAGCGGAAGGTGTTGCGGGGGAAGTCGTTCGGGAATGTGGTGCTGGTGGGGTCGGCGCAGCCGGTACCGGAGTTGGCCGACGCCGGGCGGCGGGCGCAACCGCCGTACGAGGTGCTGCCGCTGGCGGAGCTTGCCGGTAAAGCTGAGCCGCTCACCGATGCCGACGGGTTCGCCTCGCCGGCCGCGCCCGCGGGGACCTTCGGTCGCTAAACCGTCCGGGGAAACTGACAAAGCTCTGTGAGCTTCTGGGCCCGCGAATCAAGCCTGCGCCCGTGCCGGGGTAATTTTGCGCAGTGTCCACAGCCAAGGTCTCCGAGCTGCGCTACTACCCCGTGAAAGGCCTGGCCGGGATCTCGGTCGAGCAGGCCGTGGTGACGCCGGCCGGGCTCCTGCACGACCGCAACTTCATGCTGGTCAATCCCGACGGCACCTTCCTGAGCCAGCGGACCGACCCGGCGATGGCCCCGCTCCGGGTCGCCGTCCTGGCCGACTCGCTGCAGTTCTCCGCCGACGGCGCCGACACCCTCGAAGTACCGATCCGGTACGACGGGAAGCGGCGCGACGTGAGTCTCTTCAACCACTGGTTCGGCACCGGAGTGGCGCAGGATCCGGCCGCGGACAAATGGTTCTCCGAGCGGCTCGGCCGACCCGCGGCCCTGGTCCGGGTGACGCCCGAGCACGACCGGCCCGGATGGGGCGTGCACAAGGGCCAGACCGGTTTCGGCGACGCCCACGCGCTGATGATCACCTCGCTGTCGTCCCTGGACGGCCTGAACGAAAGGATCGTCGACCGCGGCGGCGACGCCATCCCGATGAACCGCTTCCGCCCGAACATCGTCATCGCCGGCTGGGACGAGCCGCACACCGAGGACCGCGTACTGCGTGCCTCGGCCGGCGAACTGGAGTTCGGCTACGCGGCCCGCTCGATCCGCTGCGCCGTCCCGACCGTCGACCAGGCGACCGGCCGGAAGACGGGCCCGGAGCCGACGCGCACGCTCGCGACGTACCGGCGGCAGCCCGACTACGGCGGCGGCGTGAGTTTCGGGATGAAGGCGTCGGTGCTCGCGGCCGGCACGATCCACGTCGGCGATGAGATCTTGGTACACGATTGGTTGCCGGAAGGCGACGATCCAGCGCCGTCGGCTCGGTAGTCTGCGACAGCCCGTCCCGGGCTGAAGGTCCACCGAGCTCGTGGAGTCGCCGTGCGCCGGATCGTTCTGCTGCTCGTGCTTTCCTTGCTCTCGGCCCCTTTGTCGTCCGCCGTTGCTGTAGGCAACGAGGGGCGTGGGCCCGGCAGTCCGCAGTACGACGTGCGACTCAGCACCGACGCGAGTGGTGCGACCTGGACCAGGCATGAGCGCGTGACGTTCACGAACACGTCGGATGCCCCGCTGGCTGAAATCTATCTGAGGCTCTGGGGCAATGCCTGGGATGGATGCCTCTCATCACCCGTGAAGGTCAGCCGCTTCTCCGGTGGCACACCCGGTACGCCGACGGTCTCGTGCACCGCGTTGCGAGTAGCGCTCACGAATCCTTTGGCGCAAGGTGAACAGGCGTCCATCGCCTTCGACCTCACCGTCACCGCGCCGAACCGGGCCGAGAAGTTCGGCCGCTCGGGCGCCTACAGCTACTTCGGCAACGCCCTGCCGGTACTCGCGATCCACGACGCCGCCGGCTGGCATCTCGAACCGGACGTCGGCATCGGCGAGAGCTACCACGCACTTGCTGCCGACTTCGCCGTACGGCTGAATCACCCTGCGACGGTGAAGGTCCCCGCGACCGGGACCTTGTCGGCCGGTCTGATCACCGCCAAGCAGGTCCGCGACTTCGCCTGGGCCGCCGGACCGTTCCAGCAGTCGGAGGTCACCTCACCGGGCGGCGTGAAGGTGCGCACCTGGTGGACCTCGGTGGTGACGCCTGGCGCCGTCGCCGGCGCGCGGACCGACGCCGTCGCCGCGGTCGACGACTTCAGTCGCCGGTTCGGGGCCTCTAAATCAACGGCGCCTGCATGCTCCACGATCTGGAGCGCCTCATCGGCCCCGCCACCATGGCCGCCCTACTGCGCTCCTACGCCAAAGCCAACTGGTACTCCGTCGCCACCCGGACCTCCTTCAAGTCCGCCGCCCAAACCTCCACCGCCATCGACCTGGGCGAGTTCTGGACCACCCACACCATTCCCTGACAGGGAGAATCGATGGGCTAGATCGACAGGGCGGCCCCTGCTACCGGGACATGGAGTTGGCCGGTGAGGCCGGCTGCGGTGAACGTCTTGGCCAGGTGGTCGGGGCCCTCGCTGAAGTGGGCCCAGCCTTCGGTGTGGACCGGGACGATGACGGCGGGGGACAGGAGCCGGGCGGCTTCGACAGCGGCTTCTGAGGTGAGGGTCAGGGGAGCGCCGTCGAGGAGCGGGGTTCGGGCGGCACCCGCGAAGAGCAGGGCTACGTCGACCTTGCGAGCTGTGACACCGGGGATCGTGCCTGCCTTGAGGCGTGCCACCAGCTCCTCGACGAGCTCTACCGAAGCGTTGTCGCCGGAGACATAGACAGTGGGCAGATCTTCGCCGGAGAGAAGGAAGCCGGTGACGATTCCGGTCACCGATTCGCAGCCCTCCGGACCGTGGCGAGCCGGGAGACCGGTCACAGTGACAGTGCCGCCGTCCGGGCGAGGCAGCGCGACGGACTCCCAGTTCTCCAGTCCGTGAACACCTGCGATCCGTTCAGCAGCGTCCGGAGTCGACAACACCAGCGGAACGGTCGGCAGGAGCTCACGACCGGAGTCGTCGAGGTTGTCCTTGTGCTGGTCGTGCGAAAGCAGGACGGCATCGATCGGGCCAAGGTCCTCGATCGACACCGCGGGGCCGGTCAGCTTCGTCATCACGCGCCCCGGCAGCTGATAGTCGCGGGGCTGGTCGAACGCGGGATCGGTCAGGAACGAAAGGCCGCCGAGCGTGAGCAGCGCGGTCGGTCCGCCGACGTGAGTGATCTTCATGCCCCCATCCTTCAGCGCGGCGGCAGAACAGACCATTGGCCCGTGGGACACACTTCATTAAGATCGGGCCATGCGCAAAGTGGCCCTGCTCGCGTACGACGGGATGAGCCCGTTCCACCTCTCCGTGCCCTGCCTGGTGCTCGGCGACAGGCTAGGCGGCGAGCGGCAGTACGACGTACAGGTGTGTGCCGAGAAGCCTGGGCGCCTCGGCACCAATGCGGGTTTCGGCCTGCACGTCGAGCACGATCTCGCGGTGATGGAGCAGGCGGACGTGGTGATCCTGCCGAGCTGGGACCCGGAGGCCGAGCCGTCCGGCCTGCTGATCGAGGCGATCCGGGCCGCGCATGCGCGAGGCGCGACCGTGGTCGGGCTGTGCATCGGCGCATTCCTCGTCGCGGCGAGCGGGATCGCGGACGGGCGGGAGGTGGTGACGCACTGGCGCTGGGCGGAGCGCCTGGCCGCGCAGTACCCGAAGGTCGACGTCCGTGCCGATGTGCTCTGGTCGGACCTCGGCGACCTGGTGACCTCAGCCGGTACTGCGGCCTCGCTCGACTGCTGCTTGCATCTGGTCCGCACCCACCACGGTGTCGAGCTAGCGGAACGGCTGGCCAGGTCGATCGTCGTGGCGCCGCATCGGAGTGGATCGCAGGCGCAGTACATCCCTGTCCCGGTGCCGCCCGATCCCACCGACGACGTGATCGAGCGCGCGATGGTGTGGGCCCGGTCCCGCCTCGACCACCCCGTTTCCCTGGACGAATGGGCGGCGGCGGTCGCCCTGTCCCGGCGTACGTTCACGCGACAGTTCCGGGCCAGGACGGGGATCAGCGGGCAGGGCCTGGTTGCTCCGGCAGCGGCTGGATCGGGCCCGGCTGCTGCTGGAGACCACCGATCACCCGGTCGAGCGAGTCGCAACCCAGAGCGGATTCGGGACCGGCGCCGCGCTCCGGCACCACTTCCACCTGGTCCTCGGCACCACGCCGCAACGCCACCGCCAGGAGTTCGGACCTGTACTGCGTACTCCGGGTGGCCGTCGGTCAGAGCAGGAGTAGAAGGGTGTAGAGCGCCGGGGCCGCGAAGGTGATGAGGAGGATCCAGGCCATCATCTTGTGGCCGGGTTTGGCGCCGTCCAGCGACGAGGCGAAGTGGACGACCGCGCCTTCCTCGGTATGGCGACTGAGACCGATCCGGCGGGCATCCTCCGGGCGACGGTCGGGACGCTCGTCCGCCAGGGCATCCGGCGGAATGCCGTAGAGCGCAGGCCGGGCCGAATCGAGATCGTCGCGCTCGCCGTACATCCGGCCTCCCGCAAGGTGGATGGAGGCTCAAGCTAACCCCCAACCGGCGGCCGTCTCAAGCAACTTGCTCCATCGTCCCACCAAACACCAGAACAGCGGCCGGATGTCGCCGAGCCGCTGTTCTGCGTAGTTCTGTCGCTACTGGAAGTCAGCTACCCAAGCGACTCTGGTGTGGTTGCTGCAGATCAGCACGCAGGTCCTGTAGGTCGTCGTGCCTCGGCCGGCGCCGAGTTCATGCAGCCCGCAGTTCATCAGCGTGCCCGAACTCTCGTTCTTCAGTCGGTCGAAGGCAGCCTGGGCGGACATGTCCTCGCTACCAGTGGACGCCTTGGACGCACCGGTCGACGACATGTCGTTGCTCTTGGCCCGGCCGCCCGCCTCAGTTCGGGCTCCGCCGGTCAGGTTGCTGTCGCGTCGCAGCGGCGCGCAGCCGTTCTGGACCCGGGCGTCGTCGATCAGCGAGAACAACTGCTGCTCGTCGCCGTTCATGCTGCCGTCGTCGGCCGGCGGCTGCGTCGACGGGGGCGTCGCCGGGGGCTTGCTGGGGACAGCGGTCGGCTTCGGTCCGTGGGACTCACCGGACCGGGTCGGCTCGTCGGTCGGGGTGGACGTCTCGTCGCCGGGGCCGTCCGTCGGCACGGTCGTCGGGTGGACCGAGGGCGTCCGCGTCGGGTCGTCGCCCGGGGTGGGCGTGGCGGACGGCGTACGGGTCGGCTTCGTCGGCGTCGCGCCCGGAGTCGGCTTGGTCGTCGACCGTGGGCCGGTGGTCGCGACGACCGGCTCGTTGGACGCGGTGATGTAGGTGTCGTCGTCCCTGGTGATGTAAGGGATCGAGGCGTCCGCCTGGTCCGACTGCGGTTCGTGCAGCAGGATCCAGGAGATCGGGGTGATCACCAACATGACCGTGCCGATCGCGACCATCGTCCGCTTCACCCGCGAGGGCGATTCAGCGGCTCTGCGGCCGCGCCGGGCTCGTGTGGCGCCGGGTTCTGACATTGCTTGCTAGTCCCTTCACGGTCGCCGCCCCCGAGGCGAAGAGGTCAGTTGCGGCCGAAGTCCTGGACCCAGCTGCCTGGGCCCCAATCGGACTTGACCTGGCCTGGGTCGTACCCGATGCCGATCTTGTTGAACTTGCAGTTCAGGATGTTCGCCCGGTGCCCGTCGCTGTTCATCCAGGCGTTGAACACCTTCTGGGCGGTGCTGTAGCCGGCGGCGATGTTCTCGCCCCAGCTCGAGCCGTGCCAGCCGGCCGCGGCCATCCGGTCGCCCGGGTCCTGGCCGTCAGGGTTCGTGTGGTCCATGTAGTGCCTGCGGACCATGTCCGACGCGTGGCTGCCGGCTGCCTCGACCAGGCTGTCGTCCAGCGCCAGCGGTCCGCAGCCCTCGTCCCGCCGGGCCGCGTTGGTCAGATCGAGCACCTCGCGCTCCTGGGAGCTGGTGCCGCCACCACCCGAGGGCGGGGGCGGCGGGTCGTCCGGAGTCGTGGTGACCGTCTTCGTCGGAGTCCTGGTCGGCTTGGGGGTCGGCTTGCCGCCGTCGATGGTCCGCGGCGCCTTCGGCGTAACGGTCACCGTGGTGACATCACCCGGTGTCGAGGCGGTCGACGGTCCCGACGGCGTGTTGCTCGCGGTGGACTCGGCCGACCCGAGCTGCGGCGTACCGGTCGGAGTGATCGTCGTGGTGACACCGTTCGGCAATTTGGCGGTGACGGTGACCTGCTTGCCGGGCTTCTTGCCGTCGGCGGTGCTGGTGTCGTCGACCGCGGCCGGGCCGGAGTCGTCCTGGGAGATGTTCAGGACCTTGGCGTCGTCGGCAACGGCCGAGCCGTCGTGCGAGGTGACCAGCCAGACGACCGGTCCGATGGCCAGCAACACCGACAGCGCACTGACGATCGGGCCGATCAGGCCTCTTCGTTTCTTCGGCGCAGCTCGTCTGCCGCGGTGTCGCCCAGGGGCTGGCGATTCCGTCATGGGTGGGCGGGTCCTCTTGTTTTGTCGTACCGGAAAGTCCGTCGTTCCCCGCGCGTTCGTTGCCAGGCCCCCCTGGTTGCCGAACAGTGACTCTAACTGATCCGCGAGGTCACCGTTACAGCTCTGTGAACGGTCTTAACCTTCATCGAAGGTTGCGGTCGGCAAGGCCTCAGCCGCCGAAGTCCTGGACCCAGCTTCCGTTGCCCCACTCGGGCTTGACCTGGCCGCTGTCGTAGCCGATCCCGATCATCGTGTACGAGCAGTTCAGGATGTTGCGACGGTGTCCCTCGCTGTGCATCCAGCCGTCCAGCACGGCCGCCGCGGAGCTGTAGCCGACGGCGATGTTCTCGGCCATCGAGCCGCCCTTGAAGCCGGCCGTCTTCATCCGGTCGAACGGGCTGCGGCCGTCCTGGCTGTTGTGGTCGAAGAAGTGGTGCACGACCATGTCGGTCGCGTGCAGATCGGCAGCCTTGGTGAGCGCGCTGTTCGTCCGCAGCGGTCCGCAACCGGCCTTCGCCCGCTCGTTGTTCGTGAGCTGCAGGACCTGGGCCTCCTTGGAACCACTCGGCGCCGGTGGCTTCGTCGTCGGCTTGGTCGGCGTCGTGGTGTGGCTGGTCGGTGTCGGTGTCGGTGTCGGCCTGGGGGTCCGGGTGGCGTTCCGGCTCGGCGCTGTCGTCGAACGCGTCGGTGTCGGTGTCGCGCTGGGGGTCTTACTGGGCGTCTTCGACGGTGTCTTGCCCGGCGTCGGGGTCGGTGTCGGAGACGCGTCGTCGACCGGGGGACTCGTCACCTCATCGGTCACCGAGGTCAGCGGTTCGTGCTGCCCGGTGGCGACCGAGTCCTTGGTGTCGCGAGTCACGTACCAAGCTCCGCCGGCGACCAAGCTCAACACCGCCAGAGCTCCGACGATCGGTCCGGCCACGCCGCGCTTACGCCGCCGATGACTTCTCGACTCACCACCATCGAAGTCGTCAGGGCCTTGGGGCCCGTTATTTCCATGGAGAAAGGGATTCTGGCCGTTGGGTGCGTCCGTCACGCGACGGACCGTAGCGGATCCCACCCCCGACCACGAGGGGTAAGCCGTTACCCGATCCCCGCATTGACGAACCTTTGACGTACGCCTGACTACGCGGAGCGGGCGATGACTATGTCGGCTACGACCTTCCAGCCGAGGCTGCGGTAGAGGCGCAGGCCGTCGATGGAGGCGATCAGGATGCCGCGTTTGGCGCCCTGGGCTGCCGCGGTCTCGACCAGGGAGGCCATCACCGCGCTGCCCAGTCCGTGTCTTCGGTGTGCCGGATCGGTCTCGATCCGGTCCGCGACCGCGTCCTCGCCGACCACGGCCATCCGGCCGCTCGACACCACGCCACCGTGCAGCGTGGCCCGGGTGACGATCAGGTCGGACTCGAGTTCGGTGTGCAGCGCGTAGCGGTCGTTCAAGGTCAGCGCGGGCTGCTCGGACAGCTGAATGGTCATCAGCCAGTCCTGCTCGCGTTGCACCTCGAGCCCGAGGTCCTCGAGCTGTTCGACCCGCGCCTCACGGTCGTCGGTGGCCAGCGTGATCCAGCCGGCGCCCCGGCCACCGCCGGTATTCAGCGCCAGCTCTGCTGCCCGCTCCACCCGCTCGGGTTTGTCGTCCGCGTCCAGTACGACGTACTCCATCGCCCGGTTGTCCTCACCCGCGCGAACGGTCAGGATCCCGTCGTTGTCGTCGTCGACCTTGGTCCAGCCCCGCGATACAGACCACCCGGCCTGCCAGCGGCGGACGAGTTCCTCACGATCTCTCACTAGTCGATTCAACCAGCCAGAGCGCGCCACGGCGAGGGGAAGAAGTGTCGTCTGACACCAATTAGTCGCATACCGCGACGAATCGCGCCACAGATCGTTGCCCTCTCCTCACTTTCCGTGCTCATCGCCGTACTCTTCGCGAGGTCCGGTTCAGCGTCAGGTCCGGCCGCTCAGTCGGTCGCGAGCAGGTCGAAACAGAGCAGGTTGTCGTAGCTGCCGTCGCGCCGCGGGCTGGCCTCGCGGGCCGTACCGGTGAGAGTGAAACCGTTGGCGACGGCCACCTGTGCGGAGGCGGTGTTGCCTTCGGCAGCGAAAAGCATCAGCCGCCGCCGGCCCAGGCCGCCCTCGTCGATCGGCTTGAAGGCGTGCTTCGCCGCGAGGCCGACGGCAGCCGACATCACCGCGCGACCGCGCGCGTCCGGGTGCAGCCAGTAACCGACCTCGCCGCTGCTCGCGTCGATCCGGTTCTTCAGATCGAACACGCTGACGTTGCCGAGCAGTTCGTCTGTCACCAGGTCCGCGATCCCCCAGGTGACCCCTTCGCCGCTCGCCAGCAGCTCCGTTCGGCTGTCGACGAAGCCCTCGGCGTCCTCCAACTGGTACGGCGACGGCATGCCGACCAGCCAGTGCTGGGTCCGCTCGTCGTTGCAGGCTTCCATGATCCGCTTGGCGTCCGTACTCCGGAGCGCCCGCAACCGCAGCCCGCCGCCTTCCAGCGTCGGCACCTGCCACCAGTTCCCCTGCGGCTCGGTTGAGTCCTCCCGGCTCCGGGTGGCGATCCACTCGTCCTTCCGTACGCCGCGCGCGACACCACCGTCCGGCACCTTCACCAAGCCGCGGAAACCCGCCTTCCAGGCGACCCGGCGGGATCCCCAGTTGCCGACGTGGGCACGCCAGATCACCCGGCTCCAGCCCTGCTGTTCGAACACGTAGCCGACCGCGAGGTTCAGCGCCCGGGTCATCACCCCGTGCCCCCGAGCCCACGGCGCCACGGCGAACCCGACCTCGCCGACACCCCCGTCACCAGGTCGCAGGTCGATCGTGCCGGCGTACCGGCCGTCGTACTCGATCGCCCAGGCCCACGAACTGCCGTCCCGCCAGCCGCCGGGGACGAACTCGGTCAGGTAGTGGACCGCGTTCTCCCGCTCGTACGGCACCGGGATGGTGGTCCAGTGCTGCATCTCCGGGTCCTGGCAGACTTCGTACGCCGGCTCGATGTCGTCGCTGCTGTGAGCCCGCAGCTTGACCACGTCATCAGTCAGCACCGGAACGTCTTCAGGGAATCGCATACGTCACCCTCCCAAGCCCCCAACCCCCGCGGCAATCTCATTTCCACCACGCAACTGGGGTGCACGGCACAGAAATCAACGTTTTCGCACTGCAAAGGGTGACCACAGCGCTTAGGCTGTCGCTGTGAGTGCAGCCGGAGTGAATGCCGAACCGTCCCGTGGCCGGGGCGGTCAGCTCGCTGCCCAGCGGCAGGCCACGATCGTTGCCGAGGTCAACAGCCGGGGCGCGATCACGGTGGCCGAGCTGGTCGAGCGGTTCGGCGTCTCGGACATGACGATCCGCCGCGACCTGGACGCGCTCGACTCCAGCGGCCTGCTGCACAAGGTGCACGGCGGCGCCACCTCGGTCGGCCTGCGCAGCGCGCACGAGCCCGGGTTCGACGCCAAGCTCACCCAGGAGTCGGGCGCCAAACACGCGATCGCCGCCGAGGCCGCGCGCCGGGTCCAGCCCGACAGCGCGATCGGCATCGGCGCCGGTACGACGACGTACGCGCTGGCCCGGCAACTGCTCCGCGTCGAGAACCTCACCGTCGTGACGAACTCGGCCCGGATCGCCGACGTCTTCCACGGCAACGGCCGGTCGGACCGGACCGTCGTCCTGATCGGCGGCATCCGGACGCCGTCGGACGCGCTGGTCGGCCCGATCGCGACCGCCGCACTGCAATCGCTGCACCTCGACCTGCTCTTCCTCGGCGCGCACGGCGTGGACGCCGAGCACGGCCTGAGTACGCCGAACCTGATGGAGGCCGAGACGAACCGGTCCTTCATCGCCGCCAGCCGCGAGGTCGTCGTGGTCGCGGACCACACCAAGTGGGGCACGGTCGGCCTGAGCACCTTCGCCGGCTGGGGCGACCTCGACCTGGTCGTCACCGACTCCGGCCTCTCGACCGCGGCCCGCAAGGCCATGCGCGACACCAACTGCGAACTGATCATCGCCTCTTGACCACCCGGCCTCCTGAAGGCCCCGCCTCCTGAACCGACCGCCGTCAGATCGGCTGGTTCAGGAGGTCGTGACCACAGGCCACTAGGCGTGGTCGCGGACGACGTACTTCGCCGTGAACAGCTTCCGGGCCTGCTTGGGACCGATGGTGCAGTCGGCGCCGACGCTCCCGGGCGGCGTGCAGTCCTCCCTTGGAGTACCGCCACCGGGTTCCGACCGTCAACTGCCCAGCAGGCAAGGGCCTGGCCATGCCCCCCAACCTCTTCCCCCTTGTTACGTACTTCCCCTTGATTCCGAAAGTACGCCGGAGGTCTGTATCTGCCCAGACCTCGGCGCCCCCAGTTCACCGGGGCGCCGGCCCGCGGGTCAGGAGAGTCGGGACGCTCCCGGCGAAGGGGTAGCGGCCAGTGAGCTGGGTGCACTGAATCCGTGCTCGGCGAAGGCCTTCTCGATGGCGGCGAGGGTGGACTCCGCGGCGTCGGCCTCGACCAGGGCGATGATGCAGCCGCCGAAACCGCCGCCGGTCATCCGCGCGCCAAGGGCGCCTGCCGCGAGGGCGGTGTCGACGGCGACGTCGAGCTCGGGCACGGTGATCTCGAAGTCGTCGCGCAGCGACACGTGCGACGCCGTGAACAGCGGGCCCACGTCGCGCAGCCGCCCGGCGTGCATCAGCTCGACGGCCTCCTCGACCCGGCGGATCTCCGTCACCACGTGCCGCACCCGGCGGCGGACGACGTCGTCCGTCAACCGCGCCAGCGCGTCGTCCAGCTGATCGAAGTCCACCGACCGCAGCGCCGGTACGCCGAGTTCGGCCGCGGCCTGCTCGCAACTCTTCCGCCGGGCGGCGTACTCGCCGTCGACGTGCCGGTGCGGTGCCTTCACATCGACCACCAGTAAGGCGAGTCCGTCGGCCGCGGGGTCGAAGGGGATCTGGTCGGTCGACATCGCGCGGATGTCGAAGTACAGGGCGTGCCCGGCTGTGCAGCACATCGAGGCCATCTGGTCCATCAGGCCGACCGGCGCCCCGACGTACTGGTTCTCCGCCTTCTGGGCGAGCCGGGCGACCTCGGCCGGGTCGACCGTGATGCCCTGCAATCCCAGCAGCGCAACGGATGTCGCGCACAGCAGAGCAGCCGAGGAAGACAGCCCGGCGCCCGACGGCAGGTCGGATTCGACCAGCAGGTTGGCGCCGCCGATCGCGTAGCCGGCCTCACGCAGTACCCAGGCCGCGCCCGCCGGGTACGCCGCCCAGTCCTGCACCGAGTGGGGTTCGAGCTCGTCCAGTGCGAATTCGGTGCTGCCGGGCTGGCCCTTCGTCGCCACCGCGAACCGGCCGTCGGTGCGCGCGGACGCGGTCACCACGATCTGGTTGGGGAGGGCGATCGGCATCACCAGGCCGTCGTTGTAGTCGGTGTGCTCGCCGATCAGGTTGACCCGGCCGGGCGCGCGCCAGGAGCCGTCAGGGGCGGTGGAGAAGAGCTCCTCGAACGTGCTCACGAACCAACCTTCCGCAGTGTCTCGGCGACGTCCTCGGGCCGGGTGTCGCTGATGAACGCGCCCATCCCGGACTCCGAACCCGCAAGGTACTTGATCTTGTCCGCGGTCCGCCGGATCGACAACACCTCCAGGTGCAGGTAGCCGAGTTCGCGGTCGATCCGGACCGGCGCCTGGTGCCACGCGGCGATGTAGGGCAGCGGATCGCCGTACAGGCCGTCCAGCCGGCCCAGTACGTCGAGGTAGAGCTGGGCGAAATCGTCGCGCTCGGGGCCGGACAGCTCGGCGATGTCGGCCACCTTGCGGTGCGGGTAGAGGTGCACCTCGACCGGCCAGCGGGCGGCCTCGGGGACGAAGGCGGTCCAGTTGTCGTTCTCGGCGACGACCCGGGTGCCCTCTTTCCGTTCAGCGGCCAGGATGTCGGCGAAGAGGTTGCTACCGGCAACTGCCTGGTACTCGCGGGCCCGGTCGATCAGGGTCCGCATCCGCGGCGGCAGGAACGGGTAGGCGTAGATCTGGCCGTGCGGGTGGCTCAGGGTCACGCCGATCTCGCGGCCACGGTTCTCGAACGGGAACACGTGCTCGACGTCCGGCCGGGCGCTCAGCTCGGCGGTCCGGTCCGCCCAGGTGTCGACGACCAGCCGGGCCTGGCCCTGCGAGAGCTTGGTGAACGGCTGGTTGTGGTCGCTGGTGAAGCAGACCACCTCGGCCCGGGCCCGGTCCGGCGAAGGACGGGAAGCGGTTCTCGAACACGGCGACGTTGTAGTCGTGGTCCGGGATCTCGGTCGGGTTGCCGGGCTTGCTCGCGCACAGCGGACACTGGTCGGCCGGCGGCAGGTAGGTCCGGGTGTTGCGGTGCGTCGCGTAGGTGATCACGTCACCGGTCAGCGGATCGGTGCGCAGCTCGACCTGCGGTTTCGGCGCCGGCAGGCCGCGGCTGTCCTCCAGCGGCACCCGGGGCGGCGCGTCAGCCGGGTCGTAGTAGATCAGGTCCCGGCCGTCGGACAGCTTGGTATCTGTCCGCCGCGCGCCACGAATCGTCATGGAATGATCATAAACCAACAGATTCAAACATGCACCAAAGGACCTCTCGCCGCTACTCTTGATCGATGGACGTCGCCCTACTCCCGCGTCCTCTCCCGTTATCCCGGAGAGGACGCTAGGAACTCCCAGCTATGAACGAGACCCTGCTCAACATCGTTCTGATCTTCATCTTCGTGCTGATCGGTGGCGTCTTCGCCGCCGCCGAGATGGCCCTGGTCTCTCTTCGCGAGAGCCAGCTCAAATCGATCGCCCAGCGCGGCAAACGGGGCGAGACGGTGGCCCGGGTGGCCGCCAACCCGAACCGGTTCCTGTCCGCCGTGCAGATCGGCGTCACCCTGATGGGCTTCCTGTCGGCCGCCTTCGGTGGCGCGACACTGGCCGACGGGCTCGCGCCGAAGCTGGAGGAGCTCGGCCTGCCCGAGTCCTTGGCCGGCACGGTCGCCCTGATCCTGATCACCGTCGCGATCTCGTACGTCTCGATCGTCCTCGGCGAGCTGGCGGCCAAGCGGCTCGCGCTGCAGCGGGCGGAGACGTTCGCGCTCGGCCTGGCGCCGCTGGTGGACCGGATCGCTTCGATCGCCCGGCCGGTGATCTGGCTGCTGTCCAGGTCGACCGACCTGGTCGTCCGCGCCCTCGGTGGCGACCCGAACGCCAATCGCGAGGTGATGTCGGACGAGGAGCTCCGCGACCTCGTCTCCGGCCACGAGTCGCTCGGCGAGGAGGAACGCCGGATCGTCGACGACGTGTTCGAGGCCGGTGGCCGGCAACTCCGCGAGCTGATGCTGCCGCGGACCGAGGTGGACTTCGTCGACGCCGAGATGCCGGCGTACAAGGCGGTGAAGTTCGCGGCTGAACGGCCGCACTCGCGCTATCCGGTCATGAACGGGTCCGCCGACGACATCGTCGGCTTCGTGCACGTCCGCGACCTCTTCGATCCCGCGGTCGCCACCAGGTCGGTCCGGGTCGGCGACCTGGCGCGCGACGTACTGATGCTGCCCGACACCGCGAAGCTGCTGCCGACGCTGACCGAGATGCGGCGCCGGAGTACGCATCTGGCGATCGTGCTGGACGAGTACGGCGGCACCGCGGGCATCGTCACGATGGAGGACCTGGTCGAGGAGCTCATCGGCGATATCAAGGACGAGTACGACGAGGACGCCACCGAGACGACCCGGCTGCGCAGCGGTGACGTCGAGGTGGACGGCCTGCTCAACCTGGACGACTTCGCCGACGAGACCGGGGTGGAGTTGCCGGACGGCCCGTACGAGACGGTCGCCGGCTTCCTGGCCGCCCAGCTGGGCAAGGTCCCGTCGGTCGGTGAGGAAGGCGTGGTCGACGGCTACAAGATCACCGTCCTCGAGATGGACGGCCGCCGGGTCGCCCGGGTCCGGGTTCACCGTGTCGCCGACACCGACACCGACACCGACACCGACGAGACGACGCCACCAGCCGAGTAACTCAGGTACTTTCCGGGACCCCTGGCTGTGCGACCGCGGCCAGGGGTTCTACTTTCTCGGTCATCGTGTCGATCAGGAGGCGCCGGCGGGCCAGCACGGCCAGGCCGCCGAGGAAGAAGCCGAGCCCCTGGAAGATGAGGACGGGGATGACTCCGACAAGGTCGCCGAGGACGCCGGCCGCCACCGTGCCGACGAGCACCGCGAGCCCCTCCGTGGCGAACAGCGCACCGAATACCCGGCCGCGCGAGGTGTCGTCGGTCAGCCGCTGGAGCACCGTCATCATGCCGGCGATCAGGAAGGCGCCGGGCACCCCGACGAGGATCATGCAGACGAACGCGGGCGTGACGCTGTGCCAGGCCAGCGGGTAGCAGAACATCACCAGGTCGATCAGTCCGAACAGCACCGCCCCGACGCCCCACATCTTCGCCGCCGAGAACCGCGATCCGACGGCCGCCGCGATCAGTCCGCCGACGATCCCGCCGACCGCCTGCGACGACGAGATCAACCCGTACGTCGTGCCGTTACCGCCCAGCTCGGTGCTCACGAACGGCGCGAACAAGGTGCTCATCGCCCCTTCGCCGACACCGGTGACGAGTCCGAAGACGAAGACGAGCCGCAACGCCGGACCGTCTACGCAGATCCGCAGCCCCTCCAACCATTCGGTCTTGAGCCGCCGGATGGCGCCGGTGGTCTGCTCGACCACGATCTTGTTGCCCCGATGCCGTACGCCGATCAGCAGCCCCATCGCGGCCAGGTAGGTGACCGCGTCCACCAGCGCGAGCAGGGGAATCCCGCCGAACGCGGCCAGGACGCCACCCATCGCCGCACCGATCAACCGGGCGATGTCGCCGGACTGGCTGTTCAGCGCGTTCGCGGTGACGAGCTGGCGCGACTCGACCAGGAGTGGCACCAGCGACTGCTCGGCCGGCCGGAAAAATTGCTGTAGGCAACTTTGTGTGAGTACGACCAGGTAGACGACCCAGATCGTGCTGCCGTCGTGCACCAGCAGCAACGGCAGCAGCACGAACGCGTGCACCAGGTTCGTGACGATCATCGTGCGGCGCCGGTCCCACCGGTCGACGAAGACACCGGCCAGCGAGCCGAGCAGGAACAGCGGCAGGAAAGAGGAGAGCAGGAGCCCGCCGGAGGCCAAGGTCGATCCGGTCAGGTCGTAGACGTAGTACGCCAAGCCGATCCGCAGGATCCAGTCGCCGGTCAGCGACACCAGTCCGGCCCCGAGTACCAGCCGATAGTCCCGCTGCCGAGCCAGCACTTCCCACAGGTTCCTCATCGCTCGTCCTTCCCCGCGGGGGACTCGTCCTCTTTCGCGGCGGACTCGTTGTCAGGCAGGACGACGATGATCCGGGTGATGTCGACGAGACGGCTGCCCGGCGGCCGGGTCGACTTGTCATCCATCGGCCGGGCGGCGACGTACCGCTGGATCGCATCGCTGACCTCCTGCTCGAGCGCCGCCAGTTCCTCGCCGGTGAGGTAGACGCCGGAGTGGCCGATACCGGCGTTCCGTCGCCAGATCTCGTCCTCGTCCGGCCGGCGCTGCTGCCACTCCGCGAGCTGACCGAGCGCTCGCTCCGCCAGCAACTGCTCCAGTACGTCGGCTGCGGCCATGCCCTCGGGGGTCAGCTCCGCATCGCTCCAGGACTGCGAGATGGAGACCAGTCGCCAGGGGCGTTCGCGGTTGTCCTTCCCGGGTGCCGGTTCGACGAAGTCGTACTTCGCCAGCTGCCGCAGGTGGTGCGAAGCCAGTGCCTGACTGATCCCGAGCCGGCGGGCCGCGTCCGCGGCGGTTAGCGGCCCTTCGCGCCCGAGCAGTGCCTGCAGGTCCAGCCGGACCGGGTGCGCCAATGCGCGGATCGCCAACGGGTCGTCGAGCAGCCTGCGGCGGCGGGGGTCTTCCGCAGATTCCAAAGACATGCTTGGAATATGCGGCAGCGCTCGACTCGATGTCAAGCCTTTGCTTGGAATAGCCCGGCGTCAGGAGTTCTTGGTGGCCTTCGGGGGCTTCGTGGATTTCGGCTGGGGGGTCTTCGCGTGCCCCTTGGTGTGGCTGCTCGAGGGTTGCGGGGATTTGCCGGTCGTCGACGGCTTGTTCGTCCGGGTGCCGGCCACCACCGTCGACGGCGGCCGCGTAGTACGGGCAACCGGCGGCGGTGTCGTGCGGGCAGTCGATGGAGGTGTCGACACCGCCGGAGGCTTCGACGGCAGCAGATCCGTGGTCGGCAGCCTGCCGGGGTCAGACCTGATCAGTACTGCGAGCGCAACCGCCACCGCGATGGCGACGACAGCCGCGGCACCGGCCAATACGGCTCGCTTGGGCCGCAGCGCGGGTATCTGAGCTGTTGGCGCCTCGTTCTGCGGCCGGGCCAACGGGACGAGCGGCGCGCCGGTGGCGACCTCGGCCGCGGTCGGTCGATCGGCCGGATCCTTGGCGAGCATCCGGAACATCAGCGTCTCGCAGGCGCCGGCCAGTTCCGGGCGAAGATCGCTCGGCGGTACAGGGGCGACCGCGACGTGCTGGTACATGATCGAAGCCGGCTGGTCGCCCTGGAAGGGCGGGTGGCCGGTGACCAGTTGATAGAGAACGCAGCCGAGGGCGTAGACGTCCGACGAGGTCTCGGCCGGGCCGCCCTCCGCCTGTTCCGGAGACATGTAGAAGCTGGTTCCCAGCACCTGGCCGGTGGCGGTCAGGGTGGTCGTCGTGTCGGCGACGAAGCGGGCGATGCCGAAGTCGGCGACCTTGACGGCTCCATCGACGCCCAGCAGCAGGTTTCCCGGTTTGATGTCGCGGTGGACGATGTCCTCGCGATGCGCGGCCGCGAGCCCGGCCGCCGCCTGACGGACGATGTCGAGAGCCCGTTCCCCGGGCAGTGGACCGTTCGTCTTGAGTTCCTCGGCGACAGAACGGCCCTCGACCAGTTCCATCACCAGGAAGTAGCCGTCCTCGTGCCGGCCGAAGTCGAACGCGGCGACCACGTGCTGGTCGTTCAGTAGAGCGGCGGCCCGGGCCTCGCGATGGAACCGGGCCGCGGCCAGCTCGTCGTGGCGGGTCGGCAGCAGGAACTTGATCGCGACCGCACGGCCGAGCAACTCGTCCGTGCCGCGGTAGACCTCGCCCATCCCACCCCGGCCGAGGGAGGCACCCACCCTGTACCGCTCCGCAACCAGCATCCGCTCTCGGTACCCACTACGGCCGCGGCCAAGCAGGTACCGAGGCCGCGGCGGAGCGGATCAGGTGTGGTCGGCGAGCCAGGGGAGGATGGATCCGGCCTGGTTCATGACCGTGAAGTGGCTGGCTCCGGGGGTGAGGCGGAGCTCCGCGGTTGGGCAGTGAGTCGCCAGCCAGGAGCCGTGGGAAGAGGGGATGATCCCGTCCCGGTCGCCCTGCAGGAGCAGGATCGGGGCCTTGATCGTGGTCGGGTCGCACCCCCACGGAGTCACGTAGGAGACGTCGTCGTCGATCAGGCCGTACGGACCCGCGTCGAGGCCATGACTCGCCACTGAGCCGAGCCAGCCCCATTCACCCTCGAAGAGCGCGTAGTCGGTCTCGGTGAACTCCGGGTCGTACTCGACTCCCGATGCCTCGTGGGTGGCCTTCGCCTCGCGTCCTTGGAGCGCCGCTCGCAGCGAGGCGACGCCCGAAGGGACCATCCCGTCGAACCAGTCGAGGCCCTCGGCGCCGTACGGAGCTATTGCCGCCAGGGTCGCCACCGCGCTGACGCGATCCCCGAGAGTGGCGGCGCAGCCGAGCGCGTACGACCCACCGCCGGAGTACCCGGCGACGGCGAACCGGTCGATCCCCAGCTCATCGGCGACGGCCGCCGCGTCGTACGCGACCGAACTCATCGTCCGGCCGGGCGCAACGGACGAACCGCCGTACCCGGGCCGGTCGAAGGAGAGCCAGCGGATGCCGAGCTCGTCGCTGGCCGCGAGCAGGGGAGCGGGCGGCGTGCCGAGGTTGGGGGTGCCGTGGTTCCAGAAGACTGGCCTTGTCTCTGCGCCGGCCCCGCTGCCGGTGTCGTAGACGTGCAGGGTACGGCCGTCGCTCAGCTGGAGGTCGGTCTCTTTCATGGTGCTCACCTTAGGTTCGGTCCGGTGTGTCAGCCCGTACGTCGGAGGCGCGGGTGACCGGTCGACATTTCGCCCGGAACTGCCGGAACGGCCGAAATGTCGAGGAGGCGGGCAGGCCTCCGACCTCAGCTGCGAGGATCGTTCGACGACGAAAGGAACTGCCGTGAAGTACCTGTTGTTGGTCCACAGCAACCCGGTGACCTGGGGACATCCCTCCTTCCTGCACACCGAGGAAGGGATCAAGCTGCCGAAAGCCGCGCGCGAAGTGCTGTCGGCACAGCTGGACACGCTGATCAGCGAGCTGAAGGGATCCGGCGAGCTCGTCGCGCTGGAACCGCTCGGCGCCCCCCGCGACACGAAGGTGGTCCGGGTCCGCGAAGGCGTTCGCGCGGTCACCGACGGCCCGTACTCCGAGGCGAAGGAGCAGCTCGCCGGCTTCTTCCTGATCGACGTCGCCAGCCCGGAGCGGGCCGAGGAGATCGCCGCCCGCATCCCCGAGGCCCAGTTCTACGCCGTGGAACTCCGCCCGATCGACAATCTGAACTAACACCCCGTACTGCGCCCAGGCGGATCGCTGCCCGGGCGCAGTACGGAGCGTCAGCTGACCAGCCTGGTGTGGTTGGAGCGGGTGGCGAGGGCGGGGTCGAGGACGCCGAGCGCGAGCCAGGTCGCGCCGCCGACGCCGTCGCGGGCGGTCAGCACCTCGCCGTCGAAGTGTTCGTGAATGGTTTGCCGGAGCAACCGGCCGACCGGTGACGATTCCCCGGCCACACTGCCGGCCAGCACCAACGGGCCGTTGTCCGACGTTGTCCGGAGCCGGCTGACCGTTTCTGTGAGCAGTTCGGCTGCGCGTTTCACCAGCGCATGGGCGGTCTTGTCGTTCTGGTCGTACGCCATCACGACCGTCCGGGCTAGTTCGGCCAGCAGGACCGGCGGACGGGCATTCACGGTGCGAATCAGGTCGTCACGGAGCCGGTCGTAGCCCTCACGCTCCGCATTCGCGTGTTCGTCGTGGTCCGGCAGCAGGGCTTTCACCACGGCCTCGCCGAGCAGTCCGATCGGCTCGCCCAGATCGAGAGCGCGCAACAGACTGCGCATCGCTTCGCGGCCGAGCCAGAATCCGGACCCGTCGTCGCCGAGCAGCCAGCCGTGCCCGTCGGCGGTGTGGACCAGTCGGTGGTCGCGGACCAGGCCGGGCCGCGCTGCCGGTGCCGGCGATCAGCACGGTGCCGGCAGGCTCCGGCGTACCGGAGGCGAAGGCGACCTCCAGGTCGCCGATGAAGTCCGGCTCGCAGACCAGTCCGGCCCCGCTCCAGGCGGCGTCGAACTGGGCCTTGACGCCCGGATTGGACAGCGCGGAGCCGCCGGCCGCGCCGATCACCGCCGTACTGACCAGGGTCGGATCGATACCGTCCAGGGCCTGGTGAATGGCCTGTCCGAAGTTGGCCGCGGCGCTCGCGGGGTGGCTGGTCGGGTTTCCGCCGGCAGCGGCCCCGCGGCCGATTACGTTGCCTTCATGGTCCGCGATCACGATCCGGGTGGAGGTACCGCCGAGGTCGCCGCCCAGGACCAGTGCGGAAGCCGGCATCAAGACCACTGGATCCCCAGGTTCGGGGAGCGGGCGTTCGAGCGACATAGGCGATGCTCCAAACTGCTCAGAAGTGACTAGTTGTGAACAAGAACAAGCAAGGTCACGCAACGGTCCCGATCTGCAGGGAAGAGTGAGATGAGCCTTGACTTTAGCTGCCAGGTGAGAAAAGTTCTGTCCAGCAAACCGCAAACTTGCGCACTTGTCGGCACCAGGTGTGTCGCGGCGAACACATTAGTCGAGGGGTAGGGCCTCTGATGGCCAGCACGGAAGACGGCAGCACGAGCGTCGACGGGGCAAACCCGGGCGTGAGTGCGCAGTCCTATGTTCATGCGCTGACGCCGATCCTGGCGGCCGTGACCGAACTGGCCGACGGTCCGATCCAGGCCGCGGCCGACCTGTTCACCGCCTCGCTGCGGGCCAACGGCGTCATCCAGGCCTTCGGCTCCGGCCACTCCGAGGCACTCGCGATGGAGATCGCCGGCCGCGCCGGTGGCCTGATCGCGACGAACCGGATCGCACTGCGCGATCTGGTCCTGCTCGGCGGTGAATCGCCCGAGTTGCTGCGTGGCGGCGAACTCGAGCGCGACCCGTCGTACTCCCGCAAGCTTTACGAACTGTCGGCCGCCCGCCCCGGCGACCTGTTCGTGATCGCTTCGAACTCCGGCGTGAACGGCTCGATCGTCGAGCTGGCCACGGTGGTGAAGGAAAAAGGACACCCGCTGATCGCGATCACGTCGCTGCAGCACACCAGTGGGGTGGAGTCGCGGCACCCGTCCGGCAAAAAACTGATCGACTTCGCCGACGTGGTGCTCGACAACCAGGCGCCGTACGGCGATTCTGTGCTCGACCTCCCCGACGGTGGAAAGGTCTGCGCCGTGTCGTCGATCACTGCTGCGCTGATCGCGCAGATGCTGGTAGCCGAGGTACTGCGCCGGTTCACGGAGGCCGGCGAGACGCCGCCGGTCTACCTGTCCGCGAACATCGCTGGTGGCGACGACCACAACCACGCCCTTGAAGCCCAGTACGCCGGCCGGATCCGTCGTACTGCTTGAAACACTCCTTGGAAGGCGGGACCAATGACCACTCCCAACAATCTGTCGCGGCGCCTGTTCCTGCAGCGCGCGGCGGTCGGCACCTTGCTGGCCACCGGCGGCAGCACGCTCCTCGCGGCCTGCGCCAGCAGCGGCGGCGACGACAAGAGTTCCGGCGGTGGGGGCGCCGACAAGACCGCCGACAACCCGTTCGGGATGGCGGCCAAGGCGACCGTCGACGCGGTGATCTTCAATGGTGGGTACGGCTACGACTACGTGTCGTTCGCGGCCGACATCGCGCAGAAAAAGCAGGCGGGCTCGACCTTCAAGGTTGCTCCGTCGACCCAGATCGCCCAGCAGTTGCAGCCGCGCTTCGTCGGTGGCAACCCGCCGGACCTGATCGACAACTCCGGCGCGAACCAGATCGGCTTCAACACGATCCTGGATCAGTTGGCGCCGCTGGACGACGTCTTCGAGGCCAACAACTACGAGGGTACGAAGATCGCCGACACCCTGTACCCCGGCGCCAAGCTCCCCGGCACCTTCGACGGCAAGTTCGTCGCGATGAACTACGTGCTCACCCTCTACGGCCTGTGGTACTCCGAGGCCATGTTCAAGGAGAACGGCTGGGAGCCGCCGAAGACCTACGACGCGCTGCTCGACCTCGGCGCCAAGGCCAAGGCGAAGGGCAAGTACCTGTTCGTCTGGGGCAAGGAAGCCGCGACCTATTACCACACCCTGGCCGTCGACTCCGCGATCAAGGAGGGTGGCGACGAGGTCCGGCTGGCGCTGGAGAACCTGAAGGAGAAGTGCTGGTCGCTGCCGCAACTCCAGGGCGTCTTCAAGGCCATGGAGACCATGGTCAAGAACGGGTACTTCGTCCCGGGCGGCGCCGGCACCCAGTTCACCGCCGCGCAGGCGAAGTGGAGCAACGACCAGCAGGCCATCCTCTACCCCTCGGGCTCGTGGATCGAGAATGAGATGAAGAAGGCCACCAAGAGCGGGTTCCAGATGAAGGGCATCCCCGAGCCCACGCTGACCGACAGCCCGAAGCTGCCGTACGAGTCGCTGCGCAGCGCGGCCGGTGAGCCGTTCGTCGTCCCGGCCAAGGGCAAGAACGTTGCCGGCGGCAAGGAACTCCTGCGGGCCATGCTGTCCAAGGAGGCGGCGACCAACTTCGCCAAGACGCGGCTGGCGCCGACGATCGTCAAGGGTCTTGTTCCCGCGGACGGTTTCGGTTCGACCGCGCTGCAGTCGCAGACCGCGATGCTGGACGCCGCCGGCACGAACATCTTCGACTACCAGGTCTTCGGCCTGTACGGCATGAACACGGACCAGCTCGTGGTCTGGAACTCGTTCCTGTCCGGCCAGCTCGACGCGGCCGGCCTGACGAAGGGCCTGCAGCAGATCACGGACAAGGTGCGGAACGACAGTTCCGTCAAGAAGATCCCGGTCACCAAGTGACCATGACGCCAGATGTCGTGCCGGGCGGCGGACCCAAGCGGTCCGCCGTCCGGCGGCGCCGGCCACTGACGTTCGACCGGGTCAGCTTCATGGTCGTGTTCCTCGGCCTGCCGCTGGCGGTCTTCGTGATCTTCGTGGTCTCGCCGTTCGTGCAAGCGCTGTGGTACTCGCTGACCGACTGGTCAGGCTTCAGTTCGAAGATGAACTTCGTCGGCTTCGACAACTACGTCAAGCTGTTCCACGACGACATCTTCCTGAAGGCCGTGCGCAACAACGTCGAGCTGGCGATCTTCGTGCCGATCGTGACGATCGTGCTGGCGCTGACGCTGGCCACGCTGGTGACGATCGGCGGCTCGGGAACCGGGACCGTTCGCGGACTGCGCAACTCCGGCTTCTACCGGATCGTCTCGTTCTTCCCGTACGTGATCCCCGCGATCGTGATCGGCCTGATCTGGGCCCAGGTGTTCACGCCGAGCTCGGGCGTGCTGGACGCGCTGCTGTCGAAGATCGGGCTGCACCAGTTCGAGAACTACGCATGGCTCGGTGACGCCCGGACCGCGATGCCGGTCTCGATGTTCGTGATGATCTGGGGCTTCGTCGGCTTCTACATGGTGCTGTTCATCGCTGCCATCCGGGGCATCGACCCCGAGGTGTTCGAGGCGGCCCGGATCGACGGCGCCGGCCGGTTCCGGACCGCGACGTACCTGACGCTGCCGCTGATCCGCGACAACGTGCAGACGGCGTACATCTACCTCGGCATCGCCGCCCTGGACGCGTTCGTCTACATGCAGGCGCTGAACCCCGGCGGTGGCCCGCAGAACTCGACCCTCGTCATGCCCCAGCAACTGTTCACCACGGCTTTCGCCAAGGGGCAGTTCGGTTACTCGACGGCGATGGGCGTGGTCCTGGCCGCTGTGACGATGCTGTTCGCGCTGCTGGTCTTCACAGTGAACGCCCTGACCGGCGGACGTGCGCCGAGAGTGAAGGTAGGCCGATGACTACCACCATCGACCGGGTCGAACTGGCCACCCCGTCCCCTTCACCCGGCAAGGGGTCCCGGGAGGGCAAGGGCGTCGCGACGACCGCCCACATCGCGCTGATCCTGTGGTCGCTGCTGGTGATCCTGCCGCTGGTGTGGACGGTGCTGTCCTCGTTCAAGTCGACGCAGGAGGTGCTGGGCAACCCGCTGGCGCTGCCGGGCAAGCTGCGATTCGGCAACTACGCCACCGCCTGGACGACAGCCGGCATCGGTCGCTACTTCACGAACACGGTGATCGTCGTGACCTCCGCGCTGGTCCTGGTGATGATCCTGGGCGCCATGTGCGCGTACGTGCTGGCCAGGTTCACATTCCGCGGCAACCGGCTGATCTACTACTCCATGCTGGCCGGGCTGACGTTCCCGGTCTTCCTGGCGATCGTGCCGCTGTTCTTCGTGCTGAAGAACCTCTCGCTGCTGAACACCCTGCCAGGGTTGATCATCACGTACGTCGCGTTCGCGCTGCCGTTCACCGTCTTCTTCCTGCACAGCTTCTTCAAGGCGCTGCCGGGCGAGATCTACGAGGCGGCGCAGATCGACGGGGCGGGTGAGTGGCGCACGTTCTTCTCGGTGATGTTGCCGATGGCGCGGCCGGGAATGGCGTCGGTCGCCATCTTCAACTTCCTGGGGTTGTGGAACCAGTTCCTGCTACCCGTTGCCCTGAACACCAACTCGGACAACTACGTGCTCTCGCAGGGCATGGCCTCGTTCGCATCGCAAGCCGGCTACGCGGTGGACTTCGGTGCCTTGTTCGCGGCCGTGGTGATCACAGTGGCGCCGGTGCTGGTCGTCTACATCATCTTCCAGCGTCAGCTACAGGTCTCCGTTACCGCCGGAGGCGTGAAGTAGCCACGACTGCAGCTCGCTAGCCCTCGTCACGTTCACCGTGGCGGGGGCTAGTCTGCGTGGATGCTTAGACGGCGGACTCTGTTGCAAGGGGTGGTGGCGAGTGCCCTGGTGACTGGGTGCTCAGGGGGAAAGCCGGCGACGGGACCGGTGGTGTCGGCCGGGAACCCGTTCGGGGTGAATGGGGAGCGGCCGCTCGAGGTGGTGGTGGCCGAGGAGTGGGGTGGGTTCGGCGCCCCGCAGTACCGGAAGAAGTATGCGAAGGCGGTCGTGACGACCACGCCGACCAAGCAGCTCAAGGATCTGCTCGAGTCCAGGTTCGCCGCGGGGAGTCCGCCCGACGTGGTGCTGAACGTAGGCGACAAGGCGCTCCCGGTCGCGCATCTGGTGGCGGAGGACCAGCTGTGGGACCTCGGTGAGTTGCTGAAGGCACCCTCCTGGAGTGGTGAGAACGCCACGGTCCAAGACGCTTTCCTGCCCGGCCTTCTCGAGGCCGGCCGGTACGACGGCACGCTGCGCACGATCAACTACGTCGCAACCGTCTACGGGCTTTGGTATTCGACCCAGTTGTTCCAGAAGCACGACTGGGACGTCCCGCGGACCTGGGCCGAGTTGCTTGCCCTAGGCATCGAGATGAAAGCGGCCGGCGTCGGCCCGTTCGCCTACGCGGGAGTCCATCCGTACTACGTGTTCGAAGCCGTGCTGACCCTCGCTGCCAAGACCGGCGGCCATGACGTGGTGAAGCGGATCGACAACCTCGAGGACGGCGCCTGGAAGGACGAGAGCATCACCCGGGCGATCACCGCGTTCGGCGAGCTGACCCGGCGCGGGTTGCTCGCGAAGGGGACTACCGAGCTGGACCACCTCGCTTCGCAGACGCAGCTGATGAAGTCGAAGGCCGGCCTGCTGCCGTGCGGGAACTGGCTGGAGAACGAGATGAAGGCGGCCACGCCGGCCAACTTCGGGCTGAGCATGTTCGGGATCCCGCCGCTGGACACGTCGGCTGCGTTGCCGCGCGGGCTGCATGTGGCGCCCACCGCCCCGCTGGTGGTGCCGAAGAAGGCCAAGAATCGCGAAGGTGGGGTCGACTACCTCCGCGCGATGCTGTCCAAGGAGGTCGCCGCTCAGGTGACCGCCGAGAGCAACCAGCTGACCGTAGTACGAGGTTCTGCGGACGGGCTGGAGATCAGTACCGCGCTCCGCTCGGCGCGCGATCTGCTCACGGCCGCGGGGGATCAGGCGATCACCTGGTACTTCGCCGATTGGTACCCGGAGCTCGGCAGGACGGCCGGCGAGCTGACCGGGCAGTTCCTCGCCGGTGGGATCCGGGCGGACGAGTGGACAGGCCGGATCCAGGCGGCCGCGGACAAGGTGAAACAGGACCATGGAGTGACCAAGTACCGGCGCAACTGACAGTCTGAGTTAGGTTAGGGATACCTAACTACGACTGTGAGGTCCCTCCATGCGCTCCAGCCTCCGGCCGCTCGCGCTGCTGGTCGCTCTGCCGTTGCTCGCGCTCACCGCGTGTAGCGGAAACGATCAGAAGGACGCCGCCACCCCCCAGGCGTCTTCCGAAGCCGACGCCTTCCCGGTGTCGATCAAGAACAAGTTCGGCGACACCGTCATCAAGGAAGCCCCGAAGCGGATCGTGCTGGTCGGCCTCGTCGAGCAGGACGCCCTGCTGGCGCTCGGCGTGACGCCGAGCGCGACCACCGAGTGGTTCGGCGACAAGCCGGGAGCGCTGTTCCCGTGGTCGAAGGCGAAACTCGGTGAGGGCGCGGTGCCGCAGGTGCTCAGCGACAAGGACGGGATCCAGTTCGAGAAGGTCGCCGCGCTGCGGCCGGACCTGATCATCGGCCTGTATGCCGGGATCACGGCCGACGACTACAAGAAGCTGACCGCGATCGCGCCGACCGTGGCTCAGTTGCCGGGGGCACCGGATTACGGCGTCGGCTGGCAGGACGTCACTCGCACCGTGGGCAAGGCCGTCGGGAAGCCGAAGGAGGCCGACGAACTGGTGAAGGGGGTCGAGGATCGCTTCGCCGAGGTGCGGGAGGCGCACCCCGAGTTCAAGGGCAAGACGGCGCTGATGGCCTCGCCGTACGAGGGCTACTTCATCTACGGCAGCCAGGACCCGCGCTCGCGGCTGCTGACCGACCTCGGCTTCAGTCTGCCGACCGGGCTGGACAAGGTGATCGGGGACAAGTTCGGCGCCAACCTCAGTGCCGAGAAGGTGTCGCTGCTCGACGTCGGCGCGCTGGTCTGGTTCCCGGAGAAGGGCGGCACGGCGAAGCTGAAGGCCGACCCGCTACTGAAGAGCCAGCCGGTGCTGACGCAGGGCCGCAGCGTCTACATCGAAGAGAACTACGACGACGAGCTGTACGGCGCCACCAGCTTCGTCTCCGTCCTCAGCCTGCCGATCGTCCTCGACAACCTGGTCCCCAAGCTGGCCGCCGCCGTCGACGGCAACCCCTAGGCCCAGACCACCTGGTCCAGGAAGTCCTCGACGGCCGTCGCGGTCTGCCCGAGTACCGCGGCAGAGGCGGCGAGCCGGCCGGGGACGTACATGCCGTGATCGGCTCCGTCGACCTCCAGCACGTACGGCGTGAGCTCCCGAGCCAGCCCGGAATCCCACAACTCGTCCGCGGTCCCGCCCACCAGCAGGAACGGCGCGGTCGATCGCCGCAGCGCGTCGACCACGAACTCACTGGTCAACACCGGTGTCAACCAGACCGCCGGGAGCTCGCGCTCGGCTGCGACGACAGCCACATGCGTCCCCAGCGACTTCGCGATCAGCAACGCGCCCGCCGGTACGTCGGGGACCGCTCGCTCGAACTGGTCGAGCACCCAGGGTCCCCGTCCCTCCGGGGTGAGCCGCCACGGCCCCTCCGGGTCGTCCCACGAGATGTGGCGGATCGTGGCACCCCGCCGCTCGGCCGCGTCGGCGGCGTACATCAGCAGCGGAGCGTGTGGCCCGTACATGCCGCCGGGGAGGACGATCGCGTCGCGTGCAGTCATAGTCCACACCCTATGACCGGGCCGGAAACCGCCCCGGTGTGGCGCAGACCCGGGTCGCTGGCAGAATCGGGGCTATGTCAGCAGCCGTCCCCGACGACACCCCTGCGCCGGCTCCGACGAATGCCGAGGCGCCCTCACGCCGCCCGCGCGTTCTGTCCGGAATCCAGCCGACCGCCGATTCCTTCCATTTCGGCAACTACCTCGGTGCGGTCCGCCAGTGGGTAGCGCTGCAGGAGGACCACGACGCTTTCTACTGCGTGGTGGACCTGCACGCGATCACCGTCGAGTACGACCCGAAGGTGCTGCGGGCCCGCACCCGCAGGTCAGTCGCGCAGCTCCTGGCGGCTGGGATCGACCCCGACCGGTCCACCCTGTTCGTCCAGTCGCACGTTCCCGAGCACTCGCAGCTGAGCTGGGTGCTGGGCTGCATCACCGGCTTCGGCGAGGCCAGCCGGATGACGCAGTTCAAGGACAAGTCCGCCAAGGGCGGCGCCGACCGGGCCACGGTCGGCCTGTTCACGTACCCGATCCTGCAGGCCGCGGACATCCTGATCTACCAGGCCGACCGCGTCCCGGTCGGTGAGGACCAGCGCCAGCACCTGGAGCTGACCCGGGACCTGGCGCAGCGGTTCAACCACCGCTTCGGCAAGACCTTCCGGCTGCCCGAGCCGTACATCGTCAAGGAGACGGCGAAGATCGGCGACCTGCAGGACCCGACCTCGAAGATGAGCAAGTCGGCCTCGTCGCCGGCCGGCATCATCGAACTGCTGGACGACCCGAAGGTGAGCGCGAAGAAGATCCGCTCCGCCGTCACCGACTCCGGCCGCGACGTGATCTTCGACCCGGAGAACAAGCCCGGGGTCGCGAACCTGCTGACCATCTTCACCGCCCTGACCGGCCGCAAGATCAGCGAACTCGAGGACGAGTACGCCGGTCGCGGCTACGGCGACTTCAAGAAGGACCTGGCCGAGGTCGTGGTCGAGTTCGTCACCCCGTTCCGGGAGAAGACGCTCGCCTTCCTGGACGACCCGGCGCAGCTCGACGCGATCCTGGCCAGTGGGGCCGAGCGTGCTCGTGCGGTGACGGAGCCGACGCTGGAGCGGGTCTACGACCGGCTCGGCTTCGTGCCCTTCGCCGGCGGCGCCGCCGGGCCGGGCCGGTAGGCGCCGGATGACGACTATCGGCGTCGCGATCCCGATCGCGGAACCCTACGGCACCGAGCTGCAGAAGTACCGGGCCGAGTTCGGCGATCCGATGGCTTCGTCGATCCCGACCCACGTGACCATGCTGCCGCCGACCGAGGTGCCCGACGCGGACCTGGCCGAGATCGACGACCACCTGCTCGAGGTGGCCGCGCGGTTCCCGAGCTTCCGGATCCGGCTGCGCGGTACGGCGACCTTCCGGCCGATCTCGCCGGTGGTGTTCGTCCCACTGGTCGAGGGGATCTCGTCCTGCGAGCTACTCCAGTCGCAGGTGCGCTCCGGGCCGCTGGCGGTCGACCTGCGCTTCCCCTACCACCCGCACGTCACGGTGGCCCATGACCTCGACAAAGAGGCTCTGGATCGCGCGTACGACGCCCTGACGGCGTACGACTGCTCCTTCGTGGCGGCGGAGTTCAGCCGGTACGAGCACGGCGCCGACGGCGTGTGGCGGCCGCAACGTTCGTTCCCCCTGGCAGGCTGAATCTCTCGCAGCGGGGTACGGGAGAGTCATGGGGATCAAGCAACGAGCCAAAGCGGTCTGGGCGCGGTTCAGTCGTACGCAGCTGTGGCGGGCCTGGAAGCGGTACGGCGATCGCCGGGGTAACCGGCTGGCCGGCGCGACCAGCTTCTTCGGCTTCCTGTCGATGTTCCCGCTGATCGTGCTGACGGCGGCCATCACCGGCAAGCTGCTGAACGACGGCGCGGTCAGTGACCTCAAGAACGCGCTGAAGACGAACCTGCCCGGGATCGGCGACCAGATCGATCTGGACTCGCTGATCAGCAACGCGGGCACGATCGGCCTGATCTCCGGCGTCTCGTTGCTGCTCACCGGACTCGGCTGGATCGACTCGTTGCGCGCCTCGATCCGGTCGATGCACGAGCTGGACGACCAGCCCGGCAATGCGGTCAAGCTCAAGGTCGCCGATCTCGGTGCCCTGGTCGGGCTGGGCGTGATCGGCCTGATCGCCACCGGCGCCTCGTCGATCCTGACCGGCCTGTCGAAGAAGATCGCCGGCTGGACCGGCCTGGAAGGGACCTGGTTCGCGAACTGGGGGCTCGACCTGATCAGCATCGTCGTCGGGATCGCGGCGGGCGCGGTGCTCTTCCTGTACCTGCAGACCGCGCTGCCGCGGATCATCCTGCCCCGCAAGGTCGCTCTCATCGCGGCGCTGGCCGGTGGGATCGTGTTCTACCTGGCTCAGAAGCTGGGCAACAGCTACGTCAAGAACGTGATCGGCAACAACGCTGCGTACGGGACGCTGGCTCTGCCGCTGGCGCTGCTGGTGTGGATCTACCTGATGACCAGGGTGATCATGCTGATCGCCGCGTGGACCAAGGAAGCGGCGCTGGACTACCGGTGGCACACGGGCGAGGCAGAGGAGGCCGCTAGGGAGGCTATGCCGTTCGAGCGGGAGTCGGCCGTGCCTGCCTGGCGTCGTACGGACGCTGCTGCGCTAGATGCTGATGACGACGGGTACTTGCCGGGGCCGCCCGGGAAGAAGTTCAAGGTGGTGCCGATTCCCGAGCGGAAGGCTGACACGGTCGCAGTGGCGGCCGGAGCTGTCCTAGGGGCGACTGCGACGGCCCTGGCAGTGCAGTTGGCTCGCGCAGCCCGCTCCATCCGCCGGTGACCCGTACTGCGGGTTACCGGCGCGCGTAGTACGTCGTACTGGCTTAGTGGCGGCGGGCTTTGAGGCGGCGGGCCTGGGTGCGGAGTGCGCGCGGGCGGCGGAGAAAAAGCGGCAGCAGGAGGATCGGCGGCGCCGCGTAGAGCCAGACGGGGATGCGGAACGCCATCGACTGGACCGCCTGGCCGTGCTCGAGGACGGCCAGGCTGCGCTTCGGCAGTGGTATCCGGGTCGAGGACTTCTTGGACGTGTTCGGCCCGTCGCCCGTCTTCGTCTCCGCGGTGACCGGCTTGATCAGGGTGCCGACCGGTGTGAGCGCCGCGTAGTTCTTGAAGGCCCAGTCGAGCAGGCCGGACGCGTCCTCGGTGACGCCGTGCGGCGAGTTCATCATCGTCACCACGACCCGGTGACCGTCGCGCTGCGCCGCACCGATGAACGTGTTGCGCGCCAGCGTCGTGTAGCCGGTCTTCACGCCGAGCGCGCCGGTGTAGTTGAAGAGCAGATGGTTCTGGTTGGCGACCTGGTACGTCCCCGGCTTCTTCACCAGCGGGTAGCTCGTGTACTTCGTCGACGCGTACCGCGCGAAGTCGTCGCGCTCCAGACCTGCTCTGGCGAACAACGCCAGGTCGTACGCCGACGAGTACTGCCCGTCCGCGTCGAGGCCGGTCGGGTCGGTGACATGTGTGTCAAGCGCACCGATCTGGGAGGCGAGCTTGTTCATCCGGTCGATCGTCGCAGGGACTCCACCCTGGTCGTGTGATGCCAGTGCGTGCACGGCGTCGTTACCGGAGGCCAGGAACATCCCCTGGAACAGTAGGTCGACCGTGTAGCGGCAGCCGGGGTAGATCCCGACCTTGCTGCCCTCGATCCCGGCGTCCTGGTCCGTACCGAGCACCTGGTCGGCCTTGTTGAGCCGCGGTAGCAGTACGAGCGCGGTGAGCGTCTTGAGTGTGCTGGCGGGCCGGAGCTTGGCGTGCGGCGCCTTGGCCGCAAGCACCGCGCCGGTATCCAAGTCGGCGAGCAAGAAGGCAGACGCGTGTACCGCCGGCGGCGTCGCTCCCTGTGCGACTACCGTCGGCTCCGTAGTCAGCTGCGCACCGCCGACCGGGCTCTGCTGAGCCTGGTCGGCGGCGTTCGCAGCTAGCGGACCTGAGACCACCAGTGCGGTGGTCGCGCAGGCCGTTAGGAGGACACGCATCGGCGGCACTCTAGACGCCCGCTGGTCCATCAGTCACACGGACCTCTGTCTACGGTCACGCGCGGTAGGCGGTACCGGCCACGATCATGGCCAGAACCTTGGGACGGGTGATGAGAGATCGCATGAAAGCGCTCCTCGAATCATTGGCCGCGGGGCGGGCGGCCGGATCAGCCGATTTTGAGCGCCATCCCGCCAACTGAAAAGCCATTCCCTGTCCGTCTGGTGCCTTGGCAGTACTACGCCCCTCTACCGCGAGGGGTGTGTCCCGAGCGACAGGTAGTGGGTGGCTGCTGGCCCGGGTGTCACGCTCAGCCGGGTGGAGCCGGGGCCGGATTCGAGGACCATTACCTGTCGCTCGGGACACCGGAGGGGTCTGGTTGTGGCTAGCTGGAAACTTTCTATCGGTATAGGCAAGTTTGTTTCCGCCAGGCCGGGGATCGGCCCGGTTCGGGCCGATTGAGGGTGTGGTCGGACGCCCAGGCAGGCAGTGGTGGAGCTGGGCGGGGGTGGTCGGGGCCTACTGGGGTGGAGGTGGCGCTCAGGCTGGTGGTCGGCGGGGGATGGTTTGGGTGGGTGGTGGGGGTGCACTGCCTGGCTGGCGGTACGGCGCGCTGACTTCGGCGAGATGCGGGTCGGCGTACCGGGTGTGTTGACACTGGTGTGGAACGCGCGCCTACGATGGGGGTTAATGGACTGGCCGTAGACCAATAGAATGCATCGGGAGCGATCGTGGCCTCTGAACGTGGGAAGTTGACTGTGCAGCAGCTGCGCGATCTGGTGGCGTCCGGTGTGATCGATACGGTGCTGGTCGCGATCACGGATATGCAGGGACGGTTGCAGGGGAAGCGGTGTGGGGCTCGGTACTTCCTGGAGGAGGTGCTGCGGCACGGGACCGAGGGGTGCAACTACCTGCTCGCGGTCGACGTCGACATGAACACGGTCGGCGGGTACGAGATGTCCTCCTGGGAACGCGGGTACGGCGACCTGCTGATGGCTCCCGATCTCGACACGCTCCGGCTCCTGCCTTGGCTGGAGGGCACCGCGCTCGTGTTGTGCGACGTGCAGTGGCTGGACGGCAAGCCGATGCCTGCCTCGCCGCGGCAGATTCTCAAGGCGCAGCTCGATCGGCTCGCCGAACTCGGCATGAAGGCATACGTCGGGACCGAGCTCGAGTTCATCGTCTTCAACGACACGTTCGAAGCCGCCTGGGACAAGAAATATCGCGGGCTCGACCCCGCCAATCAGTACAACGTGGACTACTCCCTGCTCGGCACCTCCCGGATCGAGCCGCTGCTCCGCGACATCCGCAACTCGATGGAAGGCGCCGGCCTGTACGTCGAGTCGGCCAAGGGCGAATGCAATCTCGGCCAGCAGGAGATCGCCTTCCGGTACGACGAGGCGCTGGCGACCTGCGACAACCACTCGATCTACAAGACCGGGTCGAAGGAGATCGCGGCCAAGCACGGCAAGAGCCTGACCTTCATGGCGAAGTACGACGAGCGCGAGGGCAACTCGTGCCACATCCATCTGAGCTTCCGCTCCACCGACGGTGACGCCGTACTGGCGGGTGAGCGCGAGCACGGATTCTCCGAGCTGATGGAGCACTTCATCGCCGGCCAGCTCGCCTGCCTGCCCGAACTCACCTACCTGCTCGCCCCGAACATCAACTCGTACAAGCGATTCGTGCCTGGCAGCTTCGCGCCGACCGCCGTCGCCTGGGGCCTCGACAACCGCACCTGCGCCCTGAGAGTGGTCGGCCACGGCGAGTCTCTCCGCGTCGAGAACCGCCTCCCCGGCGGAGACGTGAACCCGTACCTCGCGGTCGCCGCGCTGATCGCAGCAGGTCTGCACGGCATCGAGAACCTGCTCGAGCTGGAGCCCAGCTTCGAGGGCAACGCGTACGACTCCGAGAAGCCGCACGTGCCGACCACCTTGCGCGAGGCGGCCGCCTTGTTCACCGGGTCGAAGATCGCGCGGGAGGCGTTCGGCGACGAGATGGTGGACCACTACTCGAATGCCGCGCGGGTCGAGCTCGACGCGTACGACGCGGCCGTCACCGACTGGGAGCTGACCCGTGGCTTCGAACGCCTCTGAACAGGACGCTGCACCAGTGCGGCCGAGGATCGGCATCACCACCTACCTGGAGCCGACGATCTGGGGTGTCTGGGAACGCGAAGCCTCCCTGCTCCCGCGTGTTTACCTCGACGCCGTGCACGCGGCAGGCGGCGTACCGCTCCTGCTCCCACCCGTCGGCACCGACCCGACCGTCCTGGATCTCCTCGACGGCCTGATCATCGCCGGCGGCTGCGACGTCGATCCAACCTCGTACGACGCTCAGCCGCACCCGGAAACCACCGATACCCGCCCCGGCCGTGACGACCATGAAGCCATCCTGATCAAAGCGGCCCTCGATCGCGACCTGCCCCTGCTCGCGATCTGCCGCGGCCTCCAGATGCTCAACGTCACGCTGGGCGGAACGCTGGAGCAGCACCTTCCGGACGTGGTCGCTCACGACGAGCATCGCCCGTCGCCGGCCGTGTTCGGCCAGACCGAGGTCAAGGTCGAGCCAGAATCCCTGACCGGCAGATTGTTCGGCGAACAGACCACCGTCCACTGCTACCACCACCAGGCCCTCGGCATCGTCGCCCCGGACCTGAGAGTGACCGCAAGAGCGGGCGACGGAACGGTAGAGGCCGCCGAGGTCAACGGCCACGATTTCGCCCTCGGCGTCCAATGGCATCCCGAGGAGAATCCCGAAGACCTCCGGCTGTTCACCGCTTTGGTTGCTGAAGGCAAGAAAAGGAGGGCGTCCCGGTGACGCACGACGTGATCAACCCCGCCACAGAGAAGGTGGTCCGGACGATCGAGCTCGCCTCGGTCGAGCAGACCGACGCGGCGATCGACAGAGCCTCCGCCGCGTACGCCGGATGGCGGGCCGTGTCGCCGGCCGATCGGGGCAGGCTGCTGCGCCGGTTCGCCGACGCGGTGGACGCGGACCTGGAAACGCTGGCCGCATTGGAGGTCGAGAACGCGGGCCACACCATCTCCAACGCGCGCTGGGAAGCCGGCAACGTCCGCGACGTCCTCAACTACTACTCTGCTGCCCCGGAGCGCCTGTTCGGCAAGCAGATTCCCGTTGCCGGCGGCATCGACCTCACCTTCGCCGAACCGCTCGGCGTGGTCGGCATCATCGTGCCGTGGAACTTCCCGATGCCGATCGCCGGCTGGGGATTCGCCCCGGCGCTCGCGGCCGGCAACACGGTCGTACTGAAGCCCGCCGAGCTGACTCCGCTGACCGCCATCCGGCTGGGCGAACTCGCCCTTGAGGCAGGGATCCCGCCAGGAGTCCTGGAGATCGTGCCCGGCGCCGGGACCGTGGTGGGACAGCGATTCGTCACCCATCCCGCAGTACGGAAGGTGGTCTTCACCGGGTCCACCGGAGTCGGCAAGCAGATCATGGCGGGCTGCGCGGACCAGGTGAAGCGGGTGACCCTGGAGCTCGGCGGCAAGTCCGCGAACATCGTCTTCGCCGATTCCGACCTGGCAAAGGCGGCGGCCCAGGCCCCGTACGGCGTGTTCGACAACGCGGGCCAGGATTGCTGTGCGCGTTCGCGGATCCTGGTCGAGCGCTCGGCGTACGAGAAGTTCATGGAGTTGTTCGAGCCCGCCGTGAAGGGTGTGAAGGTCGGCGACCCCGGCGACCCGGCGACCGAGATGGGTCCGCTGATCTCGGCCAAGCAACTGGAGCGCGTCGCAGGCTACGTACCCGAAGACGCGCCCGTCGCCTTCCGCGGCAGTGCGCCGAGCGGCCCTGGTTATTGGTTCCCGCCGACCGTCCTCGCACCGGTTGCGCCGAGCGACCGCGCGGCGCAGGAGGAGATCTTCGGGCCGGTCGTCGCCGTGATCCCGTTCGAGGACGAGGCGGACGCGATCCGGATCGCCAACGACTCGCAGTACGGGCTGTCGGGGTCGATCTGGACCCGCGACGTCGGCCGGGCGCTGCGGGTCGGGCGTGGCGTCGAAGCCGGGAACCTGTCGATCAACTCGCACTCGTCGGTGCGGTACTCGACACCGTTCGGTGGTTACAAACAGTCCGGGCTCGGCCGCGAGCTCGGGCCGGACGCGCTCGACGCGTTCACCGAGACCAAGAACATCTTCATTTCTGAGATCTGAAACGGGAGGACTGATGACAGACGTGAAGGCCAGCCGCCTGGAAGGCCGCGTGGCCGTGGTGACCGGCGGTGCCAGCGGGATCGGCCTGGCCAGCGTACGGCGGCTCGCGGCCGAGGGCGCGAAGGTCGTCGTCGGCGACCTCGACCCGGCCGCGGGCAAGGCCGCCGCGGACGAGGTCGGCGGGCTGTTCGTGTCGACGGACGTCACCAGCGAACCGGACGTGGAGAACCTGTTCCAGCAGGCGTACGACACGTTCGGCAGCGTCGACATCGCCTTCAACAACGCAGGCATCTCGCCGCCCGACGACGGTTCGATCCTGGAGACCGGCCTGGACGCTTGGCGCAAGGTGCAGGAGGTCAACCTCACCTCGGTCTACTTCTGCTGCAAGCACGTCATCCCGCACATGCAGCGCCAGGGCAAGGGCTCCATCATCAACACCGCATCCTTCGTCGCGGTGATGGGCGCTGCCACCTCACAGATCTCGTACTCCGCGTCGAAGGGCGGCGTGCTCGCGATGAGCCGTGAGCTCGGTGTCGAGTTCGCCCGGCAAGGCATCCGCGTCAACGCGCTCTGCCCCGGCCCGGTGAACACCCCGCTGCTGAAGGAGCTTTTCGCCAAGGACGCCGAACGAGCGAACCGCAGACTGGTGCACGTCCCGATGGGTCGTTTCGGCGAGCCCGAGGAGATCGCCGCGGCGGTCGCGTTCCTGGCCAGCGACGACTCGTCCTTCATCACCGCCAACACCTTCCTGGTCGACGGCGGGATCTCGGGCGCGTACGTGACCCCGCTCTGACCTGCCCTACGCTGAAGGCTTCAACGGGGAGAAGGTTGGCATGGCAGATGGTGCGGTCAGCCGGGCGGACGAGGCGGTGTTCCGTCCGGTCCGGGCCGGGAACCCGTTCGAGGAGACGGTCGAGCGGTTGCTGCAGGCAATCAAACTCGGCGTGGTCGGGCCAGGGGAGCGGCTGCCTTCCGAACGCGACCTGGCCGCCCGGCTGAACGTCAGCCGGGTCACCCTCCGCGAGGCCATCCGCGCGCTCACCGAGGCCGGGTACGTCGAGTCCCGCCGCGGCCGGTACGGCGGAACCTTCGTCAACTCCCAGCTCCCCAAGCCGCGCCGGCTGAGCGCCAAACAGCTCACCCGCGAACTCGGCGCCGGGGTGGACGACGCCCTCGTACTGCGGGCCGCCCTCGAAACCGGAGCGGCAGAAGCAGCCGCGAGCCGCGAACTCACCGACGCCGAGGCAGAGCACCTGAAACATTGCCTGGCCGAGACGTCATCGGCATCGCTGGCCGACTACCGCCGGATGGACTCCCGGCTACACCTGGCGATCGCGGAAGTCAGTGGCTCACCGTCGCTGACGTCCGCCACCGCCGACGTACGGATGCGCCTGAACGAACTCCTCGACGCGATCCCCTTGCTGGCGGTCAACCTCGACCACTCGAACCGCCAGCACGAGGTGATCATCGAGGCGATCCTGGCCGGCGACCCGACCGCCGCCCGCCTCGCCATGCAGGAACATCTCTCCGGCACGGCGGCCCTCCTCCGCGGCTTCCTGACCTGATTGCTTGACAGCGTCTGGGTCTGGTGTCTCAATTGAGGCCTTAAAGGTCTGTTGGAAGACCATTGGTTCGATTGCGCCGTCACTCCGCCAGCAGGACCGAGGAGGCCCTCGTGAGTACCGACAAGACCGACGGAAGCGCGGGCAGCCCCGCGCTGAGTGAGGACGAGAAGCGCCTGCACCAGCTGGGGTACGCGCAGGAGCTGTCCCGGACGATGTCCGGCTTCTCGAACTTCGCCGTCTCGTTCACCATCATCTCGATCCTGTCCGGCTGCCTGACCCTGTACGGCTTCGGCCTGAACACCGGCGGCCCGGTGATGATCGTCTGGGGCTGGCCGTTCGTCGGCCTGATGACGTTGCTGGTCGGCCTGGCGATGGCCGAGGTCTGCTCCAGCTTCCCGACCGCGGGCGGCCTGTACTACTGGTCGGCCAAACTCGCGCCGTCGAACGGAGCGGCCTGGTCCTGGTTCACCGGCTGGTTCAACTTCCTCGGCCAGGTGGCGGTCACGGCCGGCATCGACTTCGGTGCGGCCTTCTTCCTGAACGCCCTGCTGGACCTGCAGTTCGGTTTCTCCGCGACGCCCGGACATACGATCCTGCTGTTCGGCCTGATCCTGCTGGTGCACGCGCTGCTGAACTCGGTCGGCGTGAAACTCGTTGCCAGGCTCAATGACATCAGCGTCTGGTGGCACATCGTCGGCGTCGCTTTCATCGTCATCGTGCTGGCCTTCGTGCCCGATCATCACCAGTCGGCCGGCTTCGTCTTCGGGCACTTCGTCAACAACACCGGCTGGGGCTCGTCCTTCTACGTCGCGATGCTCGGGCTGCTGCTCGCGCAGTACACGTTCACCGGGTACGACGCGTCGGCGCACATGACCGAGGAGACCCACGACGCGGCCCGGTCCGGCCCGCGCGGCATCGTGATGTCGATCATCGTCTCGCTGGTGGCCGGCTGGGTGCTGCTGATCGGCCTCACCTTCGCGATCCAGAGCTACGAGGGCGCGACCGGCACCGACACCGGCGTACCGCCCGCGCAGATCTTCATCGACGCGGTGGGCGCCTCGCTCGGCAAGATCCTGCTGCTCGTCGTGGTCGGCGCCCAGCTGTTCTGCGGGATGTCGTCGGTGACGGCGAACTCGCGGATGATCTACGCGTTCTCCCGCGACGGCGCGCTGCCGGCCTCGTCGTTCTGGCACAAGATCAACCCGAAGACGCGGACACCGACCAACGCCATCTGGCTCGCCGCTGCCGGCGCGTTCCTGCTCGGCCTGCCGTACCTGTGGAACGCGACGGCCTACTACGCGGTGACCTCGATCGCCGTGATCGGGCTCTACATCGCCTACGTGATCCCGACCCTGCTGCGGCTGCTGCAGGGCGACAACTTCCAGCCGGGACCGTGGAACCTGGGCCGGTGGAGCAAGCCGATCGGCGTGGTCGCGATCGTCTGGGTCGTCTTCATCACGATCCTGTTCATGCTCCCGCAGGTCAGCCCGGTCACCGGGAGCACCTTCAACTACACCCCGATCGCCGTCCTGGCCGTGCTCGGCTTCGCCGGCATCTGGTGGCTGGCGTCGGCCCGGAAGTGGTTCACCGGTCCGAAGGTCCAGGGCTCCGAAGCGGAACTGGCCGCCATCGAACGCGACCTCGAGTCGATCTGACCGATCGTCGGCCCGGATACTTTCAACAGCTCGTTTCGCGCAATCCGCCCGCCCCGCACCGCCGTCCTACGGTGGGGGGCGGGCGATTTCGGCGTGGTTCCGGGCGACACGCCGGGTCGACGCGCACCCGCGCGCGATTACGTGCAGGAACAGATAGGTAACGAGGTGGTGGCTGTTGTGTCTCTATATGTGACACTCGCCGTGTCCACTAGCACTCGACTGTGATGTCGGCGAATGTAATCCTTCGGGGAGAATGTTGATCGATGACTGACGACGAGCTGGTCGGGCGCGCCGGACTGGTCGAGCGTGCGAAGAAGCAGCTCGAGACCAGTGGCTCCGTGCTGCTCTACGGCCCCACGGGGATCGGGAAGTCCGCAGCCGGCCGAGCGCTGGTCGCTGAGCGGACCAGGGCCGGCTGCCGGATACTGAGCGCCGCCCCGTCCCAGAGCGAAGCCGGCCCTGCCGTACGTCACTCTCCTGGATCTCCTGTCGAACCAGCTCGAGCTCGCCTGGCAGGTGCTGCCCGACCACCTGCGGCAACCGCTGGAGGTCGCGCTGCTCAAGGCCAGCGCTCCTGACACCGTGCGAGACGAGCTGGCCGTCCGGCTGGCGGTGCTGCACGTGCTGCGGCGCCTAGCGGCCTCTGGACCGGTATTGCTCGTCGTGGACGACATCCAGTGGGTCGACCAGTCCAGCCTCGAGGTGCTCACCTTCTGCGCGCGCCGGCTGACGGAAGGCGTGCACATGCTCGCCACGGAGCAGGTGGCCGACGGGGACCTCCCGACCATGGCCGAGGCCTGCCCCGAGCCGGTGCTGCAGCTCGAAGTGCCGCCGCTGGTCGAGGCCGACGTGCTGTCGCTGCTGCGCCAACGACTGTCCAGCCCGCTCCCGGTTCGTACTGCTCGACGGATCTTCACCGCCAGCGCGGGCAACCCGTTCATGGCGCTGGAGCTGGGCCGCGCCGTACTGCGCCACCCGCAGGGCGTCTCGCCGAACGACCCGCTACCGGTGTCGAGCCGCCTGAAGACCCTGCTGGGGGACCGGCTCGCCGACCTCAGCCCCGCGACACACGAAGTACTGCTGCACGCAGCGTCGTCGCCACGCCCGACCACGACCCAGCTCAGCCAGTCGCTGGGCCGTCCTGTCGACGCCGAGCTCACCGAGGCGGAGGGACTTGGGCTGATCGACATCGCCGAGCAGCGACTGCGATTCGCCCACCCACTGCTCAGAGAGTTCGTGTACGCCGAGGCGACGTCCGCCGCGCGACGACAGGCCCACGCCCGGTTGGCCGCTGTGGTGGACGAGCCGGTGGAGAACGCCACGCACCGGGCCCTGGCGACGCAGGAGGCCAACGCCGACCTGGCGAGCACCATCGAGGAGGCAGCTGCCGTTGCAGGCGGTCGTGGTGCCCTTGGAGCCGCTGCGACCCTCTGGCGGCTCGCGGCCGAACGTACGCCGATGGAGCACCAGGACGACCGGGCCCGACGCCTCACCCGAGCTGCGGACGACGCTGCTGCCGCTGGTCACCTGGTCGAGTCTGCCGAGATGGCGCGCCTCGCAGTACAGGCTGCTACTCGGCCAGAGACGAAGGTGACCGCGCTACTGCTCCTGGTGGACGCTGCGTGGCCGGAGATGGACCAGCGGCTCGAGTTGCTCGCTGAGGCATTCGAGGCGGCCGGTGGTGACGACCGACTCGAGGCGCGGGTGCGGATCGCCCGCAGTACGAGCGCGTACTTCGACCGGCGCTTCGACGAGGCGCGCGAGGACGCCCAGGTGGCAGAGCGGCTTGCTCGGGCCTGTGGCGACATCGAGGCGGTCGTGGACGCGCTGAGCGCGGCCAGCTCCGTGCAGATCGCCGCTGGTGGTGAGTCGACCTCGGACGAGTTGCTGGAGCAGGCAGCAGAGCTGTCGGTCGGCCTGCCGTTGACGAAGACCGTCCTCGGTGCGCGGCAGATGGCGGCCATGCGGGAGCTGTTCCGCGGTCGCAACCAGGAAGCGATCACCGCGATCACCGCGCTGGTGGACGAGGTTCGCGCGGGTGGTGCGGTTCGCTGGCTGGCCACCGCGTTGCTGTCGGCCACCGCGATCTACGAACGCAGTGGGCGAGGCGCCGAAGCGCTTGCCGCCGGCCACGAGTGCTACCAGCTGCTGCAGGACATCGGCGACGAGCCGGAGGTCGGCCTGGTCATCGCCAGCCGCGCGGAGTGTGCCGGCGGGACGGTGACGATGGCGCGCGAGCTCGCCGAGGCGGCGCTCGAAGGTGTCCGGGTGGTCGGCAACGACGAATGGACCGGTCCGGCGCTGGCCGGGCTCGGGCACGTCGCCCTACTGGCCGGCGACCCCCAGCGCGCGGTCGAGGCGTTCGACGCGATCGCCGACTGTGGCGAGGGCGCGATGCCGTTCGACCCGGTGGTGATCCCCTGGCACGCGGACTACGCCGAGGCCCTGGTCGCCGCCGGACGGTTGGAGGATGCGGCCCGGCTGATCGCGGAGATCCGCGAGCGCGCCGAGACGCTCGACCGTGGTGTGATCCGGATCGGGCTGGCCCGGTCCGAGGCGCTGCTGATCGCCAAGCAGGGCGACCCGGCGGCCGCACTCGACCTGCTGGAGAAGACCGTGGTCACCGCGGGAGACCGGGTCTACCCGCTCGACATCGCCCGCTGCGAACTGACCCGCGGCCGGGTCGCCCGGCAAGCACGTCGCCGATCGGTCGCCCGTACGGCGTTCCTGGATGCGATCGAGCAGTTCGAGGCGTACGGCGCTCCGGCGTGGCGAGAGGTGGCGGAGACCGAACTAGCCCGCCTGGACGTCCCCAGCCGCAGCCGCCAACCCTCCGAGTTGACCGACAACGAGCAGCAGATCGTAGCCATGGTCCGAGACGGCTCCACCAACCGCGAGATCGCGGCCGCTCTCTACCTCAGCGTCAAGGCCGTCGAATCCCAGCTGACCCGCCTCTACCGCCGCTTCGGCGTAGCCAACCGCACCCAACTCCTCCGCACAGTAGACCGAGGCGGCTCCGACCTAGCTCCCCGCTGAGGTCGTCTAACCCACGCCGCCGGCTCTGCGGCTCCACAGCCGGTTGGCGTCCAGCGCGTACCGCGCCAGGCGCCTCGGGCTCCCGAGACCGAGGGGGTGCGGCCCAGGAGTGAGGATGCGTTGGGTCCAGACGCGCATGCACTTCACCCGTTACCCGTCGGTAGCTTGTCGTTGGCGTATTGAAACCCGGATACGTTCTGGCAACGCCGTCTTGCCTTGACTGAAGGCATGGCCTACAGCGAATCACCACGGACGGCGGCCCGTCGCACTCGATCGCAGGCGTCCTGGTTCTCCTCGGTCGTCCCCGAAATCGGCATCACGGTTTATGGATGCGGTCCGGACGAGGCTGCCTTGTTCCGAGAGTTGGCGCCCCGCTTCGGCGTGATGCCAGCAATCACAGCAGCGGCGGTATCCGAAGCCAATATTGACCTGGCCTCTGGAAGCCGTTGCGTCAGTGTCGGCCACAAGGCCCGGATCACAAATCCTACTGTTCTCGCGCTCGCCGAAGCCGGCATAACGTATATCTCCACGCGAAGCATCGGGTACAACCATATCGAGGTGAAGTACGCGGAGAGCGTCGGTATCTCGGTCGAGAACGTCGCCTATTCACCCGACAGCGTGGCTGACTACACCTTGATGTTGATGCTGATGGCAGTGCGGAACGCAAAGGCCATGATCAGACGTGCAGATGTTCACGATTACCGGTTGAATGAAATGCGCGCTCGGGAGTTGCGCGATCTGACCGTCGGGGTGATTGGTACGGGGCGCATCGGCGCCGCCGTCATGGATCGGCTGCGAGGTTTCGGGTGCCGGATATTGGCCCATGACAATCGCCCTAAGGCCAACGCCGACTACGTTCCGCTGGATGAATTGCTGCAGCGGAGCGACATTGTGACGCTCCATGCACCACTCACGGCGGATACGCACCATCTCGTCAGTCGTGAACGGATCGAGCGGATGAAGCAAGGCGCGTTCGTCATCAACACGGGACGCGGTGCGCTTCTTGATACCGAGGCGCTTGCCCAAGCCCTGGAAAGCGGCGGATTGGCCGGTGCGGCGCTGGATGTCATCGAGGGAGAAGAAGGAATCTTCTACTCCGACTGCAGCGATAAACGCATCGAAAGCCGCCAGCTACTGCGGCTGCAGGAATTGCCGAACGTGATCATCAGTCCGCACACCGCCTACTACACGGATCACGCTCTGCGTGATGCCGTTGAAAACTCGATCGTCAACTGTCGCAAGTATGAGAGCAGAAAGCAGCAATGGATATGAGAATCGGAATTCTGTTCGGGGGTTCTTGTGAAGAGCATCCCATCTCCGTCAAGTCTGCCCGAGAGGTCGCGAAAAACCTCAATCCCAAGAAGTATGAACCGTTCTACATCGGGATCACGAAGAGCGGTTCCTGGAAGCTCTGTGACGGTCCTGAGGAAAATTGGGAGGACGGCAACTGCCGACCGGCTGTGCTGTCGCCGGACACAAGCGTCCACGGATTGCTTGTTCTGGAGCAGGGGCAATACGAGACGATCAGGCTGGACGTGGTGCTGCCTGTACTGCACGGCAGGCTTGGCGAAGATGGTGCGATTCAAGGTCTGCTGGAGCTCTCCGGCATCCCTTACGTAGGCTGCGATGTCCAAAGTTCCGCCCTGTGTATGGACAAGTCTCTCACCTACGTCGTCGCCGGCAGCGCGGGAATCGCTACGCCGAACTTCTGGACCGTCACAGCGAACGACAAGGTCGATGCCAGCCGGTTCAGCTACCCCGTCTTCGTCAAACCGGCCCGCTCGGGGTCATCCTTCGGCGTCACCAAGGTGTTTCGAAGCGAAGAGCTGCAAGCGGCGGTGGAGCTCGCCAGACAGTACGACTCGAAGGTGTTGATCGAAGCGGCTGTCGTCGGCAGCGAGGTGGGCTGCGCGATCTTGGCGGACGATCTGGATCTGATCGCCGGCGAGGTGGATCGGATCCAACTGTCCTCCGGCTTCTTCAGAATCCATCAGGAGAGCACGCCTGAGAGCGGTTCGGAAAACTCGATCCCGATCGTCCCCGCTGACATCTCGGCAGCGTCCCGTTCGCTCGTTCGGGAGACCGCGAAGGAGATCTACCGCGCCCTGGGGTGCAGGGGACTGGCGCGGGTGGACATGTTTCTCAAGGAGGATGGCGAGGTGGTCCTCAACGAGGTCAACACTCTGCCCGGCATGACCTCCTACAGCCGCTATCCGAGAATGATGGCGGCAGCCGGCATCCCGCTCGCCGAAGTGATCGACCGGATGGTGGCGTCGGCCTTGGCGGGGAACAGTCGATGAAAGGAGACTTTGTCTTTGTGGACGAGTTCGTGCCCGGGCTGCGGTGGGATGCCAAGTACGCCACCTGGGACAACTTCGTCGGCAAGCCGGTGGACGGGTATGTGGCCAATCGGACCGTCGGTACGAGGGCCTTGTGTGCAGCCCTGGAGCAAGCGCGAGAGAAGGCCGAGCCGCTTGGTTTCGGCTTGCTTCTCTGGGACGGCTATCGCCCCCAGCGCGCCGTTGATTGCTTCCTGCGGTGGTCAGCGCAGCCCGAGGACGGCCGGACGAAACTGCGGCACTATCCGAATATCGACAGAGCCGAGATGTTCGGCAAGGGATATGTGTCCGCCAAGTCGGGCCACAGCCGGGGCAGCACGGTCGACTTGACGCTCTATCACCTGACGACCGGCGAACTGGCCCCGATGGGCGGTGACCATGACCTGATGGATCCGATCTCACATCATGGCGCCGACGGAATCACTCCGGACGAAGCCAGGAACCGTGAGTACCTTTGCTCGATCATGGAGGACTGTGGTTTCGATCGGTACGACAGCGAGTGGTGGCACTACACATTGAAGAACGAACCGTATCCAGATACCTACTTCGATTTTCCCATCGCCTAAGAGGCTGCCTGCAGATCCGGCCGGCACACCCCACCGACGCCGCAACCGGCAACGTTCGAGCGCGGTTACGGCTTGACGGCGCGGGTGGCGAAGTAGCCAGGCATGTACTGGGCGGTGGCATCCGCGTGGTGCGGGGCTTCGTCCAAGTGGGTCAGGGTAAAGCCTGCCGCGAGCTGGCCGCCGATCTGCCCGGCGAGTGAGTGGCTGTATTCGATCGGCCCGGTCCCGTACGAGCGCTGCCGCTCCGCGTCTGTGAGATCAAGGCTGCTGAACGGGAGCTGGTGGCGCACTATGAGCTCACCCCGCTCCTCCAACGCCGTGATGTCGAAAATGAAAATGTCAGGGTTCAGGAATCCGGCCATCAAGATTCCGCCCGGGCGCAGCACACGGAACGACTCCCGCCAGACCGGTGCAAGATCGGGGCAGAACACGTTGGACACCGGGTTGAAGACGACATCGAAGCTGGCATCGGGGAACACGCTCAGGTCGCGCATGTCGCCGAGCACGGTACGGACGGCCAGTCCCTCGCGGGTGGCGACCTCCCGGTCGCGGTCCAGTTGCCGCGGCGAGTTGTCCAGTACCGTCACGGCCGCGCCCGCTGCCGAGAGCACGGGCCCCTGCTGCCCTCCGCCGGAAGCCAGGCACAGCACCTCGGCGCCGACCAGTTCAGCCGGAAACCAGTCGCGCGGCACTGCCTGGTAGCCGATCAGGACGACGGACCAATCGCCGGTCCGTGCCCGGGCGATGACCTCCGGCCCGGCCGGCTGGGTCCATTCGTTACTGTTCTCCACCTCGCGGTCCCAGGCGGCACGGTTGTACGCCACAGGATCAAAGCTGTCCGTCACAACGGCAAAGCTTAGAGGGCCGGCACAAGGGCACCCGATGCGGGCTGGGTACCCGCGGACGGCTGGCGAAGCCCATCATGAAGATCGAGCATCGAGCGATGGTGCGGCGGGAAGTTGCACCGTGACGCAGAGGCCGCCGGCGGGGCGGCGGGTGAGGGTCAGTCTTCCGTCGTGTGCCCGGGTGATGCTCTTGACGATCGCCAGGCCGAGGCCGACACCTGCATGATCGGTGCGGATGCGTCCGGTGCCGCGCTGAAACGGTTCGGTGAGCGTCAAGAGCAACTGTGGGCTGAGCGTCTCACCGGTGTTCTCGACAGTGAGCACCACGGCTCTGGGGCGGATGCTGGTCTTGACCCACACCGTGCCCTGCTCCTGCAGATTGTGGACGATCGCGTTGTGCACGAGGTTCGTCGTCAGCTGCAACAGCAGCGGGTGGGAACCGATGGTGGGGGTCAGGTCACCGGAGGTCTCGATGGTGAGGCCGCGCTTCTCGGCGAGGGGGAGGAGCGTTTCGGCGGCTTCTTCCGCAATCAGGGACAGATCGACTTGTTCCCGGGCGAAGGATCGCTGGTCGGAGCGGCTGAGCAGGAGCAATGCTTCGGTGAGATCGATCGCCCGGGTGTTGACGTAGTGGAGGCGCTCGACGAGTTCGCCGGTGTCGCGGGTGAGATCGTTGCGGGCTACGTCGAGAAGGGTCTGCGTGATCGCCAGCGGGGTGCGCAGTTCGTGGGAGGCGTTCGCGGCGAACCGCTGCTGTTCGGCGTCGTGTGCTTCGAGCCGCGCGAGCATGGTGTCGAAGGTGTCGGCGAGCTCGCGGAACTCGTCGTTGCGGCCTTCCAGATGAATCCGGTGGGACAGCGATCCGTCCGCCGCCAGGCGGGCGGCATTCTTGATGCGAACCAGGGGCGCGAGCATTGCGCCGGAGAGAATCCAGCCACCCACGAGACCGAACAGCAGCAGGAGGAGCAGCATCGCGCCTGCCTTCGGGCCGAAGGCGGCCACGAGGTCGGAGCGGTCGGGGATGGAGATCGCCGAGGGGGCGAGATAGTCCGGTACGTACCGCAGCAGGAACAGCCAGACGACCGCGAGCAGCATGACACCTGCCACCATCAGGAACGCGGCATAGCTGAGCGTGAGTTTGAGGCGAACGCTCAAACCCGGCTGCCTATCCACGGTCCGCTGCCTCACGTCCGATGTCGGGTGCGGTGTCGATGCGGTAGCCGGCCCCCGGCCACGGTGGCGATGATCCAGGGTTCTCCGAGCCGTTTGCGCAAGGCCGAGACCGTGATCCGTACGGCGTTGGTGAACGGGTCGGCGTTCTCGTCCCAGGCCCGTTCCAATAGCTCTTCGGCGCTGATCACACCGCCTTCGGCAGCGACGAGGACTTCGAGAACGGCGAACTGCTTCCTGGTCAGCGCGACGTACCGGTTGTCGCGGTAGACCTCACGGCGGAACGGATCCAGCCGCAGGCCCGCGATCTCCCGCACGGGCGGCCGGTTGTGAGCACGCCTGCGGTCGAGTGCTCTGAGCCGGAGCACGAGCTCCCGGAGTTCGAACGGCTTGGTGAGGTAGTCGTCGGCGCCGAGTTCGAACCCGGTGGCCTTGTCGTCGAGACGGTCTGCAGCGGTGAGCATGAGGATCGGCATACCGTTGCCGGAGGCGACGATGCGTTTGGCGATCTGGTCGCCCGAGGGCCCGGGGATGTCGCGGTCGAGGACGGCGATGTCGTAGCTGTTGATGCCCAGCAACTCCAGAGCGGTGTCGCCGTCACCCGCGATGTCTGCCGCTATCGCTTCCAGGCGCAACCCATCGCGGATTGCCTCCGCCATCAGCGGCTCGTCCTCCACGACCAGTACACGCACACTCTCCATGCTACGAGCCGCCTCATATCGGCGGCGTATCAAAAACCACATACGCGCCGGCCACATCACGCTGCCTTGACTGGCAGAGTGACTGGAACCCCATCAACCGCGCGACCAACGATCCGCCGGATCCGCTGGCTCTTCGCCATCGGCCTGGTAGTTGTCATAGCAAGGATCCCCACCGCCCTCGGCTACCAACTGCCGGACCCCTGGTCGTCCACGACCTCTCGCAGTGAGCACCACGAGGGGCTCGACGAGACCGACGGCATCGTCCCCGACGGCACGACGGTCTTCGCGGACGACCTTCCGGCCGTGGCCAACCTCGATCCAGCTCTCCTCAAATCCCTCCGCCGGGCCGCGACGGAGGCCGCGAACGACAAAGTCGGGTTCTACGTCAACAGCGGCTGGCGTTCCCCGGCGTACCAGAATCAGCTCCTCCGCGAGGCGATCACCATGTACGGCTCCGAAGCCGAGGCCGCCCGCTGGGTCGCCACACCCGCGAAGTCCCCTCACGTGTCAGGAGAAGCGGTCGACATCGGCCGCCCCGAGGCGGCGACCTGGCTGTCCGAACACGGCGCCAAGTACGGCCTCTGCCAGATCTACCGCAACGAACCCTGGCACTACGAACTGCGCACCACCGCGATCGACGACGGTTGCCCACGGCCCTACGCCGACCCCACCGATGACCCCAGAACGCAAGAATAATTCGATTGTGCGGTCTTGTTAGATTTTCAAGATGCCTTCCCAGCGCGCCCTATTGCCGCGATCGACCCCTGCCGCCTCGGGGATGTCGTCCCGCGCGGTCGCCACCTTGCTGGACCAGCTCGAAGCGCAATCCATCGAATGTCACTCCTTCATGGTCGTGCACCACGGTCACGTCGTGGCCGAAGGCTGGTGGGCACCGTACTCCGCCGAACGCCCGCACCTCCTTTACTCGCTGACCAAATCGTTCACCTCGGTCGCTGTGGGGCTCGTGATCGCCGACGGGCTGCTCTCGCTGGACGACCGGGTGGTTGACGTGTTGCCCGACCACGTTCCGGCCGGCATCTCGGAGCAGGGACGCCGAATCACCGTTCACCACTTGCTGTCCATGACGGCCGGACACGGCACGGACAGCCTCGACGAGGCCTGGCAACGGGAGCCGGGCGACCTGGTCAAGGGCTTCCTGAGCGTGCCGTTCTCCGAGCCTGAGGGAACCCGGCACACCTACGACAATTCGACCACCTTCATCCTGGCCCGGATGGTGGAACGGGTCACGGGCCAGGGCCTCCCGGAGCTGCTCGACGAGCGCCTCTTCCAGCCGATGGGCGTCGAGGGTGCCGAATGGGACCGGGTGGCGAGCGGTGCCGCCTTCGGATTTCACGGGCTGCACCTGACGACCGAGGCCGTCGCCGCCTTCGGCGAACTGCTGCTGCGCGGAGGCCGTTGGGGCGACCGCCAGCTCGTCCCGCGCGAGTGGCTGGAACTCGCGACCAGCCGGCACAGCGAGACCCTGCCCCTCCCGGGCTGGTCGCAGAACCCCGACTTTCTTTGCGGGTACGGCTACCAGTTCTGGATCTCGCGGCACGGCTACCACGGTCACGGCGCCTTCGGCCAGTACTGCGTGGTCGTCCCGTCGCACGATCTCGTGGTCGTCGTGACCGCCGCCATCGATCAGACAGACGCGGTGCCCGGCGTGTTCTGGGACTATCTGTTGCCCGGCCTGGACAACCCGGGAAGCGCTCAGGACGACGAGATCCTCGCCGACCGGCTGCGGCGGCTGTCCTTCGCGCCGGTACCGGGCTCGGCCGCCCCGGAGCGTTCCGTCAAAGCGAAAGTCGACGCCTCCGCCGAGGATTCGGCCCTTCCCGACGGAACGAAGGTGGTCGTCGAACCGGTGGACGGCGGCTGGCTCCTGCGGCTCGGGTCCTCCATCGAGGTCGCGATCGGCCACGGGGACTGGCGGGAAAGCTCGCCGCTCGGCCGCCCTGTCGTCGCGACCGGCGCCTGGCAGGGTGACACGTTCGTCGCCGAGCTTTTCGTCATCACCACCCCGCACCGGGTCCGCCTGGTGGTCGACGCCGACGCGGGCACAGCTGCGGCGACATGGAGCACCGTGCCCCTGACCACCCCCAACCTGGAGCTGCATCTGCGGTCGCCGCTGATGACCCGACCCGACGTCGCGTAGGCGATTGGCCCACTGCGTAGCCTGGCGGGGTGAAACTTGAGCGGAAGCATGCGTTGGTGCTGATCGGGATCGCGGTCTGGAATCTCGTCACGTACGTGACGTTCATCAAGAATCTGGCCGGGACCGAGGGACGGCCGACGGGGTACTACGTGGCGCACACCGTCTTGATCATCGTGAATCTGCTGATCGCGGGTGTGCTCGGCAGCTGGGGATTCCGGGCGTACAAGGCGTCGCGGCGTACCGACGTCAAGGTTTGACGAACTGGCCCGGGGTGACGCCGAGCATCTTGCGGAAGTGGCGGGTCAGGTGGGACTGGTCGTAGAAGCCTGCCAGGGTGGCGACTTCGGTGGCCGGGCGTCCGTCCAGGAGGTAACGCCTGGCGAGGTCGACCCGTCGTCCGGTCAGGTAGCGGTGCGGTGGCATGCCGTACTCGCGGCTGAACGCCCGGACCAGATGCGTCGGATGCGCGTGCACCAGCTCGGCTGCTTCGTCGAGGGTGAGCCCGGCAGGCAGATGCCCGTCCAGTACTTCGCGTAGGCGGCGCGCGACTCCCGCGTCCCGGCGGTCTGGTGGATCGATGACCCGCCTGCGCAGGTGTTGCTCCAGCCGTTCCTCGATCAGCGCGAGCCGACTCTGCGCCTCCAGGTCTTCCTGACCGTCAGCCAGTACGCCGTGCAACTGGTGGATGCGGTGCCTCAGAACGGGATCCACCAACTCGGGCTGATCCACCGCCGCGCCGACCAGGCCGGCGCCGAGCCGATCGGGCTCCAGGTACAGCACCCGCTTGCGGAAGCCCTCGGGGCGCACCGACCGGCCGTCGTGCGGCACATTCGGGGGCAACAGAGAGACCTGAGCCTGCGCCAAGCCGTGTTCGCGGTGGTCCAGGTCGTACCGCACGACGCCTTCGTCCACGATCAGCACGGTCCAGGCGTCGTGGGTGTGGCTCGGGTACGCGTGCGACGGGAAATAGGCGTGCAGCACCTCGACGACCCCGCCGATCCCGGGTCGCCAGGCCTTGACCTGCGCACTGCCACTCATGGTGGAGAACATACTCTCGACCTCGGGCCGCGGCGAACTCCTCGGCGGTGGGTGGGTCGTCCAGGGCGCCGATCTGCAGAGAGGCTGAGCGAGGTTGAAGGTCTACATCAGTGCGGACATGGAAGGCATCACCGGGCTGGTCGACGCGGAGGACGCCAGGACGGGTCAGCGGTTGAGCAGGAGGCGTACGGCGGTGGGCAGTTCGAGGCCGAGGCTCAGGCGTTGCCAGGCCTGGGAGAAGGAAGAGGCGGTTCTGCTGGTCTGAAACTGGTCACGCACGGCCAGGGCGGCGATCATGATCAGGACCTGGCCGATCGCGAAGAAGACGATGCCCACGGTCAGCTGCGGCACCGAACCAGCCGTGAACTGGTTGTACAGAATCCAGACGACGCCGATCAGCCAAGCCACAAAGCCCACCACGTACGCCGTAGCGAGCAGCCGCGCGTTCGTCTCTTTCGTCCAGTCCATGCCCGCAAGTATGCGGTCTGTGGGTCCGGAGGACGTCAAGAACGTACAAGACCCAGACGGCTCCGCTCGGGGAGAGTCGGTGCTGTGGAGAACGAGACTGAGCCGATTCGGTTCGATACGAAGATCGCGGTGTTGTTGCGGGACGATCTGCCGACCTGGCAGCGGTTGAACGTGACCGCGTTCCTGGTGAGCGGGATCGCGGCAGTTCATCCGGAGACCATCGGAGACCCGTACGAGGACGCCGACGGTACGCCGTACCTGCCGATGTTCCGCCAGCCGGTGCTGGTGTTCGAGGGTTCCAAGGAGTTCATGGCGACGGCGCACGGTCGCGCCCTCAGCCGCGAGATCCCGCACTCCGTCTTCACCCAGGATCTCTTTGCCACCGGCAACGACCGCGACAACCGCGCCGCCGTCCGGGCGGTCCGCCAAGGCGAGCTCGACCTGGTCGGCCTCGCCTTGTACGGCCCCAAGAACGCCGTTGACAAGATCCTCAAGGGCGCCCGGATGCACCCGTAGAAACCCTTGAGACAAAGGGCTCTCAGCGTGGCTCGAAGCTCTCCCAGGTCTTGCCTCGGTCGGTGCTGGTGGCGACCGTCGTCGCGTGCGGTGACTCGAGCTGGATGCCGTACAGCAGCTTCCCGTCGCCGGCGAGGTCGTCCATCCGGTCGGGCACACCGTTGAGCAGCTTCGCCCTGCCACCGCTGAGGCCGTAGAGCGATGGGCTCGGGTGGTCGGTCCTCAAACCGAGCATCACCGCCGTACCGTCGTCGAAGGCGACCGGACCGCCACCGCGGGCCCACGGTTGGTTGGTCACCGTGGTCCAGTGTTCACGCGGTCCGTCGACATCCTCAGCAGGCCGATCGCCTCCAAAGTGGCGCCATCGAGCCACGAGCTAGCCACGATCGTGCGGCCGTTCTGGCTGACCGAGATCTTGGCGGCCGGGTTGTCCGGGTCCAGGAGCGCGTTGTTCCACGTCCTGCCGCCGTTGTCGGTCCAGGCGATGTCACTGCGCGAACCGCTCTCGGACTTCCCGGTGACGACCCACCAGCGCCCGGTACCGTCCCGAACTGGTGAACGCGCACCTTCCAGCCCGGCCGGTTGGAGCTCGCGCAGGGTCGAGTCCCGCACGTTCAGGACCCGCAACTCCCCGCTCGGTCCGACCTGGTCGGTCAGGATCTCATCCGGCTCGAAGGTCTTTCCCGGTCTCGCGTAGCTCAGGGCGGTCCGCAGCGTACCGTTCGCGGTCAGCCGGAGAAGCACTGTCTGCTTCCAGCTCGGGTCTTCGGCCGTGAGCGTCTCCCCGGTCGGTCCCGAGACAGCGATCGCCTCGTCACCGACCCGCAGGCCGGCGTACTGGGATCGAACCGGCCCGGCGACGCTCTTGCCGTCCCGCTTCACCACTGCGGCGTACCGGCAAGGATTCGAACTGCAGTCTGCCCAGGTCGACGACCACCGCGTAGGCGTCGCCACGAGGATAGAACGGACCTCGGCCGCCTTGCCGTGGATCAGCGCCTCGGCTTCCTTCTCGCCGACCGGTACGCCGTCCACCTGCGTCTTTGTGGGCCCCGGAGCGACCGGGATCTCCTGGCCCCGACGCTGCCGCCCAGTGGCAGCAGAACGGCCAGTACTGCGGTTGCGGTAGCCACTGCGGTCCCCGCTCCGATGAGCACCTGACGACGACGGCGGCGCCGTATGCCGCGGCGCTGCAGGTCCTCGAACGGCATCGGCTCGACGGATTCCTGGACCGACCAGGCGAGATCCTTCAGTTCAGACATGGTCGACCTCCTGGGCGTCGTCGGCGAACTCTTGGACGAGCGGTGCGAGCCGAGCACGTACGCGGCTGAGTCGCGCCTTGACGGTGCCCTCCGCTACGCCGAGCTGTACTGCGATCTCGCGGACCGGCAGGTCGACGATGTGGTGCAAGGCGATCGCTTCGCGCTGTTCGTACGGCAACTGCCGCAAGGCCTCGACCAGGGCGACATGGTCGGGCGACAACGCCGGCACGGAGCCCGGCGGAGGTATGGCCTTGGCGAGCAGCGAGAACTGCCGGCCCTGTCGCCGGAACCTGCTGCGGACGACGTTGAGCGCGACGACCCGTAACCAGGCCTCCGGGTTGTCCACCGCCGCGAACCGGCGAGGCTTCTCCACCGCCCGGACGAACGCCTCCTGGACCGCGTCCTCGGCTTCGGAAAGGCTCCCGCAGATCGCGAACAACTGGCCGACGAGGCGGCGGTAACAGCCGTCGTACAGGTCGCGCAGGCTCTCGCCCATCAGCCCTCCCGAGTGGTCATCTACTACCACGACTCCCGGGAGGACCGGTTGGTTGCACTCAGACGCGGCGGAAGATCAGGGCTCGTTTGACTTCCTGGATGGCCTTGGTGACCTCGATGCCGCGGGGGCAGGCCTCGGTGCAGTTGAAGGTGGTCCGGCAGCGCCAGACGCCTTCCTTGTCGTTCAGGATCTCCAGCCGCTGCTCGGTGCCCTCGTCGCGGCTGTCGAAGATGAACCGGTGCGCGCCGACGATCGCCTGCGGGCCGAAGTACTGGCCGTCGGACCAGAAGACCGGGCAGGACGTCGTGCAGGCGGCGCAGAGGATGCACTTGGTGGTGTCGTCGAAGCGTTCCCGGTCAGACTGCGACTGGATCCGCTCCCGGGTCGGCTCGTGGCCGCTCGTGACCAGGAACGGCATGATGGAGCGGTACGCGTCGAAGAACGGCTCCATGTCGACGACCAGGTCCTTGAGCACCGGCAGGCCCTTGATGGGCTCGACGGTGATCTCCTTGTCCGGGTTCAGGTCCTTGATCAGCGTCTTGCAGGCCAGCCGGTTGCGGCCGTTGATCCGCATCGCGTCCGAGCCGCAGACGCCGTGCGCGCAGGACCGGCGGAAGGTCAACGTGCCGTCCTGCTCCCACTTGATCTTGTGCAGCGCGTCCAGCACCCGGTCGCCGGGCAGCAGGGTGACCGAGTAGGTCTTCCACTCGGACTCGTCCAGCACCTCGGGGTTGTACCGAAGGATCTTGACCTTGACATCCATCAGTACTTCCGCTCCATCGGCTTGTAGCGAGTCTGAACGACCGGTTTGTAGTCCAGCCGGATATTCACGGTGCCTTCGGCATCGACAGACCGGTAGGCCATCGTGTGCCGCATGAAGTTCACGTCGTCACGCTTGTCGTAGTCCTCACGGAAGTGCCCGCCCCGGGACTCCTTGCGAGCCAGCGCGGAAACCACCAGCACTTCGGCCAGATCGAGCAGGAAGCCCAGCTCGACGGCCTCCAGCAGGTCGGTGTTGAACCGCTTGCCCTTGTCCTGCACGGAAACCTGGGCGAATCGTTGCTTCAGGCCCTCGATATCGGTCAGAGCCTGCTTCAGCGAGCCCTCGGTCCGGTAGACCTGCGCGTTGATGTCCATCGTGGCCTGCAGGTCGGTCCGGATCGCCGCCACCCGCTCGGTGCCGTCGGCGCTGCGCATGCCCTCGATCAGCTCGACCACAAAGGCCTCGGGCTCGGCGGGCAGCTCTTCGAAGTCAGCGGTCGACGCGTACTCCGCGGCCGCGATCCCGGCTCGCCGCCCGAACACGTTGATGTCCAGCAGCGAGTTCGTGCCGAGCCGGTTCGCACCGTGCACGGAGACGCAGGCGACCTCGCCCGCGGCGTACAGGCCGGGGATGACGTCGTCGTTGTTGGCCAGCGCCTCGCCCTGGATGTTGGTCGGGATGCCGCCCATCGCGTAGTGCGCGGTCGGGAAGACCGGGATCTGCTCGGTGTACGGCTCGACGCCGAGATAGGTGCGGGCGAACTCGGTGATGTCCGGCAGCTTCGCGTCGATGTGTGCGGGCTCCAGGTGGGTCAGGTCGAGCATCACGTACGCGCCGTCGGGGCCACAGCCACGGCCTTCGCGTACTTCGTTCGCCATCGCCCGGGCGACCATGTCGCGCGGCGCGAGGTCCTTCACGGTCGGCGCGTACCGCTCCATGAAGCGCTCGTTGTCCTTGTTGCGCAGGATTCCGCCCTCACCGCGAGCGGCCTCAGACAGCAGCACACCGAGGCCCGCGAGGCCGGTCGGGTGGAACTGGAAGAACTCCATGTCCTCCAGCGGCAGGCCCTTGCGCCAGACGATGCCCATCCCGTCGCCGGTCAGCGTGTGCGCGTTCGAGGTTGTCCGGAAGACCTTGCCGAAGCCGCCCGAGGCGAACACGATCGACTTGGCCGAGAAGATGTGCAGCTCACCGGTGGCCAGTTCGTAGGCCACCACACCGGTCGCGCGACCGCCGACCATCAGCAGGTCCAGTACGTAGAACTCGTTGAAGAACTCGACGTTCTGCTTGATGCACTGCTGGTACAGCGTCTGCAGGATCATATGGCCGGTACGGTCGGCCGCGAAGCAGGACCGGCGGACGACGGCCTCACCGTGGTTGCGGGTGTGCCCACCGAAGAAGCGCTGGTCGATCTTGCCCTCGGCCGTCCGGTTGAACGGCAGGCCCATCTTCTCCAGGTCCAGGACGGCGTCGACGGCCTCGCGGCACATCACCTCGGCCGCGTCCTGGTCGACCAGGAAGTCGCCGCCCTTGACCGTGTCGAAGGTGTGCCACTCCCAGTTGTCCTCCTCGACATTGGCGAGGGCGGCGCACATCCCACCCTGTGCGGCGCCGGTGTGGGACCGGGTCGGGTAGAGCTTGGTGAGCACCGCGGTCCGGGTCCGCTTGCTGGACTCCAGGGCGGCGCGCATTCCCGCTCCGCCCGCGCCGACGATGACGACGTCGTACTGGTGGCGCTGCATGAGAAGACTGTCCTTACTTGCAGACCGACAGCGTGGAGCTGGGGTCTAGGCAGGGATCGAAGGTGAAGATGACCAGGGTGCCGAGGACGACGATCACGATCGCCGCGGTGATCAGCAGAGCCTTCAGCCAGAACCTGGTCTGGTCCTTCTCGGCGTAGTCGTTGACGATCGTGCGCATCCCGTTGGTGCCGTGCAGCATCGCCAGCCACAGCATCAGCAGGTCCCAGACCTGCCAGAGCGGGTTGGCCCACTTGCCGGCCACGAACCCGAAGTCGAGCGCGGTGATCCCGCCGCCGAGCATCAGGTTGACGAACAGGTGTCCGAGCACGAGCACGATCAGGGCGAGCCCGGACAGCCGCATGAACAGCCAACTGTACAACTCGAAGTTGGTCTGACCGGAGCGGTTGCGGCCGCCGCCCTTCAGCGAGCGGGACCGGGTGGAGGAACGCGGGGTGGCGATCTCGGACATCTCAGCCTCCGAAGACGTGGCTCAGGTGCCGGATCACGAACGGCACGAACAACACGACCCAGATGATCCCGACGCCGATCATCAGCTTGCGCTGGTTCCGCGGGCCCTTGGCCCAGAAGTCCACCAGGATCAGCCGGATGCCGTTGAAGGCGTGGAACAGGATGGCCCCGACCAGGCCGACCTCCATCAGGCCGACGATCGGGTTCTTGTAGGTCCCGATCACCTCGTTGTAGGCCTCCGGGGAAACCCTGACCAAAGCGGTGTCGAGTACATGGACCAGGAGGAAGAAGAAGATCCCGACCCCGGTGATCCGGTGCGCGACCCACGACCACATGCCTTCGTGGCCGCGATACAGCGTGCCGGGGGAATGATGCGCGGTTTGCTGGGCAAACCGATCCTCCGATCGGACGACAGACCAGAGCCGGGGACCGCGGCGACTCCGGGGCGTCCAGATGGCAAAGGGGCCGCAGTCGGCTCGACCCGGCAGGTGACCAGGGCCGTTCTTGATGCTATCGCTGCGCCGCACCGGTTCTGGCCCACCCGCGTGTGACTTCGCTCTCTGAAGTCAGCACAAAGTCTCCCGGGGCAGTTCAGCGGACTCGTTTGCCGATCCGGCCCGGTGCTGGATGATGGCGGGAAGTGACCGGCCGGTCACCGCTGGAACGGCCTGCGACCGGGGTGGTGGGGTGGGGGTCGAATCAACACAGTGGGGTAGGGCCTTGGAAGAGTCTTCACCGCTCAAGAGAGACCTCCCGCAGGAAGTCGGAGGGTTCACCGGTCGCGCCACCGAGCTGGCTGCCCTCGGCAAGCTCAACCGCATCACTGTCGTGTCCGGCACTGCCGGGGTGGGCAAGAGTGCGTTGGTGGTCCGCTGGGCTCGCACTGTGCGTGACCAGTTCCCAGACGGCCTGCTCTTCGTCGATCTGCGCGGCTTCGACCCGGAGCGGCAGCTGCGACCGGCAGAGGCGCTCGACCAGCTCCTGCAGGCCCTACTTGGCCCCAAGGCCGTCCTGCCGACGGACTACGCCGAGCGGGTCGACCGGTATCGCTCACTGACGGCAGCGAAGCGCCTGCTGGTGATCCTGGACAACGCCGCCGGCGTGGAGCAAGTGACGGACCTACTGCCCGGCGGCGACAGTAGTTGCACGGTGATCACCAGCAGACGCGACCTGGCCGGCCTGGTCGTCCGGTACGGCGCGGCGCGGGTCGAGGCCGGCCTGCTGCCGCTCGAGGACGCGGTGGCCTTGTTCAACAAGCTGGTCGGAGCACGCGCCAAGTCAGATCCGGCGGGTGTGATCGCCATGGTGGATCGTTGCGCCCGCCTGCCGCTCGCAGTACGGGTGGCTGCGGAGCTTGCGACGACCCGGCCGCAGGTGCCGTTGGCCGGGCTGGTCGCCGAGCTGGATCGCCAAGGGCTGGACAGCTTGTCCGCAGACGGAGACCCCCGTACTGCGGTCCGCTCGGTGCTGTCGTGGTCCTTGAAACACCTACCCGACGCAGCGCGGCAGACCTTCGTACTGGCGGGCCTCGCTCCCGGACACGAGTTCTGTTTCGCCGCTGTGCGAGCCATGATCGCTCCGGTCGATGCGGTGGCCGCTGTCACCGATCTGGTTCGGGCGAACCTCTGGAAGGAGGTTGCTGCCAACCGGTTCGGCCAGCACGACCTGCTGCGCGCGTACGCCGTTGAGCAGGCCGCTGCGCTTCCCCTGGAGCGAAGGCAGCAGGCGACCGTCCGGATCCTCCGGCACTACCTGGACGGCGCGGCAGACGCCATGGACCTACTGCATCCGGCGGACCGGCACCGGCGGCCACGGTCCAGGACCAGTACGGGCCCTGACTTCATCGGCATCGCCCACGCGAAGGACTGGCTGGACACCGAGGAGGCCAACCTGCTGGGCTGCGTCGAGCTCGCTGCGACCGGCGGCTGGCCTGTCCTGGCCCGGGACCTCACCAGGACCATCGCCCGACACCTGGAGATGGGCGGACACTACGACCGGAGCAGGGAGATGCTGCAGTACGCCCAGCAGGCCTGTCTGGAGCTGGGGGATCGCCGGGGCGAGGCGTTCATGCTCGGCGGGCTCGGCATCTCGTCGTACCGGCTGGGGCGGTACGACGAAGCGTGTGACGAGCACGAGCAGGCGCTGCGGATCCGGCAGGAGATCGGCGATCGGGCCGGCGAGAGCGCGACGCTGAGCAACCTCGGCCTCGTGCACGAGCGGCTCGGCAGCTACGCCTCCGCGGCGAACCTCTTCGGCGCCTCGCTGACGATCAGCCGCGAACTGGGCGACCGGCACGGCAACGCGCACTCGCTGAACAACCTGGGCAACATGCGGCTGCGCACCGGCAAGCCGGCCGCCGCGATCCGCAACTATCGCGAGGCGTTGACCGAGTTCACCGAGATCGGCGACGGGTACGGCAGGGGACTCACGCTGGACAATCTCGGACTCGCGCTGCTCCGGCTCGGGCGGCTCGACGTCGCGATGAACCATCACCGCGAGGCGCTCGCGATCAGGACCGAGCTCGGCGATCGCGACGGTGAGGGCAGCTCACTGACCGGGATCGGCCTGGTGCTGGAGGCGCTCGGCCGGTCTGCGGAGGCGATCAGCTGGTACCAGCAGGCGCTGGACGTGTTCATCGAGATCGGCGACAGCGCCGGCGAAGGCTGGGTGCTCACCGCGCTCGCTGTCAGTTGCCGCTCGGCCGGGCGCGATCGTGAGGCGCTGGAGCACCACCGGCGTTCGCTGGGGCTGGTCCTCGGCACCGACCACCGGGTGGAGGCGGAGGCTTACAACGCGTACGGCGACACGCTGGCCCTGCTCGGCCGCCATCTCGAGGCGGCCGATGCGTACCGGTCCGCGCTCGACCTGGTGGCCACGATCGGTGACCGGTACGAGCACGGCCGGGCTCTGCAGGGGCTCGGTGCCGTCGCGGCCGCGACCGGGAATCTGCCGGAAGCCCGGGCCCGATGGACCTCCGCGCGACGTATCTTCGCGGAGTTGGAGGTCCCCGAGGCGGACGAGGTGGGCAAGGCACTGGCAGCGGTTGACTTCAACCGCCCTTGAAGCCGGAAGCTGAAGTGGCCCGCCCCGGCAGGGCCCGAATGGACCTGGTCGCGGGGGCCGGCCGGACCTAGCGTTGGTCCGGCGACGACACGGGCCCGGCGGTCGCCGGGAGAAGAGGGGACGAGAGTGAGTTTCTGGATCTGTGAGACCTGCGCGGTCGAGCACTCCGAGCAGGTCGAGGTGTGCGCGATCTGCGCCGATGAACGGCAGTGGGTGCCCGCCGACGGGCAGCACTGGACGACGCTCGAGCAGCTGGCCGCCGCCGGCTACAAGGTCGAGGTCAAGGACGTCGAGCCCGGCCTGTACGGCGTGACCTCGACCCCCAGCGCCGGGATCGGCCAGCAGTCGATGGTGGTCCAGACGGTCGAGGGCAATCTGCTCTGGGACCCGATCGGCTACCTCGACGACGACGCGGTCGAGAAGGTCCGCGCGCTCGGTGAGGTGAAGGCGATCATCGCGAGCCACCCGCACATGTACGGCGTACAGGTCGAGTGGAGCCGCCGGCTCGGCGGCGTGCCGGTCTATGTGTCAGAGGCCGACGCCGAGTGGGTCGCCAGGCAGGACCCGGCGATCAAGACCTGGTCCGGCACGCTGGACCTACTCCCCGGCGTCACGCTGATCCAGCCGGGCGGGCACTTCCCGGGCAGCGCGGTGGTGCACTGGGCAGAAGGTGCCGAGGGCAAGGGAGTGATCCTGGCCGGCGACACCCTCTTCGCCAACCCGGACCGCACCTCGGTCAGCTTCATGCGCAGCTACCCGAACAGGATCCCGCTGTCGGGCGCCGTCGTCGACCGGGTCGCCAAGGCGCTGGACGCGTTCTCCTACGACCGCCTCTACGGCAACTTCGGCGCCTCGATCCCGACCGACGCCCGCAACGTCGTCCGCCGCTCGGCCGACCGCCACGCAGCCTGGGCCCGAGGCGACTTCGACCACCTGACCTAAGCGTTCCGATAGGGGGCGCTAAGCCGCGAGCTTTACCGCCAATCGGGTGTGCAGGTTGAGCATGTGCTGCACGCAGGAATCCCAGTCGTAGAGCTCGGCCCGGCTTCGGGCCGCGGCTCTACGCCCTGGCTGCTGCGCGAGTTCCAGTACTGCGTCCGCCAGCAGGTCGGCCTTCGCCGGAGCCCATCGGCCGCAGCTGGAGTCGACCAACTCTCTTGCCCCGCCGGTGTTCGCCGTGACCACCGGCGTACCGGCGGCCAGTGCCTCCAGAACTGCGAGGCCGAACGTCTCGCCAGGGCAGACCGACAGGGCCACGTCCGCCTCCGCGAGGTGCCGCGCCAGCGCGACCCGGCCATCGACGTACCCGTGGAAGATGATCGGCGCGCTGCCCGCGATCGCGAGCAGTTCGTCCAGGTGCGGGCCCGAGCCATAGACGTCCAGCCGCGTCGGTACGCCGCGTCGGTGCAACTCGACCGCTGTCGCGACGGCGAGGTCTGGGCTCTTCTCGCGGGACAACCTGCCCGCGTGAACGAGCTTGAGGATCCCGTCGTCGGCAGGGCTGCCGAGTGACGGGTGGAAGGTGTCCAGATCGACGCCGAGCGGGATCCGGACCAGTGGCGTGGTGACCTCGTCGAACTCGGCCGCCGCATAGCGGGAGGTGACCACCACCGCGTCGTACGTGCGGCTCAGCAACTTGTAGAGCGCGCCGACGCCGGCCGCGACCCCGAGTTGGCGGCCGGTCCGCAGCGAGAGCATCGCGTCGAGCCGTTCGTGGCTGAAGAGGACCGAACCGATGCCCTGCCGGCGGGCCCACCTTGCTACCGGCAACAAAGTGGACTTGTCCGAGATCTCCACCGTCGTAGGGCCGAACCGCTCCAGCGCCTCGATCACCTTCCAGGGATCGGTGATGAGCCGGTACCCGCCGCCGACCTTCGGCGCCTTCATCCGGACGATCGTGCCTACCTCGGTGTCGGTGACGCTGTCCCGCTCGCCGGGCGTGATCAGGATGCGATCGGCACCGGCCTCGCAGTACCCCTGACCGAGATGCTCGATCGCGGTCCGCATCCCACCGGAGGTCGGGCCGACGAAGTTCGCGAGCTGGGCGATCCGTAACGTCATGCGGCCCGCCGTACTGTCGCGATCCCGGCGAGTACTTCGGCGTAGTGGCGGTCGACCAGATCGTCTACAACGGCCGGCCAGGTTCGGGTCTGGACTCTGCGACGGCCGGCCGCGGCCATCGCAGTACGGAGGTCGGGGTTGTCCAGCAGGTGTGAGACGGCTTGGCGTAGTGAATCTGCCTTGCCTGGTTCGAAGAGCAGGCCGGTCTCGCCCGGGCGGATCAGGTCGAGCGGTCCGCCCGCGGCCGGTCCGACGGTGGCGACGCCCGAGGCCTGTGCCTCCTGGATCGTCTGGCAGAAGGTTTCGTGTTCGCCGGTGTGCACGAAGAGGTCCAGGCCGGCGAAGATCGAGGCGAGGTCGGTGCCCCGGCGCATCCCGAGGAAAGTTGCGTTCGGCAACAAGGTCTCCAGGGAGGCGCGATCTGGGCCGTCGCCGACCACCACCAGGTGGCAGTCGAGTTCGCTCAGCTCGGCCAGCCGCTTCACCTTCTTCTCCGCGGCCAGCCTCCCGACGTACCCGACGATCGGCTTGCCGTCGGGGGAAATCTCCCGGCGCCAGGCCTCGAGCCGGTGCGACGGGTCGAACAGGTCGAGGTTCACGCCGCGGCCCCAGTGGTGCACCCGCGGTACGCCCTCCTGGACCAGTTGCGCCACCGCGGACGACGATGGCGCGAGGGTGCGGTCGCAGCGCGAGTGGATCCGGCGGATCCAGGCCCAACAGCCGCGGTCGGCCTTGGCGAACCACGGATACTGCCGGGCGAAACCGGCCAGGTCCGTCTGGAACACCGCGACAGTCGGTACTCCGAGCCGCCGCGCGCTCCGCAGTCCGTAGGCGCCGAGCACGAAGGGAGCCGCGAGATGAACGAGATCCGGCTTGAACTCGGCCATCGCGCGTTCGATCGCGGGATCGGGCAGGCCGACCGGGATCTCTTTGTAGCCAGGGATCCCGAAGCTACGGGCCCGGAGTACCCGTACTCCGTTGTAAGTGTCCGGGCCGGGGCCGGCCGCTATGATCAGCAGCTCGTGCCCGCGGGCCAGTAACCGGTCGGCGACGTGGCGAACCGTGTTCGCCACGCCATTGATCTGCGGCAGGAAGCACTCGGCAACCATCACTATGCGCACAACCCGAAGGTTCCCGTCCCCGCATGAACCCTCGGCGACGCTCTCGTGACCCGGTGTCGATTCCCTGGCAACACATCCACGGCCGTTGGATGGCCAGGCAGTGACCAGCAAGCAGTACTTCAACCAACCCGCGGGTACGACGAAAAGCACCCGCTCCGCGCCCTCCTGCTAGCCGAGTTGGTCGCGGCGGCGGGTTAGGTAGGCGGTTTCGGCGGTGTTGCCGGCTAGGGCGATGGCTTTGTCGTATGCCGCGCGGGACTCCTGGCTGCGGCCTAGTCGGCGGAGGAGGTCGGCGCGGGTTGCGTGGTAGGCGTGGTAGCCGGCGAGTTTGTCCTCGAGGCGGTCGACAGCCGCGATCGCTACCTCCGGGCCGTCGAGCTCCGCGACTGCGATGGCCTGGTTGAGGGCGACGATCGGGGAGGGGTCGAGCCGGGCCAGCTGGTTGTACAGGGCAACGATTTGCGACCAGTCGGTGTTGCGGACGTCGCGGGCGGAGGTGTGGACGGCGTTGATCGCGGCGAGGATCTGGTAGCGCCCTGGAGCTATCCGGGTGGCCAGGCGCTCGCGAACGAGCCGATGACCCTCGACGACCAGCGCTGTGTCCCAGGAGCCACGGTCCTGCTCTTCGAGGGAGACCAGTTCGCCGGTTGCCGAGACTCGGGCCGTACGGCGGGCCTCGGTGAGGAGCATCAGTGCCAGCAGCCCGGCCACCTCGCCGTCGGTCGGTAGCAGCGCACGGATCAGGCGGGTGAGCCGGATCGCCTCGGCGGTCAGCTCGTGCCGGACGGGATCGGTGTCGGCGCCGGTCGCCAGGTAGCCCTCGTTGAACACGAGGAAGAGGACGGCGAGCACGCCGGTGACGCGTCCCGGGAGGTCCTCCGCGGCCGGCACCCGATACGGGATCCGGGTCGCCTTGATCTTGGCCTTCGCGCGGGTGATCCGCTGGCCCATCGCGGTCTCCTGCACCAGGAAGGCCCGGGCGATCTCGGGCACGGTCAGACCGCCGACCATCCGCAGCGTCAGCGCCATCCGGGTCTCCATCGCGAGCGCCGGGTGGCAGCAGGTGAAGATCAGCCGGAGCCGCTCGTCCTCGATGGCGCCAAGAGGCTCGGGCGGGTCGTCTTCGGACAGCATCTGAGCCTCCTTGTGCTTGTCGTCGCGTTTGTTCTCGCGCCGGAGCCGGTCGATCGCCTTGTGGTTGGCGGTGGTGGTCAGCCAGGCGCCGGGATTCGGCGGTACGCCGTCGGCCGGCCACCGCTCGACGGCCGTCGCGAAGGCCTCGGCCGCGGCTTCCTCGGCGATGCCGAGGTCACCGAACCGTCGGGTCAGGGCGGCGACCACCCGCGCCCACTCCTCATGGTGGGCCTGGGTGATCGCCTCCTGGGCAGCGGTCTCGTTCACAGGAACGGCCGCACCTCGACCTTCCGGTTGCAGGCCTTCGATCCCTCGGTGGCGAGTTTGAGTGCCACGTCGAGGTCGGGGGCCTCGATGATCCAGACGCCGGCCATCAGCTCCTTCGTCTCCACGAACGGCCCGTCCGTGAACACCGCCTCGCCGTCCCGGTTGTCGATGACGGTGGCCGTGGTGGGGGAGTCGAGACCCCCGGCGAAGACCCAGTAGCCCTCGGCCACGAGCTTGTCGTTGAACACGTCGATCGCGTCCTGCTCCTCCGGCGTACCGGAGTTGGTCTTGTCGTGGATCACGGAAAGCAGGTACTGCATGTCAGCTCATCTCCTGTGCTTTCGAAGGTGCCCTTTCACCCGTACTACGAACGCCGCTGCCCCGATCCGACACCGCCGGCCGGACCTCTTTCAAGAATCTTCCGGTACGCCGGGGCCCAGCGGCTCGGCGGCGCCACCCGGCTTCGCCTCCGGTTTCGTGTGCAGCACATCGCGGACCTGCTCCGCGGCGCGCAGGATGCTCTCGCTGATGAACTCGCTGAAGCGAGCGATGTTCTCCAACCGGGCAGCAGCCGGCGTTCCGCGGCCGAGAACCCCGACACCCCGCCGCGCGATCTCGGCGAGATGCGCCGTACGCCGGGCGCTGGCGATCGTCGACTGGTACCAGACCTCGTCGTCGACGAAGTAGCGCTCGCGGCGGCGTTCGTCGCGTTCCCGCCGGATCAGGCCCTGGACCTCGAGAAACCCGATCGCCTTGGAGACGGACGCCGGGCTGACCTGGAGGTGCTGGACGAGTTGGGCGGCGGTAACGCTGCCCTCGTCGGCGACGAAGAGGCAGGTCAGCACGCTCGCCGTCATCTTGGGCAGGCCCTGCTCCATCATCAGGGTGGTGAACGCCTCCTCGTACTCACGGACGGCGCCGTCGTCGCGCCCATGGCCCTGCGCCAGCGCGATCTGCCCGCGGGGTACGACGGGTTTGCTTCGGCGGACGCGGTGTTCGGTCGCGCGGTGGGCCAGATCGGCCCGGTACGCCGCGGGGCCGCCGTTCCGCATCACCTCACGCGTGATCGTCGAGGTGGGACGGTCGAGCCGCCGGGCGATCTCGGCGTAGGCGAGCCCGTCGGCCAGTCCGAGCGCGATCCGCTGACGTTCCTGCTGGTTGAGCCTGCCTCCCGGCACCGCGTTCTCCCTTCATGCCTGAGTCGCCAGGATAGCGTTCACTTCTCATCCAACGCAACGAAGCGATAACTGCTCGTTGCGTTAAGATTAGAGCTGTTGCAACGATATTCGTGCTCTGACCTGCGTAAATGTCTTTTCTACGCAACAAATTAGTTGCCTAATCCATGAACGCAACGTAGCGTTTGCGATATCAGAAACGACGAAACGCACACCAGGGAGAACCTCATGCAGAACTTCGCCACCACCGCCGCGATCACCACCGTCCTGGACATCCCCGCCGGGCGGATCCAGATCATCGCCACCGACCGGACCGACACCACCGTCGAGGTCCTGCCCGCCAACGCCGCCAAGAGCCGCGACGTGAAGGCCGCCGAGCAGCTCACGGTCGCCTTCGCCGACGGTGTCCTGCGGATCAACGGCCCGGTGGCGAAGAGTCAGCTCCTCGGCACGCTCGGATCGGTCGAGGTGACCGTCCAACTGCCGGCCGGTTCGAGCGTCGAGGCGAAGGCGGGCCGCCGCCGAGTTCCGGGGCGTCGGACGGCTCGGGGACGTCGCCTTCGAGGGTGCGCACGGTGCGGTCAAGATCGACGAGGCCGCGAGCGTCCGGGTCACCGCCCACGCCGCTGACATCACCGTCGGCCGCCTGACCGGCCCCGCCGAGATCAGCACCCAGAAGGGCGACATCACCATCACGGAGGCCACCACCGGCACCGTCGTACTGCGCACCCAGCTGGGCAACCTGACGGTCGGCGCCGCCCCCGAGGCCTCCGCCTCCCTGGACGCCGGCACCGGCAGCGGCCGGATCCAGAACACCCTGAAGAACACCGAGGGTTCCGCGGCCGGCCTGCAGATCCAGGCAACCACGCAGTGCGGCGACATCACCGCCCGCAGCCTCTGACCGACGACCTGACACCCACACCCAGGGGCCTGCGTCCACACCAGCAGGCCCCTGGAGAGGTGCGTGGGGAGACTCCGGTCACAGAGGGTGCTGGATGTCACCGTGATGGGTGGTGTGGGGCAGACCGGATCGGGCCTACGGTTGGCAGATGAGCCACCAGACCGAGTCGGGGTGGGACTTCGAACCTGTCTACGGTCCCGACAAACTTGCGGAGTTCGACCCGGCGGAGAAGTTGGGTACGCCGGGGCAGTACCCGTTCACCCGCGGGGTCTACCCGACCATGTACACCCAGCGGCCCTGGACTATGCGCCAGTACGCCGGGTTCGGGACCGCCGCCGAGTCGAACCAGCGGTACCACCAGCTGATCGACGCCGGCACGATGGGCCTGTCGGTCGCGTTCGACCTGCCCACCCAGATGGGCTACGACTCCGACGCGGAGATCGCGTCCGGCGAGGTCGGCAAGGTCGGGGTGGCGATCGACTCGATCGACGACATGCGGATCCTGTTCGACCGGATCCCGCTGGACCAGGTGTCCACGTCGATGACGATCAACGCGCCTGGCTCGGTGCTGTTGCTGCTCTACCAACTCGTCGCCGAGGAGCAGGGCGTCAGCGGTGACAAGCTGACCGGCACGATCCAGAACGACGTGCTCAAGGAGTACATCGCCCGCGGCACCTACATCTATCCGCCGAAGGAGTCGCTCCGGCTGATCAGCGACATCTTCGCGTACTGCCAGACCGAGCTGCCGCGATGGAACACGATCTCGATCTCCGGCTACCACATGGCCGAGGCCGGTGCCACGCCCGCGCAGGAGATCGCCTTCACTCTTGCCGACGGCATCGAATACGTCCGGACCGCGGTCGCGGCCGGCCTCGACGTGGACACCTTCGCGCCGCGGCTCTCCTTCTTCTTCGTCTCCAGGACGACCCTGCTGGAAGAGGTGGCGAAGTTCCGCGCCGCCCGCCGGATCTGGGCGCAGGTGATGCGCGACGAGTTCGGCGCGAAGAACCCGAAGTCGCTGATGCTCCGCTTCCACACCCAGACGGCCGGGGTCCAGCTGACCGCCCAGCAGCCCGAGGTGAACCTGGTCCGCGTCGCGATCCAGGGCCTCGCCGCCGTGCTCGGTGGCACCCAGTCGTTGCACACCAACTCCTACGACGAGGCGATCGCGCTGCCGACGGAGAAGGCGGCCCGGCTCGCGCTCCGCACCCAGCAGGTGCTCGCGTACGAGACCGACATCACCGCGACCGTCGACCCCTTCGCCGGCTCGTACGTCGTGGAGTCGCTCACCGATGAGGTCGAGGCCGCCGCGCGTGAGCTGATGGAGCAGGTCGAGGAGTTCGGCGGTGCCGTCGCCGCGATCGAGAAAGGCTTCCAGAAGCAGGAGATCGAGCGTTCGGCGTACCGGATCGCGCAGGAGATCGACTCCGCCGAGCGGGTCGTCGTCGGCCTGAACAAGTACAAGGTCGCCGAGGAAGAGCCGTACGAGCCGCTCCGGGTCGACCCGGCGATCGAGGCCCAGCAGGTCGCGCGGCTCGCCAAGCTTCGCGCCGAGCGGGATCAAGCGGCCGTCGACAAGGCGCTTGCCGACTTGCGGAACGCTGCTCGGGGAAACGACAACTGCCTCTACCCGATGAAGGAAGCCCTCAAGGCCCGCGCCACCGTCGGCGAGGTCAGCGACGCCCTCCGCGCAATCTGGGGCGTCTACGTCCCGGCCGACACCTTCTGACCGACCGCTTCCTCGCTGACGTCCGAAGAACCGGAGGGACGTGCCACTCACTTCTTCGGACGTCAGCGAGGAAGGGGTGGTCAGTCGAGGAGGGCTGTGGCTACCAGGACTGAGGTGCCGATGGTGATCGCATCTTCGGAGGGGTTGAAGCCGGGGGTGTGGAGGTCAGCGGCGGTATCGGTGTCGGTGCCGGCCGGGCGTACGCCGAGGCGGACCATCGCGCCCGGGACGTGCTCCAGGTACCAGGCGTAGTCCTCGCCGCCGAGGCTCTGGTCGGTGGGTGCGACCGCGGCCGAGCCGAGCGTCTGCTCCACCGCAGTACGGAACACCTCGATCGCGCCCGGGTCGTTCATCACCGGCGGGACACCATGGGTGACCTCGGTGTCCACCTCCACGCCGTACGGCGACGCCAACTGCGTCGCCAGGGCCGGGATCAGTTCCTCCGCGAGCCGCCAGGCGTTCGCGTCGAGGCAGCGCAGCGTCCCTTCCGCCTCGCCCCGCGCCGGGATCGCGTTCGCCGCGGAGCCGGAGGTGATCCGCCCCCAGACCAGCGACATCCCCGCCCGCGGATCGACCCGCCGGGACAGAGCGGCCGGGAGCTCGGTCACCAGCGTGGCCAAGGCGTAGACGAGATCGGCGGTCAGATGCGGTCGGGAGGTGTGCCCGCCCGGCCCGGTGAGCCGAACCAGGATCCGGTCGGCAGCAGCTGTCAGCGCGCCGACTCGCAGACCGATCTGGCCCACCTGCAGCCGCGGATCACAGTGCAACCCGTAGATACGCCGTACGCCGTCCAGCCCACCCGCGGCGATCACCCCGAGCGCGCCACCGGGCATGACCTCCTCGGCCGGCTGGAAGATCACCCGCACCCGACGGTCCAGTAGCCCGTCCCGCGCCATCCCGGCGAGGACCAGCGCGGCTCCGAGCAGAGCAGCAGTGTGGACGTCGTGCCCACACGCGTGGGCGACACCGTCGACGGTCGACCGGTGCGGAGTCTGTACGGCGTCCGGCACGGGGAGTGCGTCGATGTCGGCCCGCAGCGCGACGCAGGTGTCGCCGGAGCCGATGTCGCAGATCAGGCCGGTCCCGGTCGGCAGTACTCGCGGGGACAGCCCGGCCTCGGTCAGGCGCTGACGCAGTACTTCGGTGGTCCGGACCTCGTTCCAGCCGAGCTCCGGGTGCGCGTGCAGGTCACGGCGGAGTGCGATCGCGGCGTCGCGGACCTCGTCGACACGCGTTTTCGAGTCGGCGAGCAGCAGCTCCAGCGAAGTCGTCATCCGGCGATTCTGTCACCCGATCGACCCCGAGCCGGGCCACGCCCGGCCGATCTCACCGTCCGTGAGGTGAACTGGCAGTGAGCAAACCGCCGGTCCGGCGGCTGGAATCCTGCGGTGGGTGACGCCGGTCGTGCGGAACGTAGCCGTACCGGAGGAGTTACGTCACAATGCTTCGCGCGCCGGTCACTTTCCGGTATCGAGGCTCTCGCGCCGTTCAAAGAAGGCCGGACTGGCCCCTATAGTCTGCGGATGCGGCACGCTGGGGAAGGTGTGCCCAGGGCAGACAAACTGGTTCGACGAAGGAGACATCCGGTGAAGAAGTACGTGCGGGGACTGGCGATCGTGAGCGCACTGACGCTCGCCGTTGCCGCTTGTGGCAGCAAGCCGACTGACGACGCGTCCAGCGGCAGCGCCAACAAGGACTTCAAGGCGTGCATGGTCTCCGACTCGGGTGGCTTCGACGACAAGTCGTTCAACCAGACCTCGTATGAGGGTTTCCAGGCTGCCATCAAGGCGAAGGGCCTGACCGAGGTCAAGGCCGAGTCGAAGTCGGACAACGACTACCCGACCAACATGACCGCGATGGTCAACGCCAAGTGCAAGGTGATCGTCGCCGTCGGCTTCAAGCTCGAGGACGCCACCGACAAGGCCGCGAACGCGAACGCCGACATCAAGTTCGCCATCGTCGACTCGGCTCCGGCCAAGCCGATCGCGAACGTCAAGCCGCTGCTGTTCAACACCGCGCAGGCTGCCTTCCAGGCGGGCTACCTGGCCGCCGGGATGACCCAGAGCGGCAAGGTCGGCACCTTCGGCGGCATCAAGATCCCGCCGGTGACGATCTACATGGACGGCTTCGCCGAGGGCGTGCGCTACTACAACAAGCAGAAGAGCAAGAACGTCCAGGTGCTCGGCTGGGACGACGCGAAGCAGGCCGGTCTGTTCACCGGTGACTTCGAGGACAAGGCGAAGGGCCAGAACACCGGCCAGAACCTGATCACCCAGGGCGCCGACATCATCTTCCCGGTGGCCGGCCCGTCCGGTCTGGGCGGTCTGCAGGCGGCCAAGGCCAGCAACGGCAAGGTCAACGCGATCTGGGTCGACACCGACGGCTGCGTGAGCGCCGCGGAGTACTGCTCGGTGCTGATCAGCTCGGTGAACAAGGGCATGGACGTCGCCGTCCAGGACGCGGTCACCTCGGTGGTCGACAGCAAGTACGACAGCAAGCAGTTCATCGGCACGCTGGAGAACGGCGGCACCTCGCTGGCCCCGTTCCACGACTTCGACGGCAAGGTTCCGGCCGACATGAAGACCGAGCTGGACCAGATCAAGGCGGACATCATCTCCGGCAAGATCACGATCGCCTCGAAGGCACAGCCGGCAGCGTCCTGATCCAGGACATCAGCACGTAGTACGGTGCGAGCCAGGAAGGTACGGCCCTCACGGGTTGACCTTCCTGGCTCGCCGTCTGACAGGAAGGCTGCCGCATGCATCTCGAGCTCTCGGGGCTGACCAAGAGCTTCGGCTCGCTGGTCGCCAACGACCACATCGACCTGGTCATCGAACCGGGCGAGATCCACTGCCTGCTCGGCGAGAACGGGGCCGGCAAGAGCACCCTGATGAACATGCTCTACGGGCTGCTGCAGCCTGACTCCGGCGAGATCGTGATCGACGGCGAGAAGGTCGCGATCACCTCGCCCAGCGACGCGATCAAGCACGGCATCGGGATGGTGCACCAGCACTTCATGCTGGTGCCGGTGTTCAGCGTCGCGGAGAACATCATGCTCGGCCGGGAGAACACCTACCCCGGCGGCATCCTGGACCGGAAGAAGGCCCACGCTCTCGTCGCCGAGCTGTCCGAGCGGTTCGGGTTCGAGGTGAACCCCGAGGCGCTGGTCGAGGACATCCCGGTCGGCGTCCAGCAGCGGGTGGAGATCATCAAGGCGCTCACCAACGACGCCAAGGTGCTGATCCTCGACGAGCCGACCGCCGTACTCACCCCGGCCGAGATCGACGAGCTGATCACCGTGATGCGGCGGCTGAAGGAGACCGGCACCTCGATCGTCTTCATCACCCACAAGCTCAAAGAGGTCAAGGCGATCGCGGACAAGATCACCGTGATCCGCCGCGGCAAGGTGGTCGGCCAGGCCGAGCCGAGCCAGTCCGAGGAAAGCCTGGCCGAGATGATGGTCGGCCGCGCGGTCGACCTGGTGGTGGACAAGACCCCGGCCCAGCCGGGTCAGCCGGTGCTGCAGATCAAGGGTCTGACGGTGATCGACGAGCGTGGCTTCACCGCCGTCGACGGGGTCGACCTGGAGGTCCGGGCCGGCGAGATCCTCGCCGTGGCCGGTGTCCAGGGCAACGGTCAGACCGAGCTCGCCGAGGCGTTGCTGGGCCTCACCCCGATCGCGGCCGGCAGCATCTCGCTGGACGGCAAGGACCTGACCGGGGTGTCCACCCGGCAGCGGCTCGACGCCGGGATCGGCTACGTGCCGGAGGACCGCGGTCACGACGGCTTCGTCGGCCCCTTCACGGTCGCCGAGAACCTCGTACTCGACCTCTTCCGCCGCAAGCCGTTCGGTGACGGCCTGGTGCTGCACACGGACGAGATCGACAAGAACGCCCAGCAGCGGATCGACGAGTTCGACATCCGCACCCAGGGCATCGACCAGCCGGTCTCGTCGCTGTCCGGCGGCAACCAGCAGAAGGTGGTGCTGGCCCGCGAGCTGTCCCGGCCGCTGAAACTGCTGGTGGCGTCGCAGCCGACCCGCGGGGTGGACGTCGGCTCCATCGAGTTCCTGCATGAGCGGATCGTGCAGGAGCGCGACAACGGGACCGCGGTCCTGATCGTGTCCACAGAACTGGACGAGATCGCGGCCCTGTCCGACCGGGTCGCGGTGATGTACCGCGGCAAGGTGGTCGGCGTCGTACCGTCCGACACGCCCCGCGACGAGCTCGGCCTGATGATGGCCGGAGCCTCGAGGACCGAGGCCCACGAAGTCGCGATCGAGAACCCCACCACGTTGGGAACCATCTAGATGAGCACTGATACAACGACGGAGCCCGAGAAGGCCGCGCCGGATCCGGTTCCGGCCGGCGAGCCGCAGCGGTCCGGGCTGCCCAGCTGGGCGGTCCAGAGCCTCGTCTCGCTGAGCGCGATCGTGCTGGCGCTGATCGTCGGCGCGATCCTGATCATCATCGGCGACGACCAGGTGAAGGCAGCCCTCGGCTACTTCGGGGCCGCGCCGATGGACACCTTCTCGGCCGCCTTCAGCGCGGTCGGCGAGGCGTACAAGGCACTCGCGGTCGGCGCGCTCGGCGGCGTCACCCCGATCACCGAGTCGCTGACGCAGGCGACGCCGCTGATCTGCGGCGGACTGGCCGTCTCGCTGGCGTTCCGGACCGGACTGTTCAACATCGGCGCCCAGGGGCAGCTGATCATGGGCGCGATCCTGGCCGCCTGGGTCGGGTTCGCCTGGCACCTGCCGCCGGGTCTGCACCTGATCGTCGCGGTCGTCGCCGGCCTGGTCGGTGGCGCGATCTGGGGCGGGGTGGTCGGCCTGCTGAAGGCCCGTACCGGCGCTCATGAGGTGATCGTCACGATCATGCTCAACTACGTGGCGATCTACCTGCTCCAGTGGTTGCTCACGACAACGACTTTCAAGCGTCCCGGCCGCGAGGACCCGATCAGCCCGATCGTGGATGCCAACGCGCAGTACCCGCAGTTCGGCAGTACCAGGTTGCACGTGGGCTTCCTGCTCGCGCTGGTGGCCGCCGCCTTCGTCTGGTGGTTGCTGAACCGCTCGACCGTCGGCTTCGAACTCCGAGCCGTCGGCGCGAACGCGGACGCTTCCCGGACGGCGGGAATGAGCGTCGGCAAGGCGTACTTCATCGCCATGCTGGTCGCCGGCGCCCTGGCCGGTCTGGCGGGCACGCAGCAGGTACTCGGTACCGATCTGCCGCTCACCGATGGTGTCGCGGCCTCTGTCGGGTTCGACGCGATCACGGTCGCGCTGCTCGGCCGCGGTACGCCGCTGGGCACCGTGCTGGCGGGCCTGCTCTTCGGCGCCCTGAACGCCGGTGGCCTGCAGATGCAGTTGGAGACGCAGACCCCGCTGACGCTGACCACCGTCCTGCAGGCCGTGATCGTGCTGTTCGTCGCCGCACCGGCCCTGGTGCGCTCGGTCTTCCGGTTCCTGCCCAAGGAACGCGGCCTCGGCGCCGTCCTCGCGAAAGGCTGGAACGGATGAGCGAGTCGACAACGACGGCCGACACCGTCAAGGTCCCGGCCCCGGCCACGATCGAGGCACCGGCCGAGCGGACCCGCCGGTTGCGGGTCGGCGGCCTGATGCTGGTGTTCGCCTTGATCGGGCTCGGTCTGGCCATTGGGACCAAGAGCGGCAAGGCGACCTTCCAGCTCACCTCGGGCGACCTGAAGAACAACCTGCTCCACCTGCCCGCACAACCGGTCGGCATCCTGCTCGGCATCCTCGGTGTGCTCGCCGCGGTGGCGTATGTACTCCGCCGGATCCCGCAGCGGTACGCCGGCTGGCTCGCCGCAGTACTGGGGATCTGTTTCATCGGGGCGTTCCTGTGCTGGGCCGCGGCGGGCAAGACCTTCCCGCTGGCCAACCAGTTCCAGGGCACGCTGAACTTCGCCACGCCGCTGATCCTGGGTGCGCTGGCCGGTGTGCTGTGTGAGCGCGCTGGCGTCATCAACATCGCGATCGAAGGCCAGTTCCTGGTCGGCGCCTTCACCGCCGCCGTGGTCTCCAGTACTACGCACAACGCGGCTGCGGCGCTCATCGCCGCGGCGGTGACCGGTGTGCTGATGGCCTGGCTGCTGGCGGTCTTCTCGATCAAGTACCTGGTCAACCAAGTGGTGCTGGGTGTTGTCCTGGTGGTGTTCGCATCGGGTATCACCGGCTATCTGTTCGATCAGTTCCTGCAGGAGGACGCGGCGAAGCTGAACACGCCGAGCGTGCTCTCCGCGGTGAAGATCCCGCTGCTGGGAGACATCCCGTTCTTCGGACCGATCCTGTTCAACCAGACGGTGCTGGTCTACCTCACCTACATCGCGGTCGCCGTGGTCACCTTCGTGCTCTTCCAGACCCGCTGGGGTCTTCGGGTCCGGGCCGTCGGTGAGCACCCGAAGGCGGCCGACACGGTTGGCATCAGGGTCAAGCGGGTCCGGTACTCCGCGGTCCTGGCGGCCGGCATCCTCGCCGGTCTCGGCGGCTCCTTCTTCACCGTCGGATACGCCGGGTCGTTCAGCAAGGAGATGACCGCGGGCAACGGGTTCATCGCCCTGGCCGCGCTGATCATGGGACGCTGGCACCCGATCGGCGCGATGGTCGCGGCCCTGTTCTTCGGCTTCGCGACCCAGTTGCAGTCGCAGTTGCAGATCATCCAGACCCCGATCCCCGGCGAACTGTTGCTGATGGCTCCTTACCTGGCCACGATCATCGCGGTCGCGGGTCTGGTCGGCAGGGTGAGAGCCCCCAAGGCGGACGGTGAGCCCTACGTCACCGAGTAAGCCCGAGACCGCTGCGTCCGAAGAGGCGAGGGGCAGGACCCTCGCCGATTCGGACGCTGGTGGTGGGTTTGATTGGGTGGCGCTGCGGGCGGTGGCGGTGGAGGCGATGCACCGGGCCTACGCGCCGTACTCCGGGTTCCCGGTCGGCGCCGCGGCGTACGTGGACGACGGGCGGATTGTTGCCGGGTGCAACGTGGAGAACGCGTCGTACGGGCTGACTTTGTGTGCCGAATGCGGGCTGGTCTCCGAGCTGCACCGGACCGGTGGCGGACGGCTGGTCGCCTTCACCTGCGTGGACCACGACGAGGAACTCCTGACACCGTGCGGACGGTGCCGCCAGTTGCTGTACGAGCACGGCGGCCCGTCCTTGCAGGTGGAGACCGCCGGTGGCAGCCGGCCGATGAGCGACCTACTGCCCGACGCGTTCGGGCCCGAACGGATGGGGGAGTAAGTGTCAGGCTTCGACGCGGTCGATGTGATCCGGACCAAGCGGGACAAGGGTGAGCTGAGCGACGGGCAGATCGACTGGGTGATCGACGCTTACACCAAGGGCGACGTCGCCGACGAGCAGATGTCGTCGCTGGCGATGGCGATTCTCCTGAACGGGATGAACCGGCGCGAGATCGCCCGCTGGACGGCCGCGATGATCGCCTCCGGTGAGCGGATGGACTTCGCCAAGCTGTCCCGGCCGACCGCCGACAAGCACTCCACCGGCGGCGTCGGCGACAAGATCACCCTGCCCCTCGCGCCGCTGGTCGCCGCTTGCGGAGTCGCCGTACCGCAGCTGTCCGGTCGCGGTCTCGGCCACACCGGCGGCACGCTGGACAAGCTGGAGTCGATCCCGGGCTGGCGGGCGGCGCTGTCGAACGACGAAATGATGAACCAGCTCGAGGATGTCGGCGCAGTGATCTGCGCGGCGGGCGACGGCCTTGCCCCGGCGGACAAGAAGCTCTACGCGCTTCGCGACGTCACCGGTACGGTCGAGGCGATCCCGTTGATCGCCAGCTCGATCATGAGCAAGAAGATCGCCGAGGGCACCGGTGCGCTGGTGCTCGACGTCAAGGTCGGGTCCGGCGCGTTCATGAAGGACATCGCGAACGCCCGTGAGCTGGCCGAGACGATGGTTGCACTGGGCACCGATGCCGGTGTGAAGACGGTCGCGCTGCTGACCGACATGTCGACGCCACTCGGGCTGACGGCCGGAAACGCCTTGGAGGTCAGGGAATCCGTCGAGGTGCTGGCCGGTGGTGGCCCGGCCGACGTGGTCGAGCTGACGGTCGCGCTGGCCGTCGAGATGCTGGCCGCGGCCGGCGTGACGGACATCGACCCGGCGGAGAAGCTTCGCGACGGTACGGCGATGGACGCCTGGCGCCGGATGATCTCCGCGCAGGGTGGCGACGCTTCGGCCGAGCTCCCGGTGGCTCCGGAACAGCACGTGGTGAAGGCATCGTCCAGCGGCGTACTGACCGGCCTGGACGCGTTGGCCGTCGGGGTTGCCGCTTGGCGTCTCGGCGCGGGCCGGGCGCGGAAGGAAGACCCGGTCTCTGCCGTCGCCGGTGTCGAGTTGCACGCTAAGCCAGGCGACTCCGTGACCGAGGGCCAGGCGCTGCTGACGTTGCATGCCGACGACACCACCCGCTTCGATCGCGCACTCGAGTCGCTCGCGGACGCAGTACAGATCTCAGCAGACGGAACCTACGAGGCCACTCCGCTGGTGATCGACCGCATCACCGCCTGACCTCGATCGCCGCGGATCGCCTGGCACAGCTTGGCCTTTCAGCCGGACTTGCGGCTGAGGGATTGCCTTTGCTGCTTGGTGATCGCGGCGACGAGGGCGGTGTCCGGAGTGAGGTCGGCGGTCAGATCTCCGGACTGGCTGACGCTGATCTCGGTGACCAGGCTGCCGACCACGAAGCTCGACTCGGCGACCGCCTCGGTCCGGCCGACCGAGGTGGCGACGACGATCCGGGCGTCGGTCAGCGCGCCCGGGACCCCTGGTACGGCGAAGGCGCGGCTGTGCGTCTCCTGCGCCCAGAACCCGCGCCGCAGTATGTCCGCCTGGGCCTTGGAGCCGACCCGGAAAATCTTCACGGTGTAGTGCTTCTTCCGGTCCGCGCTGGTCCGGTAGGCCTGGTAGCCCTCGGCGAAGTGGGCGTTCAGCAGCAAGGCGCGGTCCTCGGACGGTGAGGCCGACAGCGTGTTCAGGTACGACTCCCTGCTGAACGGGCCACTCTGCTCGCCCGGATCCGTGGTGTCGCCGGTCAGATAGCCCTTCGGTACGACGACCAGCCCCGCAAGGCCGCTCACCGCGGTCTTGGCCACCGGGGGAGCCGACGGTGCCGGAGCGGCCGCACCTGTCTCGGGTTCGCTGGTCGTCACGGCGCCGGCACTGTTCCCGCAGCCGGACACGCTCATCACGACCAGGGCGCTCAGTACGACGGCGACGCCCGGGGCAGCACGCCTCACGATTCCTCCGCCTGTCAGGGATCTCGAGCCTCGATCGGATCAGACGAAGGTGAACGCCGGGCGAATACCAAGGCTGCAGAACGTGCTACACGGCGGTACGGAGGGCCGCGGCGACGACTTCTACCGCAGGCGTCCGGGTCGCGCGAGTCAGCAGGAAGACCTCGCGGGTGAGATCGCCCTCGGCCAGGGAACGAACCGCGACGCCTGGTACGCCGTAACCGAGGACGAGGTCGGGGAGGAGGGCGCAGGCGCCCGTGGTACGGACCATTTCGACGAGGATCAGGAAGTCGTCGGAGGCATACCGCAGGTCGGGCTCGAAGCCGCCGAGCTCGCGGCAGGCACGGATCTGCATCTCGCGATGGCCGGTGCCCGGTTGGCAGGCGGCCCATCGGGCGCCGGACAGTTGCGCCATTCGTACCCGCTCGGTGGCCGCCGGCGGATGGGTTTCGGGTAGCACCAGGCGCACCTGCTCGCGGACCAACGGCTCCCGGGTCAGGTCGTCGTGGATGGGCCGTGGTTGGCCGGCGTACTCGTCTCCCACCAATGCGTCGAGTTGGCGCAGGCGAAGGGCCGGTATCGCCTCCTCGACTTCGGCCTCGGTGACCTCGATCCGGATGCCGGGATGACTGGCGGCCACTGCGGCGACGGCGGGCGCCACGATCCGCAGGAAGGCGGACTGGAAAGCGGCCACCCGGACGACGCCGGCCGGGTGGCCCGCGGTGAGGGCGGCCACCTCAGCCTCGGCGGCCTCCATCCCGTCGAGCAGGGTGGCTGCATGCCGAACCAGGACCTGGCCCGCGTCGGTGAGCCGCACGTTCCGGCCGGTGCGTTCGAGCAGCTTGGCACCCGCCTCGCGTTCGAGGACCGCGAGCTGCTGGGAGATCGCGCTCGGAGTGTAGCCGAGCGCCCGGGCGGCGCCGTGAACGGTTCCGCGGGCGTCGAGTTCGCGCAGGAGGCGCAGGCGGCGGAGATCGAGCATCGTGCACAAATGCTACTGGGTTTTGTGCACAAAGAGGAGATAGACGTGAATAGTTGACGATGTCAGCATCGGTGCGTGGGTGCCCTCCTCTGCCTCTTGTCAGCTGCCTGTTTCGGCGCGATGGCGATCTTCGGGAAGTACGCGTACGACGCCCGGGTCGACGTCGGTGATCTCCTCCTGCTGCGCTTCGTGATCGCGGCCGTCCTGCTGCTCGTCGTCGCCCGGGTGACCGGTGCTCTCCGCGGCCTGCCGCGACACTCGATCCCGGCCGGGCTCGCGATGGGCGGGATCGGCTACGCGACCCAGGCCGGCCTCTTCTTCGGTGCCCTCCAGCGGATGGACGCGTCGCTGCTCGCGCTGATCCTGTACGCCTACCCGGCCCTCGTGACGCTCGGTGCGATCGCCCTCGGCCGCGAACGGGCCACCGTACGCCGGGTCGTCGCGCTGCTGGTCGCCTCCGCAGGGACGGTCCTCGTCCTCGGCGCTGCGGCCGCGGGCGGCCTGGATGCCCTCGGTACGGCGATGGGCTTCGGTGCGGCCCTCGCGTACACGGTCTACATCCTGGTAGGGGACCGGATCGGTCCCGCGATCCCGCCACTGGCGCTGGCCGCACTCGTCTGTACCGGCGCCGCCGGAACCTTCGCGGTGGTCAGCGCGGTCCGCGGCGGTCCCCAGTTCGACTTCGATGCCGCCGGTTGGGGATGGGTTACGGCGATCGCCGTCGTCAGTACGGTGGCGGCGATCGTCTTGTTCTTCGCGGGCGTCGCCCGCGTCGGTCCGTCGGCCGCTTCCATCCTGTCGACGCTGGAACCAGTGGTCACGGTCGGGCTTGCGGCAGTCGTGTTCGGCGAGTCGCTCGGTGCCGTGCAGTTGGCCGGCGGTGCCTTGGTGCTCAGCGCGGCGGTCGTGATCCGGCCGGCCGAAGCCCGTCGGAGAGCCGCCGAGGATCGGCTAGTGCCCGGCGGCTTGGAGCAGTTGGGTGATGCGGCGCCGCGCGGCCTTCGGGTGCAGGGGTTCACAGCCCGCGTCGAGGCAACGGCGTACGACGCGGGGGTCGTCGCGCAGCAGCAGGAATCCCCGGCGGAGCAGGGTGAAAGGGGGCTTGCGGTGCTCGCGGAGGTCTCGCTGGAATCGACGGGCGAAGGTGACCAGGCGGTGGTGGCGGACGCAGATCGCAGCCGCCAGTAGTCCGCGATCCTTCAGCGCGCTGACGATCTGGTCCGCGAAGATGCCCTCGGCAATCACCAGTGGCGAGCCCTCGGTCGAGACCGGCCGGTGTCCGACTGTGCCGTCGGCGGAGATCTCGTAGATCGGCATGTCCGCGCTCCCCGTCGTACAGAGCGTCTCCAGTGCGGCCACGGCGCGCTCGCCGTCCCAGGAGGCGGGATCGTCCCAGTCGACGATGCCGAGGGGCGAGCGCGGCATCGCCTCGTCGTCGCCGTCGCGGTAGAAGTCGTCGAGCCGCACCACGGGCAGCCCTGTCAACTCCGCTTGATGGGATTTCCCGGTCCCGGACGGTCCCGCCAGCAACACCACACGCGCACTCACCCGGGCATTCTCCGCCATCGCAACCAGCACCCCTACCTATGGGTACTGCACAAAGCTGCAACGGGGAGCCGATCGGCGTAACGCTGCGTCCAGCAGGGGCGATATCCGAGCGACTTCAACTAGTGGTGGGGATGGGCGATGAGGCTGACCGTAGGCGGGGTTCTGGTGTACGCCGGGATCGTGGTGCTGCTGGTCGTCCAGACGGTGCGGCTGATCCAAATGGACCAACTCTGGGCCGATGGGATTGCCTTCACGCCGGTGTGTCTCGTGGCGGTCGTGGCTGCAACCGCGTTGATGTTCCTGGTGGGAGCGGTGGCTCGGCAGCCGTTGATCGACGGCGACGGTCCTTGGTTCAGCACCCTGGGGTGGGCAGTGGTGATCGGTCTGACGGGTGTTGGGATGGCGATCACTGCGCTGGCTTCCTACGGCAACGAGGCGGGGGTCTGGGTGACCGGGCCGGCGGTGTTCGTGCCGTTCTGGGTCCGGAAGCTGGAGGAGTCGTACCGCGAGGGTGTCGAGGAAGGCCTCCGCGAGCGGTCCTGATCCGCCGGCGTCCTGCGTTGGAGACACTAGTGCTCAGTTGAGCATTGGTGTGCTCGGATGTTGTGCGAGGTCTTGACGCATCCGCCCGCCATCGGGTTCACTCATGTTTGAGCAACGGGGTGCTCATATGAGCGAGTGAGGCTGAGTCTTGCAACGGCCGGTTAGGTGATGTCGACGGCGAAGGAGCAACTCGTGGTGGCACAGCGGAAGCGGATCGGGGGTGTGGCCGTCGCACTGCTCCTGGTGAGCGCAGTCGGTGGCTGCGCCGGCTGGGGTGGCGGCGGTGGAGGTGGCGGCGGCGACGCCGTCAACGTGCTGATGGTGAACAACCCGCAGATGGTGGATCTGCAGAAGCTCACGGCGGACAACTTCACCAAGCAGACCGGGATCAAGGTCAACTACACCGTCCTGCCGGAGAACGACGTCCGGGACAAGATCAGCCAGGAGTTCTCCAGCCAGGCCGGCCAGTACGACGTGGCCTCGCTGAGCAACTTCGAGATCCCGATCTACGCGACCAGCAAGTGGATCGCGCCGCTGTCGGACTACATCGCCAAGGACCCGACCTTCAACCAGGACGACGTGCTGAAGCCGATGACGACCTCGCTCAGCGGGGCGGACGGCAAGATCTACGGCGAACCGTTCTACGGCGAGTCGTCGTTCCTGATGTACCGCAAGGACGTGCTGGCCGCGAAGGGCATCACGATGCCGGCCAAGCCGACCTGGCAGGAGGTCGCCGATATCGCGGCCAAGGTGGACAACGCCCAGCCCGGGATGCGCGGCATCTGCCTGCGCGGCCAGCCCGGCTGGGGACAGCTGTTCGCGCCGCTGACCACGGTGGTGAACACCTTCGGCGGCACCTGGTTCACCGACGACTGGAAGGCCCAGGTCAGCTCGCCCGAGTTCACCGAGGCGACCAAGTTCTACGTCGACCTGGTCCGCGCGCACGGCGAGCTCGGCGCACCGCAGGCCGGCTTCACCGAGTGCCTCAACAACCTCGTCCAGGGCAACACGGCGATGTGGTACGACGCGACGTCGGCCGCCGGCTCGCTGGAAGCGCCGGACTCCCCGGTCAAGGGCAAGATCGGCTACGCCCCGGCGCCGGTCGTCAAGACCGACAGCTCCGGCTGGCTCTACACCTGGTCCTGGAGCATCCAGGAAGCCAGCAAGAAGAAGGACAACGCCTGGAAGTTCATCTCCTGGGCGTCCAGCAAGCAGTACGAGGAGCTCGTCGGTCAGCAGCTCGGCTGGTCCCGCGTCCCGGCCGGCAAGCGCGCCTCGACATACGAGAACCCGGACTATCTGAAGGAAGCCGCCGCGTTCGCCGAGCCGACCAAGCAGGCGATCGAGAGGGCCGACCCGGCCAACCCCGGCGTGCAGAAGCGGCCGGCGATCGGGATCCAGTTCATCGACATCCCGGAGTTCCCGGATCTCGGCACCCAGGTCAGCCAGGACGTCAGTTCGGCGATCGCCGGCCGGATGAGTGTCGAGAAGGCCCTGAAACAAGGGCAGACGCTCGCCGACGACGTGGCCGAGCGGTACCGGTCCAGAGAAGCGAAGTGAGGAACCGCCATGACTGTTGATACCGAGGTTCGCCCGGGCCGTCATGCCGCGGTCCCGCCCGGATCATCCGGCTCGCTGCTGCGCAGTACCGGCGACTGGGCCCGGCGGGCGCCGCTGATGCCCGCGCTGGTCTTCATGATCATCGTCACCCAGTTGCCGTTCGTGGTCACGATCATCGCCTCGTTCATGAACTGGAACGCCTACTACCCCGACGAGCGCGGCTTCGCCGGGATCGACAACTTCCGCCGGGTGGTCACCGATGTGAACACCCGGCACGCCATCCTGGTGACGATCCTGCTCACCGCCGGCGTCGTGCTGATCAGCCTGGTGTTCGGGCTGTGCGTCGCGCTGCTGCTGGACCGGAAGTTCCGCGGCCGTGGCCTGGTCCGGACGATGATGATCACGCCGTTCCTGATCGTGCCGGTGGCGGCCGCGCTGCTGTGGAAGCACGCGCTCTACAACCCGGAGTACGGGCTGTTCAACGGCCTGCTGAAGGGGATCTTCGGCGACAGCGCGCCGCAGCCGGACTGGATCAGCAACCAGCCGTTGTGGGCGGTGATCTTCGCGCTGGTCTGGCAGTGGACGCCGTTCATGATGCTGATCCTGCTGGCCGGGCTGCAGAGCCGCCCGCTCGACGTGATCGAGGCGGCCGGGATCGACGGCGCGAGCAAGTGGGCCATCTTCCGCTACATGACGATGCCGCACCTGCGGCAGTACCTCGAACTGAGCGCGCTGCTCGGCTCGATCTACGTGGTGCAGAACTTCGACGCCGTCTTCACCATCACCTCGGGCGGTTTGGGTACGGCGAACCTGCCGTACACGATCTACCAGACCTTCTACACCGCTCACGACTACGGCCGGGCCTCGGCCGCCGGCGTCATCGTGGTGATCGGCACGATCATCATCGCGACCTTCGCCCTGCGTTCGGTGTCCACACTGTTCAAGGAGGAGGGACGATGACCGGCCAGGTGATGATGGTGACGGGGAAGAAGAACCGGGGTGGCGGCTGGGCTCTGAGCGGGCTGGCCTGGGTAGTCGGTCTGCTGTTCGTCCTTCCGGTGCTGTGGATGGCGCTGACCTCGTTCCACGGCGAGAACGACGCGGCGAAGAACCCGCCCGACCTGACCGCGCCGCTGACCCTCGACGGGTTCCGGTCGTTCTTCGACACCGGCCCCTGGCCGTCGATCGCGAACTCACTGACCGCGAGCATCCTGTCCACGGTGCTGGTGATCCTGCTCGCCTTCCCGGCGGCGTACGCGCTGTCCATCAAGCCGGTGAAGAAGTGGACGGACGTGATGTTCTTCTTCCTGTCCACCAAGATGCTGCCGGTGGTCGCCGGGCTGCTGCCGATCTATCTGTTCGCCCAGTTCGCCGGGCTGCTGGACAACATCTGGTTGCTGATCGTGTTGTACACCTCGATGAACCTGCCGATCGCGGTCTGGATGCTGCGCAGCTTCCTGGCCGAGGTGCCGGTCGAGATCCTCGAGGCGGCCTCGGTCGACGGCGCCGGGCTGATCAGGACGCTGCGCTCGGTGGTCGCGCCGGTGGTCACTCCGGGGATCGCGTCGGCGGGGTTGATCTGCTTCATCTTCAGCTGGAACGAACTGCTGTTCGCCCGGGTGCTGACGGGTACGGTGGCACAGACCGCGCCGGTCTTCCTGACCGGGTTCGTCACCAGCCAGGGCCTGTTCCTGGCAAAGGTCTGCGCCGCCTCGCTGGTGGTGTCGCTGCCGGTGCTGATCGCGGGATTCGCTGCCCAGGACAAGCTGGTCCAGGGCCTGTCGCTCGGGGCGGTCAAGTGACACAGCTGGGAACGGCCACGATGGGTGCCCTCGGCAACGAGGTCGGCGGCCCGGAGTACGACCGTACCGCGGTACGCGCCGGCATCGTGCACTTCGGGGTCGGCGGGTTCCACCGGGCTCATCAGGCGATGTACCTCGATCGGCTGATGAACGACGGCAAGGCCCTCGACTGGGGGATCTGCGGGATCGGCGTACTGCCGCAGGACCGCCGGATGGCTGACGTGATGGAGGCGCAGGACGGCCTCTACACACTGGTGGTGAAGTACGCGGACGGCACCTTGGAGCCGCGGGTGATCGGCTCGATCGTGGACTACCTGTTCGCGCCGGACGATCCGGCGGCGGTGCTGGCGCGGATGACGGATCCGGCCACCCGGATCGTCTCGCTGACGATCACCGAGGGCGGCTACCACGTGAATCAGGTGACCGGGGAGCTGGACGCGTCCGATCCCGGTCTCACCGCCGACCTCGGGCCGGGTGCCACGCCGGTCAGCGTCTTCGGGTTCGTGATCGAGGCGCTGGCCCGCCGGCGTACGGAGGGAACCCCGCCGTTCACGGTGATGTCGTGCGACAACATCCCGGGTAACGGGCACGTCGCTCGGAAGATGCTGACGTCCTTCGCGAGGCTGAAGGATCCGGAGCTGGCGGACTGGATCGAGCGCGAGGTGCGCTTCCCGAATTCGATGGTGGACCGGATCACGCCGGTCACGACCGATACGGACAAGGCGGCACTGGCGGAGAAGTTCGGCATCGAGGACGGCTGGCCGGTGGTCTGCGAGCCGTTCACGCAGTGGGTGCTCGAGGACGACTTCGGCGGCGAGCGGCCGCAGTACGAGGAAGTGGGGGTGCAGTTGGTCGCGGACGTCGAGCCGTACGAGCTGATGAAGCTGCGGCTGCTGAACGCGAGCCACCAGGCGCTCTGCTACCTCGGCTATCTGGCCGGCTACCGGTATGCGCACGAGGTCTGCCAGGACAAGTTGTTCGTCGACTTCCTGCTCGGCTACATGGATGAAGAGGGCGCGCCGACGCTGCCGCCGGTGCCGGGCGTCGACCTCGACGGGTACAAGCGGGAGCTGATCGAGCGGTTCGCCAACCCGGAGGTCCGGGACACGCTCGCCCGGCTCTGCGCCGAGAGCTCGGACCGGATCCCGAAGTGGCTGGTGCCGGTCATCCGCGAGCAGCTGGCCGCCGGGCGCGAGATCAAGCGGTCCGCGCTGGTGGTGGCCGCCTGGGCCCGGTACGCCGAGGGGACCGACGAGCAGGGCGAGCCGATCGAGGTGGTCGACCGGCTGCGCGACAAGCTGGTCGAGCGCGCGCAGCACAACCGGGACGAGCCATTGCTCTTCGTGTCCGATCGAGATCTTTTCGGTGATCTGGTCGACGACGAGCGGTTCGTCCAGGCCTACACGTCGGCATTGAGGTCGCTGCACGAGCGAGGAGCGCGAGCAACACTCGAGGAACTGGCTGGGTGAGGGTGTCGTTGTCACTGATGATGACAACTGAGCACTGGCCGCGGCGAACCCCTGAAACAGCTACGGTGCCGCACGGACACGGATAGGGGGCAGGGCGGACGTGAACAACCAGGCGCTCGGTGACGGCGACGATGACGACGAACTGCTGGCGGACGTCGCCCGTCGGTACTACCTGGACAACACGTCCAAGGTCGATATCGCCAAGGACCTGAACCTGAGCCGGTTCAAGGTCGCCCGGTTGCTCGAGGACGCGCGGGCCCGCGGGATCGTGCAGATCCAGATCAAGAGCCCCAGTCCGATCGACCGGGCGCTCGCGGATCAGCTCGCCGAGGCGCTCGACGTACCGCGCTGTGTGGTCACGCATACGTCGGGATCGCCGGACCAGGTCCGCGACCAGGTCGCCGAGGCGGCGGCGCGGACCGTGGCGCCGCTGGTCCACGACGGCGACCTGCTCGGCCTCACCTGGAGCCGGGCCGTCGACGCGATGGTCGACCACTTCGACACGTTGCCCGCCTGCACGGTCGTGCAGATGGCCGGTTCGCTGCATTCGCCTTCGGGCGGCGGCAGCACGATGGACCTGGCCCGTCGCGCGGCCGCGCTCGCGGGCGGCACGGCGCACGCCGTACATGCTCCGCTTGTCGTCGACGACATCGCGGCGGTGACCGCGTTGCGCCGTCAGCCCGGCATCGCCGACACGCTCGCGCTCGCCGATGGGCTGGATATCTCGGTGGTCGCGATCGGGGCCTGGCGGTCCGGTTGTTCCACCGTGTGGGACGCGGTGTCGGAGGAGATCCGGGACGAGGGGCTGGCAAGAGGGGCAATCGCTGAGATCAGCGGGCATCTTCTCGATTCTGACGGCAAACTGGTCGAGTCACCGTTGGAGCAGATGATCATCGCGGTGTCGATGGACCAGTTGCGCCGGCCGGCCGAACGGGTAGCGCTGGCTGCCGGCGTGCACCGCGCTCCGGCGGTGATCGCCGCGGTGCGGGCCGGCCTGGTCAGCACCCTGGTGACCACGACCGACCTTGCCCGCGAAGTACTGCGGCAACTCGCCGCCCTCGAGAGGACCTGATCGATGACTGATCCCAGGCTGGTTGCCGGTGTGGACTGTTCCACCCAGGCGACCAAGGTCGTGGTGTGCGACGCGGCCACCGGGGAGGTGCTCCGCGAAGGGCGGGCGCCGCATCCCGACGCGACCCAGGTCGATCCGGCCGAGTGGCTCCGGGCCTGGGAGATCGCCTCCGACGGTCTGCTGGACGGCGTCGAGGCGATCTCGGTCGGCGGTCAGCAGCACGGGATGGTGCTGCTGGACGGAGCCGGTGAGGTCGTCCACCCGGCGGTGTTGTGGAACGACACGAGTTCGGCCGACGCGACGCTGGAGCTGGTCTCGGAGCTGGGTGGGGCCGATGCGTGGGCTGCCGCTGTGGGATCTGTGCCGGTGTCTTCGTTTACGGTGACCAAGTTGCGATGGGTCCGGAGCGCGGCGCCTGATGCGGCCGCGCGGGCCGAGGCCGTGGTGTTGCCGCACGACTGGCTGACCCACAAGCTGGCCGCCGATCGTGGCGGGATCGAGGACCTGACCACCGATCGCGGCGACGCGTCCGGGACCGGGTGGTGGTCGCCGATCGCCAACTCGTACCGGCCGGATCTGGTGGAGTTGGCGTTCGGTCGCGCTCTTTCGTTGCCGCGCGTAGCTGGTCCTTCTGAGGTCGTCGGCCATACCGCTGCGGGTGCTGCGCTGGCCGCTGGGACGGGCGACAACATGGCCGCCGCGCTGGGGCTGGAGTTGCAGCCTGGCGATGTGGCGGTCTCGCTGGGAACCTCCGGTACTGCGTTCGCGACCAGCGCGTCGCCCACTGCCGACCCGAGTGGCTTCGTGGCCGGGTTCGCGGATGCGACCGGGGGTTATCTGCCGCTCGTGTGCACCTTGAACGCAGCCCGGGTGATGTCCGCGACGGCCGCATTGCTCGGAATGGACCTGGCTGCCTTGGACGAGGCGGCTTTGGGATCCTCCGGCAGTGGTGGCCTCGTGATGCTCCCGTACCTGGACGGCGAACGCACTCCGGACCTGCCGCACTCGACCGGCTTGGTCTACGGCCTCACCCGGGCGACCGCACAACCGGCGACGATGGCCCGCGCCGCCGTCGAAGGAATGCTGTGCGGCCTGGCGGATGCGGTCGACGCACTGCGCGCCCAGGGTCTGCCGGTTGAGCGGGTGCTGCTGCTGGGCGGAGCGGCCCGCTCCCGCGCAGTACAGGCTCTGGCTCCTGCTCTGCTCGGGGCTCCGGTCGTTCTGCCCGAGCCCGGCGAGTACGTTGCCCTCGGCGCGGCCCGCCAGGCAGCATGGGCCGTCTCCGGCGCCGACGCCCCACCCCGCTGGGAGACCGCGGTCAGCAAGCCCGAGCCCTCGGTCATGACCGACTCCGAAGCCGCCCAAGTCCGCAACCTCTACGCCTCTGTCCTCACCGGCACCCGCCCCCTCCTCGCCGCGGCCAAGGACTGGCCCGCCAAGCGCTGACGGGTTCAGCCGACCACCCCCTCGCTCACCGCATGGCGATGCCGCCGCCCGCTGGTGTGGGGGTTAGCTCCGCGTGTGGGGGTTCGCTCCGCGTGTGGGGGTTCGCTCCGCGTCTGGGGGTTCGCTCCGCGTGTGGGGGTTAGCTCCGCGTCTGGGGGTTAGCCCACTCGCATACCAGTGGGCTAACCCCCACTGGAGGAGGGAACCCCTAGGCGGGGGAGGGAACCACCGCTCCCGGCCGGTGGTTCGAGGCCGGGGTGGAGGTGGGGTACTTAGTTGATCAGGGTCTTGACGATGGTGGTCATTCGGTCGACGGGGATGGCGAAGCCGATGCCGATGTTGCCGGCGCGGGAGCTGGAGCCGAGGGTGGCGATGGCGGTGTTGACGCCGACGACCTGACCGGCGGCGTTGACGAGTGGGCCGCCGGACGGGCGTGGCTGACAGCCACGCAGGCCCTCGCCTGTGGTGCTTGAGTGAGGGCCTGCGTCGGGTTGGTGGTTACTTGACTGTGGTGGTGATGACTGGGGAGAGGCCGCCGGTGTGTTGGGTGGTGGGGGCTCGGTAGACGCGGATTCCCCAGGCGCCCGCGGTCGGGAAGGCGTAGGTCATCCGGGCGATGCGGGTGGTGGGGACTGCGACGCTGCGGACCGTGGTCCACGTCGTCGTACCGGGCTTGCGGACCTGGAGGTGGGCCACGTTGCCGGCGTCGTACGGCGAGGCGGTGACCTCGTATGCCGCGGTGACGTTGCGGGTCGCCGTACCTGGTGCGCTTCGCCAGCCGACGGTGGCGACCGAGGACGCCGCGATGGCCGGGGTGAGCACGGTCTCGCCCGGGACGGACGAAGCCAGCACGGCCCGGAAGTTGCCGTTGATCGAGCTGGTGAACGGGACCGAGGCGATTCCGCCGGTCACGGTCTTCGCCGCGCCGATCGTCACCCACGCTGTGGTGCCGACGTTCTGCCGTTGCAGGGTGACGTTGATCCCCGCGGCTGCGCCAGACCAGAGATACCGGTGCCCCGGCCTCATCATAGAGATTTCCGGGTTCTGGTCCAGACCGTCTACAGAGGGTCTACAGACTCAGCGCAGTACGCCGGAGACCGGCGCCGGCCCCGGGTCTTCTTCGGCGTGCCGGATCACCCAGTCGTCGAGGTCCTCGGCGGCTTCGTAGGGATCGTTCAGCAGCCTCGCACGCCAGCTCGATTGATCGGGTCCGGCCGAAGCGAGCAGCTCGGCGATCGCCGGCCAGGGCATCCCGTCAGCCTGCGCGGCCAGCAGAGTAGCGGCGAGAAAACGCTGTGCTGCTTGAAGAATTCGGCCTGCTTCGGCGACAGCCTCCGTCGTACTGCGGTCCGTCGGTACTGCGTGCCGGGCGAGTTCGGACAGCTCGCAAGCCTCGTAGGACAAGGCGATCCGGGCGATGGCCGGTGTCATCGGGAAGCCTTGACGAAGTAGACGACGGTCATCGCGATCGCCAACGTCAGCACAAGCGCTCGCAGTACGGAGGGCGAGAGTCGGCGGGCGACCGTGGCGCCGCTGAAGCCGCCCGCCACCGCGCCGGCGATCAGCGCCGCGAGGGTGGTCGGGCGATCCGCGACGTCGGAGGCGAGCAGGAAGATGACCGTGGCCGTGAAGTAGATCGCCGCGAGCTGGGCGACCCGGGGCGGATTGCCGCGGGCGGGATCGAGGCCGAGCCCGATGCTCCAGAAGGCGACCATCATCAGGCCGACCGCGCCGCCGAAGTACCCGCCGTACAGAGCGAGCACGAACTGGCCGCCGAGGATCGTGGGCTGGTTGAGCGCGCCCGTCTTGAGAGCGGCGGCGACCCGTCGCCCGAAGGCGAGGATGAGAGTGGCGCAAGCCAGCAACCACGGAACGACGGCGTCGAAGGAGTCCGACGGAAGGGAGAGCAGCAGTACTGCGCCAAGCCCGCCGCCGACCACGCTGGTCGCGGTCAGGGTCCTCGTCGAGGTCCCGGCAAGCGGCTGCAGCTCGCGCCGATAGACCCAGAGGCTGGCCAAGCCGCCGGGCAACAGAGCAACCGTGGTTGCGGCGTTCGCTGTGACCGGCGCGAGGCCGGCGGCCACCAGAACCGGGAACGCCACGAAGCTGCCGCCGCCTCCGACCGAGTTCAGCGCGCCGGAGACGAGACCGGCGAGCAGAACGATCAGGAGTTGGGCCACACCTCCGAGGATCATGCCTGCGGGCAGACCTTCACAATGCGCGATTGACGCAGCCAGCCTAAGGTGTGGACATAGGCTGGTCTCATGCGTTACGACCTGGATGACCTGCGGCTGTTCGTACACGTCGTTGCAGAAGGCTCGATCACGGCCGGCGCCGGTCTCATGCATCTGAGCCTGCCTTCAGCCAGCGCGCGGGTCAGAGCGCTCGAAGGGCAGGCGGGAGTGCCGCTGCTGATTCGCGAACGACGTGGCGTCCGGCCGACCCCCGCCGGTACGACGTTGGCTCGCCACGCGCGCGAAGTACTGGCTCGTACGGCGCAGCTCGACAGCGCGGTCGCGAGCTATACCGCGGCCCGAGCCAGACCGCTCGTGATCGTGGCGGGGACATCGGGACTGCATCGCGTCGTACCGGAGGCGCTGGCGACGTTCCTGCGCGAGTATCCGGAGTACGACGTGACTGTCTCCGAGCAGCGCACGCCGCAGAGCCTCCGAATGCTTGCCGAAGGCAACGCCGATCTGGGCGTGGTCGTCGACGAGCAGCCAACGGATCTCTTCACGGAATTCCTGACCGACGACTCGCTCGTGGTGATCGGCTCGGCCGACGGCATCCTCGCGGACCGTACTGCGATGACGTACGCCGAGGCCGCCGAACACCCGATGGTCGGCCTGCACCCGTCGACCGCCCTTCGCCGCTGGATCGACAAGGCGCACGGCCCGCACGCCCCGGTCCCGCGCTACCGGACCCTCGCGCCGAACCTCCACACCGTCATCGCCCTGGCCGCAGCCGGCGCCGGCCTCGCCATCGTCCCCCGTCGCACGGTGGACCCGGCCTTGTCGCAGGCCGGTCGGCAGACTCCTCTACTGGTCCTGCGCCCGCTCCGCGACGCCTGGGCGACCCGCCGCCACCTGCTCTGCTACTCCACCCGCGATCCCAGCCCCGCCACGAAGGCGCTGGCCCGCCACCTGCACCTCGCCGCCAAGCCGGACTAAGGTCAGGGGATGGTGGTATTCGGTGGGCTACTTGCGGTGATGGGTCTGGCGACCCTGATCTTTCGGGACAGTGATGTCGTCGGGGTGTCGCCGGCCGGCATCGGAGTCGTGCTGCTGGTGCTGGGCGCGGCGATCGCGGGTCTAGGCGTCGTACGCCGGGTGGTCGGCCGCCGTCGGCGGGCTGCGCGGGGTGAGCCGGAGCCGGTGGGGAACGTGATCGAGCGCGCGCAGGCGTTGCCGCGATTGGTGCGGGCCGCCCGGAGCGGCGCCTATCCAGGGTTGCCCAAGAGCAGGCTGGCTCTGTGGGGGTTCGCGCTGCTCTACCTGGTTTCGCCGATCGACGTTCTCCCGGACTTGCTGCCGATCATCGGGGTCGCCGACGACGCCGGGGTCGCCGTCTGGCTGTTCAGCAGCGTCTCCACAGCGGCAGGCCTGTACCTCCGCCACGAACGCGACCGCACCAAGCGCCCGCCGTACCTCTAAAAGCCCCGCCGTACCTCTAAAAGCTAGGCGGGGCGGCGGGCGATCGCGAGCAGCGAGCCACCGGCCGGGAAGTTCAGCCCGGCGCGGATCATCGCGCCTTCCAGCCGCATCGCCGCGTAGCAGGCCTTGTTGATCGGGGCCGCCATGTCGAGCTCTTCCTCGACGTTCCCCGCGTCCTTCTTCAGCAGCCGCGACGCCATCATCGCCGGCAGCAGCACGGACACGAACGACGCGATCCGGACCACCTCGAAGCCGGCCGCGGTGATCTCGGCCCTCAGCTCCTTCTTGGTGTACCGCTTGACGTGGTGCGCCGCGACGTCCGCCTCGCTCCACAGCCACTTGTGCTGCGGCACCGTGATCAGCAGGCCGCCACCGGGCTTGACCGCCCGGAACATACCGGCCAGTACCTCGGGCGCGGGCTCGATGTGCTCGATCACGTCGAACGCGCCGACCACGTCGAACTCGGCGTCGTACGGGACCTGGGTGGCGTCCATCTGCCGGAGCTCGACGCCCGCGGGCATCCGGATCCGGGCCTTGTCGAGGCCCTCTTCGAACAGTTCGGTACCGACCAGTCGCCAATCCGGATGGATCTGCCGGACCCGGTCGACGACGTACCCCGTGCCGCAGCCCAGCTCCAGGAACGATCTGGCCGCCGGGAACTGCTTGTCGAGTGCCCAGTTGATGAGATCACTGCGGCCTTTGAACCAGAAACTGGCCGCCTCGACCTGGAAGAGCTGCTCGAAATGCCGCGGGTCGTAGCCGCCTGTTGGACCTGCCGAAGTCATCGCCCGAGCATAGGGGGCGGGTCCATCCCAGCAAAACCCATGGTCGCTGAGAACTTCCCGGTAATTTGCAATTCACCGACCGGAAAGAAACCATCCGCCGGCCCCTGCCAGCACAAGCAAAACCGGCAACATCAGCAACACCGCCCACCGGCGTCGCCTTGGGCCGGCCAAGGGTGCGGTGGTCGTTTCGTCATCGGCCGCGACGAGTTCGGGCAGCGGCGTTTCCTGCTCGACCCGGTACGCCTCCCCTTCGAACCGTTCGGCCAGCGAATCCGCCCGCTGCCAGCGCTCGTCGACGCGGTAGGCGAGCGTCCGGGCCAGGATGGCATCGATATCGCCGACCGAATCCCCCAGCCACGGTCGCAGGCTGGGTGGGTCGGCGTCGGGGTCGCGGGTGATCACGTCGGTGATCGACGACGCGACGTAGGGCGGATGTCCGGTCAGCAGCGCATAGGTCACCGCACCGATCGCGTACACGTCGGCCCGTTCGTCGAAGCCGCCCGACTCGCGGCCCTGCTCCGGCGCCATGTACGACGGGGTGCCGACGGCCTGGGTCAGCCCGGACGCCTCCGCGACGCGTTTCGCCAGCCCCAGATCGGCCAGCACGATCCGGTGCGTACCGCCGCCCGTCTGGTCCGCCCGCGTCGGCCGGAGCAGCAGGTTCGCCGGGGTGATGTCGCGGTGGACGACACCCTCGTCGTGCAGCGCCGCCACCGCCCTGGCCAGGTCCGCGCCCCACCAGAGCGCGTCCGCGGCCGGGATCGGTCCCTGCCTGATGATGTCGGCCAGCGACCCGCCGCCGACGTGGTCCATCACGAAGTACGGCCTGCCGTCGGGCAGTTCGCCGAGATCGAACACCCGGACCACCCGATCGCTGGCGATCCGGCGCATCAGCCGCGCCTCGGCCAGGAACCGCTCACGGACATCGACCCGCGACGCCCAGTTGTCGGCCAGCACCTTGACCGCGACGTCGATGTCGAGGTCGTCGTCGTACCCGCGCCAGACGGTGGCGAAAGCACCCGCGCCGATTTTCGACTGCAGCCGGTAACGTCCGATGCCACCCATACTATTGTCGGTCATCCCGGCTATTGTCGGTGACAGAAAGGATCAAAGCGAACACGGGGCTGTGCAGTAGCTGGGGGAGTATGAACGAGGAGCTGGAACAGCTTGCGGTACGGGCGTCGGCCGGCGACGAGGCGGCGCTCGCCGAGATCCTGCAGCTGATCCGCCCGCAGGTGCAGCGCCGGGTGGCCAAATTCCTGCCGCACCGTGAAGACGCCGAGGAAGCCGTCCAGGACGCGCTGATGACGGTGGCGACCAAGATCCACACCTTCAAGGGCAGCGGTACGTTCGCCGGCTGGATGACGGTGGTCGCGACCAACTGTGCCCGGCAGACCTACCGATCGCTGAAGCGCCGCTCCGTCGAGCAGTCCGCCGAGGTCCTGCCCGAGGCGGTCGACCCGCGAACCACCTCGGTGATCGCCGGCTCCCGCCTCGACCTGCTGGAAGCGCTCGAATCGCTCGAGGCGCACCACCCCCAGCTCGTCCAGCCGCTCGTACTGCGGGATCTCGGCGCGATGACCTACGCGGAGATCGCCACCGAGCTGTCCGTCCCACTGGGGACCGTGAAGGCCCGGATCCACCAGGCCCGCAAGGCCGTCGCCGAACGCCTCACCGCGCGCTGATCAGCTGCGCGCCCGGGCCGGGCTCGAACTTGCCGAACGCGAGTTGCGTCAGCCGAAGGTACGCCGTACGGCGAGGGCGCGGCGCAGGTCGTCGGTAGCGTCCGCCACGCTCCGGCCGATGCTCGGGGCAACGTTGTCGTCGGCAATCACTTGCCCGGCGAGTTCGACCGTCCGCTCGCCGACCGCGAACCGCGGGAAGATCCGGGAGGTCGCCAGCGGCAACGCCATCCCGAACCGGAGCGCGGCGGTGCCGGCGATCTCGCTGAAGTACCGCTCGACATATGGCGCGGTCAGCTCGGCCTGCGCCGGATGCCAGAACCCCTCGGCGACGGCGAACAACTCGTTCACGCCGACCTCGGCATCGGCCATCAGCCGGGCCCAGGCCTCCTCCTTGCCGGCAGGCAATGCGGCCCGGCACTTCGCGGCCGCGGCGACGCCTTCGGTAGAGCGGTCCCGAGCCAGTTCGGCGCCGATCTCCACCGCGCCGAAGACGTCCAGCCGGACCAGGCGTAGGACGAGGGACCATCGCAGGTCGGTATCGATCTGGAGGCCGTCCGGGACCTCTTCGCCGTCGAGCCAGTGCTGAAGCAGATCGGCGTCGTCGGAGGTGCCGATCAGGGCGCGAGTGATCGCCAACTGGCGGCTGCTCCCCGGCTGGGTCTGGGCGAGGGTGGCGGTGAGCACCTCGGCGAGCCGGCGGCGGTACGGCTCGTACGGGAGGTAAAGGCCGAGTAGGCGCTCCTCTGCCCACCGCAGCAGCGAGCCGATGGCGATGTCGCTGTCCTCGTGCGGGATCGCGCTGAGCAGCACCTCGAACGCCACGCGCGGATCCAGCTCCGCATCGGCGGTTGCGTCGCGCAGGCTGTTCCAGATCACGGCGCGCGTCCTACCGTCCTCGATCTTCGGCAGCACAGTGGCCAGGTTGGTCAGGCTCGTGTCGTCGAGGCGCACTTTGGCCCAGGTGTCGTCCTTGGCATCCGGTACGACGACCCGCCCCGGCTGCAGCGCGATCTCGACCGAGTCCCGGTCGAGCAGTACCTCCGCGTACGTCGGGCGGCCGTCCTCGTCGTACGAGCCGACCGTCAACCGGTGCGGCCGATCAGCCGGGTACTGCGCGGGAGTCTCACGCTGCAAGGTGATCCCGGTGCTGCTGCGATGGGCGCGGATCGTGTCCAGGCCGGACGTCCGCAACCATTGCTCGGTCCAGTTCTGCAGATCTTCGGCGCCGGCCCTCGGTGAGGGTGTCGATGAACTCGCGCAGGTCCGCGTTGCCGAACTCGTGCGCGTCGATGTGTGCGTTGACGCCCTCGAGGAATACCTCATCACCCAAGTAGGTGACCAGCTGTTTGAGCACGGCCGCACCCTTGGCGTACGAGATCCCGTCGAAGTCGTCCAGCGACTCGCGAGCGTCCTTGACCGCGTCGGGGGCAACCGCGTGCGTCGAGCTGCGCTGGTCGGCCTGCAGCCCCCACCACTTGCGGACGAAGGCGAAATCCGTCCAATGGCCGACATGTTCGGTCACGTTCGACACCCGGTGGGCCATGTACTCCGCGAACGACTCGTTCAGCCACAGATCGTTCCACCACTTCATCGTGACCGCGTCGCCGAACCACATGTGCGCCATCTCGTGCACGACGATCCGGGCTCTCGTACTGCGTTCGGCGGCCGTCACCTGGGACCGGAAGACCATCGAGTCCGCGAACGTCACGCAGCCCGGGTTCTCCATCGCACCGAGATTGAAGTCGGGCACGAAGACTTGGTGGTACTCCCCGAACGGGTACCGGTACCCGAACAGCCGGTGGTACTCGTCGAAAGCCTGCGCGGTGACGGTGAACAGGTCGTCCTTGTCCCGCTCGAGATGCTCCTTGAGGCTCTGCCGGCAGGCCAGTCCCAGTGGAATCCCGTCGTGCTCGCCGGAGATCTGGTGATACGGCCCGGCCACCAGCGTCACGAAGTACGTCGAGAGCGGTTTCGTCTCGGCGATCTCCCACTCACCCGGCTTCACCCGGGTCGCGGGCCCGTTGCCGAGCACGATCCAGTCCTCGGGGCACTTCACGCTCAACTGGTACTGCGCTTTGAGGTCCGGCTGGTCGAAGCAAGCGAAGTACCGGGGTGCGGACTCGAGCGAGGACATTCCGTACAGATAGACGCGATCGTCAGCCGCGTCGACGGTCCGCTGCAGTCCTTCCCCATCGTGCGAGTACTGCATCCGCGCCTCGACCACGAGCTCGTTCTCGGCCCGCAACCCGCTCAACGGCAACCGCCCGTCATCCAGCGCGTCGACGCCGACCAGCTCACCGTTGAACGTCACCTTCAGGAGCTCGTCCGGCTTCACATCGACGAACGTGCTGTCCGCCGAGGCCGAGAAGCCGATCGTGCTGACAGCAAGGAAGGTCTCCGCACCCACCGTCAGGTCGAACCCGAGGTGGTAGGAGTGAACGTCGACGGCGGCGGCCCGGATTCGGGCGTCTTCCACGGTGAGAGCAGGCATACCCGGACGCTACCCGCCTCAGAAAGGGGCGACATCTGGAGCGTTGTCTCTTAGGGTAATCAGATGACTACTCATTGCAGTTGGCTGCGGAAGTCATCGATTCTGGGCCTGGTACTCACCCTCACGGCTGTTCCAGCGGTGGCCGGGCCGGTGGCGGTCAGCTATGCCTGTCAGGCCGACACCAAGTTCGGGCATCAGCATTTCTCGCTTCGGCAAGGGGTGGGAGCGTCGGCTCCGGCTGTGGTGAAGCCTGGCGCGACCTTCGATGTCGTGGTCAACGCCGACTCGGGGGCGCTGCCCGGCGAGGTCAAAGGGTTCAAGGTCAAGGAAGTCCGGGAGCTGTCGCTGCGGGTGCCGATCCCGGCCAACTCCAGCTATGTCGGTGCGACTCTCAGCGGTGGCTCCGGGCTCGGCTCGACGCCTTCGGTGGAGGCTGCGGGTGGCGTCGTCACCATCAAGGTCGCCGGGCCGATCCCGGGTGGTGCCGGGTACCAACTGCCCTCGTTGACCGTGCAGCTCCGGGCCGGGCGGTCCGGGGCGATCGAGACCAGCCTGCAGGGCACCAGCTTCGACAACCCCGGCCTCACGCTGCAGGCGACCATCAAGTGGAAGTTCGTCACCATCAAGTCCGCGGTCGCTTGCTACCCCGACCCCAACAGTCCGCTGACCCACACGGACATCCGCGCGACTCAGTAAGTGACGGTGATGCGGTGGTTCGCCGGATCGAGCTCAGCGTGGCCGCCGTACGGGAGGACAAACTGCGGGTCTGTGTGGCCGAAATCGAGGCCGGTGACGAGGAGGGCCTTCTCGTTGTACTCCGCCAGGGTGCGGCGCACGACGGCGTACTGCTCCTCGACGTAGGTGGCGCTGTCCTCGGGGGAGAGCTGGCTGTCGATCGCCCGGGACTTCGGGCGGGCCCAGAGGACGGCCTCGAAGCGTTCCAGCAGGCCGCGTTCGCCCAGGTTGCGGAGGGTCCGGTAGACGTGGGTGGCGCTCGGGAGTTCCTCGTCGGTCTCGAGGAAGAGGATGCCGGCGTACTCCGACTGGGGGAGCATCCAGCGGTTGGCGGCGAGTTGCCAGCCGATGATGTCCAGGTTGCCGCCCCAGAGGTTCCCGCTGACCGGTGCGTCGCCGTACCAGCTCCATTCGGTCGGCTCGAACAGGTCCGGTTCGGTTTCCAGCAGGGTCGGGTCGGACCAGTCGCGATCGTCGTCGGTCCAGCCGCTGCCGGGGGTCAGCTCGAACTCGCCGGAGGTGAACAGAGCTGCCCGGAGTGACCGCTCGGTCTCTGGGTGCATCGCGCCACCGCGGCCGAACTGGACCATCACGGTACCGCCGTGGAAGGCTGGAATCCCTTGGCTGTAAAGGAAATTGAGCAGGTTGGTGTTGTCGCTGTAGCCGAAGAAGGGCTTCGGATCGGCCCGGAACACGGCCGGCATGCCGCCACGCTATGCGAGAGGCGCCGTCCCCGGCTATCGGGTTACGGCGCCTCCTCCGCGCAGGCTCAGATTCCGATCGGGTGCCAGACCGTCTTCAGTTCGAGGTACTGCGTCAGGCGGGACAGGCCCGGTGACTCGGTCCAGTCCTCGACGGCGGGACGGCGGACCCGCTTGAGGTTCTCCGCGGCGGCGGCCTCCATCGCCGTCGCCTCGTCGTGGTCCTCGACGCCGGCCAGGTCGATCGCGTTGACATCCAGGTGACCGGCCAGCCAGGGCCCGATCTCCGTAGCCGACCCGGTCAGGATGTTCACCACTCCACCCGGCACGTCGGACGTCGCCATCACCTCGCCCAGCGTCACCGCAGGCAGCGGGCGCTCGAACGACGTGACCACCACAGCGGTGTTGCCGGACACGATCACCGGCGCGATCACGCTGGTCAGGCCGAGCAGGCTCGAGTCCTGCGGGGCCAGCACCGCCACCACACCGGTTGCCTCAGGCAACGAGAAGTCGAAGTACGGGCCGGCCACCGGGTTGCTCGAGCCGACCACCTGGGCCAGCTTGTCGGCCCAGCCGGCGTACCAGACCCAGCGGTCGATCGAGGCGTCGACGGCCGCGCGGGCCTTGCTGATCGAGAGTCCCTCGGAGGCCGCGACCTCGGCGCTGAACTGCTCGTGCCGGCCCTCCATCACCTCGGCGATCCGGTACAGCACCTGGCCGCGGTTGTACGCCGTCTTGGCGGACCAGCCGCCGAACGCCTTGCGGGCCGCGACGACCGCGTCCCGGCCGTCCTTGCGGGAGGCCTGCGACGCGTTCGCGAGGAACTTGCCCCTGGCATCGTTCACGACGTACGAACGGCCCGATTCGCTGCGCGGGAAGGCGCCGCCGACGTACAGCTTGTAGGTCTTGCGCACATCCAGCCGGGCCGGATCGGACTTAGTGGGCAAGGTAGGCCTCCAGACCATGACGGCCGCCCTCGCGACCGTAGCCCGACTCCTTGTAACCGCCGAACGGCGAGGTCGGGTCGAAGCGGTTGAACGTGTTGGCCCAGACGACGCCGGCGCGCAGCTGGTTCGCCATCCAGAGGATCCGGGAGCCCTTGTCGGTCCAGACCCCGGCGGACAGCCCGAAGGGGGTGTTGTTCGCCTTCTCGACCGCCTCGGCCGGAGTACGGAACGTCAGCACCGAGAGCACCGGGCCGAAGATCTCCTCGCGGGCGATCCGGTGGGCCTGCGAGACGCCGGTGAAGACGGTCGGCGGGAACCAGAAACCCTGCGTGGGCAGCTCGCACTCGGGCGACCAGCGCTCGGAGCCCTCGTCCTCGCCGATCTGGGACAGCTCGCGGATCCGGGCCAGCTGCTCGGCGGAGTTGATCGCGCCGATGTCGGTGTTCTTGTCCAGCGGGTCGCCGATCCGCAGCGACGACATCCGGCGCTTGAGCCGCGCCAGTACCTCGTCGTACACGCTCTCCTGGACCAGCAGCCGCGAACCCGCGCAGCAGACGTGGCCCTGGTTGAAGAAGATGCCGTTGACGATGCCCTCGATGGTCTGGTCGATCGGCGCGTCCTCGAAGACGATGTTCGCCGCCTTGCCACCGAGCTCCAGGGTGACCTTCTTGTCCGTGCCCGCGACCGATTTCGCGATCGCGCGGCCGACCGCGGTGGAGCCGGTGAACGCGACCTTGTCGACGCCCTCGTGCTCGACCAGCGCCTGCCCGGTCCGGCCGGCGCCGGTGATGATGTTCACCACGCCCGGCGGCAGATCGGCCTGCTGGCAGATCTCGGCGAACGCGAGCGCCGTCAGCGGCGTGGTCTCGGCGGGCTTGAGTACGACGGTGTTGCCGGCCGCGAGCGCCGGGGCGATCTTCCAGGCCAGCATCATCAGCGGGAAGTTCCACGGGATGATCTGCGCGGCGACACCGAGCGGCTGCGGGTTCACGCCGGCGCCGGCGTACTCGAGCTTGTCCGCCCAGCCCGCGTAGTAGAAGAAATGCGCCGCTACCAGCGGCAGGTCGACGTCACGCGACTCGCGGATCGGCTTGCCGTTGTCGAGCGACTCCAGCACGGCCAGCTCGCGTGAACGCTCCTGGATCAAGCGGGCGATGCGGTACAGGTACTTCGCGCGGTCGCGACCCGGCATCGGGCCCCAGACCTTGTCGTAGGCCTTGCGGGCCGCCTTCACCGCCTTGTCGACATCGGCCTCGCCGGCCTCGCTGATCTCCGCCAGCACCTCCTCCGACGCCGGGCTGATCGTCTTGAACGGCTTGCCGTCGGTCGCCTCGGTGAAGACACCGTTGATGAACAACCCGTACGACGACTTGATGTCGACGATCGCGCGCGATTCCGGCGCGGGTGCGTACTCGAATCTGCTCATGCCTCAGTCCAGCGTGAAGTAGTCGGGGCCGGGGTAGTTCCCGGTGGCCAGCTTGGTGCGTTGCATCAGCAGGTCGTTCAGCAGACTGGAGGCGCCGAAGCGGAACAGCTCCGGGTCCAGCCAATCCGGTCCGGCCGTCTCGTTGACGGTGACCAGGTACTTGATCGCGTCCTTCGCGGTCCGGATCCCGCCGGCGGGCTTGACGCCGATGTGCAGGCCGGTCGCCTCGTGGTAGTCGCGGACCGCTTCCAGCATCACCAGGGTCACGGGAAGCGTCGCGGCCGGGGAGACCTTGCCGGTCGAAGTCTTGATGAAGTCCGCGCCGGCCAGCATCGCCAGCCACGACGCACGCCGTACGTTGTCGTAGGTGACCAGCTCGCCGGTCTCCAGAATCACCTTCAGGTGCGCGTCGCCGGCGGCCTCACGGATCGCGGCGATCTCGTCGAAGACCAGCCCGTACCGGCCGGACAGGAACGCACCTCGGTCGATCACCATGTCGACCTCGTCGGCACCGGCCGCGACCGCGTCCCGGGTGTCCTGCTGCTTGATGGCCAAGCTGGAACGCCCACTGGGGAAGGCGGTTGCGACACTCGCCACGTTGATCCCCGACCCGCGCAGCTCGAACTTCGCCGTCGCCACCAGGTCCGGATAGACACAGACCGCGGCCACTTGCGGGGCGGTCGGGTCGGCCGGATCGGGGCGTTTCGCCTTCGCACAAAGGGCCCGCACCTTGCCAGGGGTGTCCGAGCCCTCGAGCGTGGTCAGGTCGATCATCTGAATCGCCAGGTCCAGCGCGTAGGCCTTGGCGGTGGTCTTGATCGACCGGGTGCTCAGGGTGGCGGCCCGGGCTTCGGCGCCGACCTGGTCGACGCCCGGCAGGCCCAGCAGGAACCGGCGCAGCCGGTCCTCGGACGAGGTCACGTCGGCGAGACTGTCGACGCCAGTGTCGGTAGTGGTCACCCGCACCACTCTACTGCGATTCCAGCCACGCCCATTCTTCGCGTCAACCCGCCAAAACCCGGCCCGGCACGGCTATCGATCGGCCAGCCGCGACACGATCAGAGCGACCTGTTCGGCGTACTTACCGGCGAAACCCGGCGCGGCCGGATCCAGTCCGAGCGCCTGCGCGATCTGCGGGAAAGTTACCGGTGCCGCGGACAAGGCGAACATCGCGAGGCCGACGTACGCCGGATCCAGGTCCGCGGCGAGCTCACCTTGTTTCTGGCGCGCGCGGAAGTCGGCGAGCATGCCCTGGAACCGGGCCTGCTGCCCCTCCCGATCGGCCTCGGTCGCTTCCTGGTCGACACCCTGGCGGATCAGCAGCCGGGCCAGATCGGGCTCGGCGAGGCTGGCCCGGGCGTACGCCGCGACGACCTCCGGCAGCGTAGTCGCGCCCTCGGTGACGGTCTGCTCGCCGTCGCGCCAGCGCTCGCTCACGGCCTGGTAGAGGCCGAGTTTGCCGCCGAAGTAGTACGAGATCAGCTGTTTGTTGACGCCCGCCCGGTCGGCGATGTCACTCACCCGCGCGCCGCCAAAACCGCGAGAGGCGAACTCGGTCACCGCCGCGGCCAGCAGTTGCTGCTTGCTCCGCTCCGCGTCGCGCTGACGCTCGCCGGGCCCTGGCGCTCTGTGCATACGGGCCACTCTAGCGGACCGCTCACCCGTTCTGCTAACTTAATCAACCAGATGGCTAATTGAGTTGAGTTCAGGGATGATTGGAGGAAGGATCATGCAGGTGGCGATCATCGGGGCCGGTATCGGTGGGCTGGCGCTGGCCCAGGGGCTGAAGCAGGCAGGGGTCGAGGTGCGGCTCTTCGAGCGCGCCCGTCGGCGCGCTTCCGCAAGCAGGGGTATCGGATCCACATCAGCGAGGTGGGGGAGGAGGCGCTGGCCGCGGTGCTGCCGGCGGCTGTCCGGCGCCGGGTGATCGACACCGCGACGCATCCGGGTGACCTGCTGGGCGGGTTCGACAGCTCATTGACGCCGACCTTCGAGCAGTCCTTCCCCGGCGCCGGCCCGGACAAGGTCAGCGCGATCGACCGGTACGCGTTCCGCCGCGCGCTGATGACCGGGCTCGACGAAGTGCTTGCCTTTGGCAAGCACTTCACCTCGTACGCCGAGACCGGCGATGGCCGCGTCGAGATTCAGTTCGCGGATGGCAGTACCGAGACGGCAGACGTTCTGGTGGGTGCTGACGGGGTCGGTTCGCGCGTGCGGGCGCTCTCTTCAGCCTCGACCTCAGCGCTTGAATTGGGTGAGCCGGCCCTGGCCCGCGGGGTCTGGGTAGGTGGATGGTCACTGTGCGGAGTCGTCGTGGCCTAACTGGTATGTGAGGTGTGAGGCGAATTCTGGTTCGGGTCGGGGTGGGCGGTTACCTTGTCCCGGTGAAGTCCAAGACCAGTGAGAACGAGCAGTACCTGTCGGCGTCCAACCGGATCACCGGTGTGGTGGTGATGGTGATCGGCGTGGTCGGGCTGGTCGACATCATGCTGGAGTGGCGGACCGCGGGTGGACTGATGGTCGCGGGGCTGATCGGGATCCTGATGGTCCTCGCGTATGCCGGGTTGGTGCGGCCGTCGATCAACCTGGCCGCCGAGGGGCTGTTGATCCGCAACCATCTGCGTGATTTCCAGGTGCCGTGGAACAAGATCACCGACGTCGATGTGACCGACATCCTGCGAGTGCACACCGAGGCCGGCAAGATCCGCTGCCCCGCGGTCCAGCTGGTGATGCGCGACATGCGCAAGCAGCGCGTCGGAGGCCGCAAGCTGAAGGCGGACAGCTCGGTCTCCAAGGCGGACTTCGTGGTCAACCGTCTCGAGACCCACATGGACCAGTACGGCCCCACGGCCGAAGGCGAGGTCGTCACCACCTGGGCCCGCCCCGAACTCTCCATCATCGCGGTACTGGCGGTAGTCGCCATCCTCGGCGAGTTCCTCCGCTGAGGTCCCGCCGCGCCTTCCTGATCACCGCAGCCGGAGCCGCCGGCGCCGTCGCCGGTGCGGCAGGCCTGGTCGAGGCAGGGGTGATCCCAGGCCGCGCCCGAGCGCACGAAGTACTGGGTCTGACCGGCGAGGACGGCGTCGTCCCGGAGGTACCGGCGGGTGCGGTGGACTCCGGCACCTTCAAGTCAGCAGCGCGCCGTACGACGGTCGGCTGGTCGGTCATCTATCCGGATCGGCAGCGGGCCGAACTGCCGGTGGTGCTGGTGCTTCATGGCCGAGGCGCTGACCACACCTCGGCGATCAACGAGCTCGGCATGGACCACTTCCTCGCCGCCGCGGTGTCGGCCGGGGTGCCACCGTTCGCGTTGGCGACCGTTGACGGAGGGCCCGACAACTATTGGCACAAGCGCGCGAGCGGCGACGATCCGCAGCGCATGTTGATCGAGGAATTCCTTCCCCTGCTGGCGAAACGCGGCCTGCGGACGAGCCGGTTCGGCGTTCTCGGCTGGTCGATGGGCGGGTACGGCGCGTTGCTGCTGGCCGCCGACGTCAAGGCGCCGCGGGTGGTCGCGGCCGGGGCGATGAGCCCGGCTCTGTGGCACCACGCGAAGGACACGACGCCCGGCTCGTACGACGGCCCCGCCGACTTCGAGCAGCATCGACTCTTCGGCCGCGCCGCCGACCTCGAGGACATCGCACTACGGATCGACTGCGGTCGCGACGATCCGTTCGCCGGCGCCACCGAGGACCTGCGGGCCGAGGTGCGAGCCGATGGTGGACTGCAGGCCGGGCTACACACCGCTGGTTACTGGCGGCGCATGCTTCCTGACCAACTGCGGTTCTTTGGCCGGAAACTGTCAGTTTGAGTGGAACTTCACAGCAACTGATTGCGTCGGAGCCCATGTCCACCCCGGATGAACCTTTCGGTGATCCAGGATGGCTCCGTTAGTCCCCAAGTACTCGAGAGTGGAGCGTATGTACAACCTCTCCAGCAAGAAGCTGCGCGGGCTGGTGGGCGCCATCGCCCTGGCCAGTTGCGCTGCCCTCGCCATCCCGAGCGCCCAGGCCACCCCGGCCGGCGCCACGGAACAGCCGATCCCGATCGCGGGCGCGGCAGTGAAGCCGCCGACGACGTCCGGCACGCGCGGCATCGAAGCGACGTCCGGCTGGAACGCGTCCAGTTCCTACAACGCGGTCGCCAACAACGCGCTGTACAACACGCCGTACATCCCGGCCTCGGGCTGCAAGCGCCCGAACGTCGCCCTGAACACGGAGTACCGGGTCCGGTACTTCGAGCAGGAGATGGTCCGTTGCATGTACGCCGCGTGGAGGCCGATCATCTGGCGCGCCCACGGCCGCTATGACGTCAAGCCCGGCCTGGTCGTGCACGGCTACAACACCATCAACACCCAGTGCGGCTCGGTCACCGGACCGACGTCGTTCTACTGCTCGGCGGGATCCGGCACGATCTACATCCCGTGGCGCCAGATCGTGAACTACTACGCGCAGAACCCGACGTTCGCCGTCGCGTACGCGACCAACACGATCGCGCACGAGTACGGACACCACGTGCAGTCGATGAATAGCATCCTGACCGCGTCGTGGTGGCGCCAGCAGCACATGAGCGGCGACGCGGCCCTGGCCGAGAGCCGTCGGCGTGAGCTGCAGGCCTCCTGCCTCGGTTCGGCCTACATCAGCGCGAACAAGAAGGCCTACCCGATGTCGGGTGGACTGCTGACCCAGTGGAAGTACGTCGTCTCGCACTCCGGTGACATGCCGGGCTACCCGCGTGACCACGGCTCGTGGACCAACCACAACTTCTGGTCGCTGGCCGGCTACAACGGTGACGGCAAGGGGCAGCACGCAGGTAGCTGCCGGACCTTCACCGCGGCCGGTACCCGCATCTCCTGATCGACCCGGCGGGTGGAGTCTGATGCAGTTCGGTAACACTGCACGGCAACCACGGCCGACCGTGTAACCAAGGCGCCCGGAATGCGTTCTGCATTCCGGGCGCCTTCGCGTTTTGCCGACACGTACACGATCTGCGATCGTGTGGTTACTGTGTTTCGGGTCCGCACGCCTTACAGTCTTGTGTCGAACGACGAACGGCAGGAGTCAAGGGATCGTGAACTACGACGAGTTCAACACCGAGTACACGCGGGTGCTGGACAAGATCAAGAGTGGTACCTGTAGCTGGTCCGAGCTGTCCGGGCATGTCACCCGGCTGCGCAAGGCCACCGCGGGACTGACAAAACCGGTCGAGCGGAACCAGGTGGACAGCGATCTGGCCGCACTCGGCCAGATGGTCGACCTGTCCCGCCGTACGAACGACCGCGAGGACGTCTGGACGATCACGTCCGAGGCGGTTCGCCGGGCCAGCAGCGGTGAAGGCACGGTCGCCGACCGGATCGGCCGGATCGAGGCGAGCATCAACGAGATCACCGACCTCGCGAACCGGAACTCCGACGAGCGAGAGGCGCTGATGCAGTCCACCAGCACCCTGCGGATCCTGCACTCCTCGCTGCAGAGTTCACTACGCGCCGAGCAGGCCGAGCAGCAAAAGGCCGGCGTCCGCTGACCTCAGCTTGGTCAGGGGCCCCTCTCACCAGGGGCCCCTGCTTTTCGCCGGCGCTTGCGTCCGAAGGGGTGAGGGGCAGACCCCTCGCTAGTTCGGACGCAAGCGGGTGTTTCAGATGCCTGCGGCGGCGGCCAGGTCCTTCTTGATGGCGGCCAGTTCATCCGCCGCCTGGGCGCGGGCGGCCGCGACGTCGTCACCGGCCACCGGGATCACGACTTCCAGGTAGCACTTCAGCTTGGGCTCGGTCCCTGACGGTCGTACGACGACCCGCGCACCCTCGGACAGGTGGTAGCGCAACCCATCGGTCGGCGGCAGCGTCTCGGTGCCTTCGTTCAGGTCGTCGACCTGCTCGACCGCGTGTCCGCCGAGCGAGGTCGGGGGCGTCGCCCTCAACCGGTCCATCGCTGCCCCGATCAGGCTCAGGTCCTCCACCCGCGCGGACAACTGGTCCGTCGCGTGCAGCCCGTACTTCTTCGCCAGGTCGTCCAGCAGATCCAGCAAAGTCCGCCCCTCGGCCTTGGCCTGCGCAGCGAACTGCAACACCCGCACCAGCGTCGAGATGCCGTCCTTGTCCTTCACGGCCGACGGATCGACGCAGTACCCGAGCGCCTCCTCGTAGCCGAACACCAGCTCCGGCACCCGTCCGATCCACTTGAACCCGGTGAGCGTGTCGACGTACCGCACTCCGTACGCCGTCGCGATCTTGCTCAGCAGCGACGACGACACGATCGAGCAGGCGGCGACCCCGTCCGGCCCGGACGACAACAGGAACTCGCCGAGCAGCCCGCCCAGCTCGTCCCCGCGCAGCATCCGCCAGCCACCGGCAGCAGCAGGATCCGGTACTGCGACAGCGCATCGGTCCGCATCGGGATCGTTCGCGACAGCGATGTCGGAGCCTTGGGCGCGAGCCAGCTCCAGCGCGGCGTCGATCGCGCCCGGCTCCTCCGGGTTCGGGAACGACACCGTCGGGAAGTCCGGGTCCGGATCCGCCTGCGAAGCAACCACAGCCGGTTCTGCGAACCCCGCACGCGCCACGGCCTGCTCGACCAGAGCCCGCCCGACACCGTGCAACGGCGTGTAGGCCACGTTCAGGTCGCGCGGAGCGTCCGCCGGGACCAGCGTCGCGATGCGGTCCAGGTAGGCGCCCAGCAGGTCGTCCCCGGCCATCTGCCAGCCTTCACCCCGTGGCACGGATGCCAGCGGGCCGACCGCGTCGATGGCGGCGGCGATCTCGCTGTCGGCCGGCGGCACGATCTGCGAGCCGTCACCGAGGTAGACCTTGTACCCGTTGTCCTGCGGCGGGTTGTGCGACGCCGTGACGACGACACCGGCGACCGCCTTGAGGTGCTGGATCCCGAAGGCGACCACGGGCGTCGGGGCCGGGCGGTCCAGCAGTACGGCGTCCAGCCCGGCGCCGCGGACCACAGCGGCCGTGTCCTGCGCGAAGATGTCCGACTTGTGCCGCGCGTCGTACCCGATCAGGACGGGTCCGTCGGTGAGCCCGTTCGCCTTGAGGTAGGCGCAGAGGCCGGCCGCGGCACGGATCACCACCACCCGGTTCATCCGGTTCGGCCCGGCGCCGACAGCGCCCCGCAACCCCGCAGTACCGAACTCCAGCTTCCCGCTGAACCGGTCGGCCAGTGCATCCCCGGCGTCGGTCTCCAGCAACTGCTGCAGCTCGGCCCGGGTATCGGGATCAGGGTCCTCGCTCAGCCAGGCTTCGGCGGCGGCACGAACATCTTCATTGACGGTCACCACCGCACGATATCGCCCGTCTCCACCCCTTGCGTCCGAAGCGGCGAGGGGCCTGCCCCGCAGTTCTTCGGACGCAACGTGTCAGTGGCCGGAGGACTGGCAGGGGCGGGCGCGGAGGTCGGCCACGTAGTCGTCCGGGGCGCCGGCGGCCTCGGCCGCCTCGGCGAGGATGCCGAGGTAGCGAGCCGAGGGGAGACCGCCCTCGTAGGCGTTCAGGACGTACATCCAGGCCAGTTGCTCACCGTCGAGGGTGGCTACCCGGACCTGGATCTTGCGGTAGACGCCCTGGTCGATCCACTCCCACTCGTCCAGCCGCTCGATGTCCTGCGGGCTGATGTCGTAGAGCGCGACGAAGACCTGGTTGCCCGGATCGGCGGGATCCTCGACGACGGTCGCCATCGAGCCCTCCCAGCCGAGCTCCTCGCCACCGAAGGTGAGGCGCCAGCCGACGATCCACCCGGTCCCGCGCAAGGGCGAGAACGGGCACCGCTCGGCCATCAGATTCGGGTCCAGATTCGACGCAAACGCGGCGTACAGGGTCACGAGATCACAGGATACGGAACAATGGCCTCTCGTGGCGCGAGTTGTGATCATCGGTGGCGGTCCTGGCGGGTACGAAGCGGCGAGTGCGGCCGCCCAATTAGGGGCGGAGGTGACAGTCGTCGACTCCGACGGGATCGGCGGGTCGTGCGTGCTCACGGACTGCGTTCCGAGCAAGACCCTGATCGCCACCGCGGAGGTGATGACGGAGGTCGAGGAAGCCGGCCAGCTCGGCGTACGGCTCGAGGATGGAGACGACGATCCGGCGAACTCCGTGCGTGTCGATCTCTCCGTCGTCAACAAGCGGGTCAAGGCGCTCGCGGCGGCCCAGTCCGAGGGGATCTCGCGGCGACTCGCCGACGACAAGATCCGGGTGATCCACGGCCGCGGCCGGCTCGACGGGCCGGAGACGGTCGTGGTCGGTGACGAGCGGCTCGAGGCCGACGTGGTCCTGATCGCCACCGGGGCAAGGCCGCGCATCCTGGCCGGCTCCGAACCGGACGGCGAGCGGATCCTGACCTGGGAGCAGGTCTACGAGCTCGAAGAGCTCCCCGAGCGGCTGATTGTTGTCGGGTCAGGCGTTACGGGCGCGGAGTTCGCCAGCGCGTACGACGCGCTCGGCAGCGACGTGGTGCTGGTCTCCTCGCGGGACCGGGTCCTGCCAGGCGAGGACCAGGACGCGGCCGAGGTGCTCGAGGACGTCTTCAAGCGGCGCGGTATGACCGTGCTCGGCAAGTCCCGGGCCGAGTCGGTACGCCGGCAGGGCGACGGGGTCATCGTGACGCTCACGGATGGCCGGACGGTCGAGGGCTCGTACGCGTTGCTGGCGGTCGGGTCCCTCCCGAACACCGAAGACATGGGGCTCGTCGAGTCGGGCGTGTCGCTCGGCGACGGCGGCTTCATCACCGTCGACCGGGTCTCCCGTACGTCGGCGCGCGGGGTGTACGCGGCGGGCGACTGCACCGGCGTACTGATGCTCGCCTCGGTAGCCGCGATGCAGGGCCGGATCGCGATGTCCCACGCCCTCGGTGACGCGGTCGCCCCGCTGAACCAGTCGACCGTGTCCTCGAACGTCTTCACCGCGCCCGAGATCGCGACGGTCGGGCTGACCCAGGCCGTGCTGGATGCGGGTGGCAGTACTGCGATGGTCGTCAAGGTGCCGCTCGCGGACAACGCCCGGGCGAAGATGCAGGGTGTGCGCGATGGCTTCATCAAACTCTTCTGCCTGCCGAACACGGGGATCATCGTGGGCGGGGTGGTGGTGGCTCCGCGGGCTAGCGAGCTGATCCACCCGATTTCGCTCGCGGTCGGCGCCCGGCTGACGGTCGACCAGATGGCCCAGTCGTTCACCGTCTACCCGTCCGTCTCCGGCTCGATCGCCGAGGCAGCCCGAAGGCTCCACCTGCGCTCCTGAGCCTTCCCACGCTGCTCCTATGTCGCCGCTCCCACCCGCCTGTGGGTCGCGGCTCCTGCGTCGCCGCTCGACGACTGCGGTCGGGCGATGAAGGTGGATGGGTGAATCCCACGCAGCTCCTATGTCGCCGCTCCCACCCGCCTGTGGGTCGCGGCTCCTGCGTCGCCGCTCGGCCACGTCGGTGCGCGGAACCTGATTGGGGCTCGGGGCAGCCGGGCGAGCGTGGATTGCCCAGGTGGTGGTTGCGTGGGGGCCTGGGGAGGCCCCGCCCCCGGCCCCGTTGCCTGCGGCAGGGATGTCTTTGTGCATCGGATGAGTGTTCCGGGCCGATCGCATACTCAGGCCGCGCACAAAGGCGCGGAACGCCCGCATCGGTTGCCTGCCTTTGTGCATCCGGTGAGCGTTTTCCGGGGGCGGAGTGCTCAGGCTGGTGCACAAAGACGTCCGTCCTGCGGGGGCGATGGAGGGGCCGCGATCCCTGGGCGGGTGAAAGCAGCGACGCAGGAGCGGCGTGGGAGCAGCGACGCGCGAGCGGCGTGGGGAGTACTCGCTCTAGACTCGAGTTCTGAGTCGGGAGGTGGGCGTGAAGTTTCTGGTGATCTGGCAGATGGAGCTGAGTTTGCTCTCGCCGGAGATGGCTCGTGCGGTGGGATCGATGCCGGAGTACGGCGAACGCCTGCAGCGGGAGGGGAAGGTGCTGTCCCGATACCACGTTGTCGGATCGCATGGTGGGGCGTGGATCTACGACGTCGACTCGCATGAGGAGTTCGAGCGGCTCCTCGGGCGGGCGCCGGTGTTCAACTTCGCTCGGTACACCGTGCATGCGCTTGCGGAGATGGACCGCTGAGTCTGGGTGATTGACGGACTCTCCGGCCCGGAGGATGGTGGCAGGGACGGGAGGGGGCCGCATGTTCAGTGACAAGGACGACCTGTACGTCGACCGGCACCTGATCGTCTCGCATCGCCTGCGGATCCGTCGCCTGCAGTTGGGGCTGACCCAGAAGCAGGTCGTCACCAGGCTTGGCCGGCGGGGGATCCGGACGACCAACAAGACTCTGAGCAGCTTCGAGCACGGCGCTGGTGTGGATGTCGTCCGGCTGCCCGAGTTGGCGGCGGCGCTCGACTGCACCGTCACGTACCTGCTCGGCCTCACCGAGGAGCCGACCCACTGGGAGCCGGATCACCTCAACGCCCACCGCAGCACGACCCAGCGCCCCGCGATCGCGACTGGCAACTGGATCCTCGGCCCCGACGTACCAGCCCGAGCCCCGCAACGCCGCTAAACCAGGTCGAGCACCGCCGGTAAACGAGGGTGAGGCGCCGCCGGTAAACGAGGGTGAGGCGCCGCCGGTAAACGAGGGTGAGGCGCCGCCGGTAAACGAGGGTGAGGCGCCGCCGGTAAACGAGGGTGAGGCGCCGCCGGTAAACGAGGGTGAGGCGCCGCCGGTAAACGAGGGTGAGGCGCCGCCGGTAAACGAGGGCGAGGCGCCGCCGCTAAACCAGGTCGAGCACCGCCGGTAAACGAGGGCGAGGCGCCGCCGGTAAACGAGGGTGAGGCGCCGCCGGTAAACAAGGGTGAGGCGCCGCCGGTAAACGAGGGCGAGGCGCTCCGCTAGACCAGAGCGAGGCGCTCCGCTAAACCAGGGCGAGGCGGTTGTTGGTGATTTCCAGGTGGTACGCCGAATAGTCGCGTAGGGCGGTCAGGCGGGGGAGGTCGAGGCGGTCGCAGATCCATTGCCAGTGCAGGGAGACCCAGTCGCCGGGCTGTAGTCGGCCGAGGAGGTCGATGCCGTCGGCGGAGCGGATCACCGTTTCCTGGCGGAGCACACCAAGGGCCAGGAGCTGGCCGTTCCAGGTCAACGGGCGGGATTCGACGACGACCTGGTCGCCGGTGTCGGCGATGACCCGGCCCCAGCGAATCCGGCACTGGTCGAGGACATGCAAAGCCTGGCCCGTACTGCGTTCGTCCGCGAGCAGGTCGGCCCACGGGTAGACCGAGAACACCTGGTAGCTGTGATGCGGCATCCCGCCCGCCTTGAACGGTTTGCCGACGTCCTCCAGCAGGGGATTGCCGACCCAGTACGCCTCCACCACCCGCGCGTCGAGCGGGTCGCGGATCCCGGTCGCGCGGGCGATCAGCTCCAGATAAGGCCAGGCCCCCTCGAACTGCCGCGCCAACTCCCGCAGTACGGCGACAGCCTCCCCGTTGGAGGCGGTCGCCCCCCGAGCACTCGCCTCTCTCGAACCACCCGCAGAACCACCCGCAGAACCAGGCGCAGATCCACCCGCAGAACCAGCCGCAGAACCACCCGCAGAACCACCCGCAGAACCAGGCGCAGAACCACCCGCAGAACCACCCGCAGATCCACCCGCAGAACCACCCGCAGAACCAGGCGCAGATCCAGCCGCTGAGCCCGCGGCGAGCAGTGCGGCGCTGTCCGCAGGGCCGCAATACCCCAGGCGGTTCGGGGCAAGTGCGTACCGGGCGAACAACACCGGACCGGTCGTCATCAGTCGCCGCCGAAGAACGCCAGGGCGTCCGCCGCCCGCTCCGGGCTCATGCGTTCGAGCGCGAAGCCGCTGTGGATCAAGATGTACTCACCCTCGACGAACGGTCCGTCCAGCAGGGCGAGGTTGATCTCGCGCACCACGCCGGCGACCTCGACCTGACCGAGGTCGAGGCCCGGGGTGGTGGCGACGATGCGTCCCGGGATGCCCAGACACATAGGCCGCTACATGTTCCGGAGCCGGAGATACCGCAGCGTGTCGGGGACGACCCCGTAGCCGACTCCGAGCACGACTGCGACGACGATTCCGAGGAATACCCAGCGCATCACGACTTCCCTTCTGTCGCCCCCACCGGCGCCTGGGCCGATGTGGTGGCATGGCCGATGACCAGGTCGGTCACCAGTTGTGCGGCGGTCTCGACAGCACCCTCGACCGCGGGGGTGAGTCCGATCCCGGTTCCCAGCTCGGCCGGTTCGCAGCCGACCACGACCACCGTTCCCAAGGTCCCACCAAGTCGCGGAACAAGCGAGAGCACGGCGTCGGGCGCCAGATCGTGCGCGTCCATGCTGACGTCGGGGCCGGGCTCGGCCGGCGGCTCGGCCTCGACGACGTACAGGGTGCCGGGCGGTCCGTCCCGATGGACGGCGTCGACGAGTACGACGAGGTCGTACGGCTCGAGCAGTTGGTACGCCAGGTGGATCCCGCGGATGCCGAAGTCTCGTACTTCGACGCCTACCGGCCATTCCTGCCCGGCGAGCTTCTCCACCACCGAGACCCCGAAGGCGTCGTCGGAGCAGAACACGTTGCCGAGGCCGGCCACCAGGATCCTCATCGCGTACTCACCAGCGGCTCGATCTCGTCCGGGCTGAAGTAGAGGTACCGGCCGTGTGAGCGTTGCACCTCGCCCTCCTCGCCATCGAGTGCGACGGCGATATGCGTCTCACCGTCGACGTCCGACAAAACGGCGACCACGGTGCCGACCCGGTCCGCCAGGAACATGTCCTGCGCGTCGGCCCGCCGGATGCCGGGCCGCAACCGGACCCGTACTCCGTTGCCGACAGCAACGTCGCCGACCATCACCGTGTCGGTCTCGGGGGATACCGAGGCGTCGTTGCCGGGATCCCACCAGGGCGCGTCGGCAGGGGCCGGTTCGGGGGTGGTGACATTGCGAAGGTAGCGAACCGTGCCGTGCAGCCGGTCCAGGATCTCCTGCGGCATCGAGTCGACCCTCTCCAGCATCGCCGCGGCGCGCGGATCGGTACCACGGACCTCACGTTTCTCCTCCTCGGTCAGGGTCATCGTCCGCAGGCTGAGGATCTCGTCGATCTCGGTCGCGTCGAACAGGTCTCCCTGCGACTCCGGCGCGATCTGCGGGTGGTCGTAGAGGATGATCGGCGACGACAACAGCAGGTCGCCGGCCAGTACCGGGAAGATCCCGAGGTTCTCGCAGTCGGCCACGTAGCCGCTCGCCCACTCCGGCGGTTCGAGCAACGAGATGAAGCGGCACCCCTCGGCAGCGACGAGCAGGTGATGCGCGATCAACGCCTGCCGCAGCGCCCCGATGCGGTCGGCGTCGTCGCCGGTACTACGGTTCTCCACCCGCAGCCGTAACCGGTTGACGCCGTACGGTCCGGGCAGCTCTTCCTTGCTCAGGGCAAGTACTCCGGCAAGTGGCTGTCTGGTCCGTCGCAACGACCCGACCGCACCGATCACTTCGTCCTCGACCCCACCGGGGATCTCGAAGTCGCGCTCACACGGCAGGTCGCCCAGCGACACCGAAATGTCGACGTATCGCTCCACCGCCTCGTCCCACGGCACGTACGACGCGTCCTCGGTCTGCAAGGAGTCGACCTCGCCCCCGGCAGCGTCCAGCACCGTACGCCGTTGCGCCTGCAGGAAGCGGATCCGCACGGTGAGCTCAGCGTCTCCACCATCGAGCAAGCAGTCGGTCTGCGACCAGGTGCGTTCTGATGGGTCGACGAGTCCATAGGCAGGCGGCATCAGTACGCCGAACTGCCAGCGCACCCGGTTCTTCCCGTCGGACGCCCGATACGGGTAGAGCACGTACCCCTCGAACAGCAAGGCATCCGCGATCTGCTGAACACTCTCAAAAGAAGAAGTCTGAGCCCCTTCGATGGAAGAACTCATTCCAGCTTCTCCTTCAGCAGCCGTTCGATCGCGTCATCCCAACCAGGCAAGGCCTCGCGGGCCCGGTAGTCGTAGAGCTTGTCGAACGTCTCCCGCCGCAGCCTCAGCCAGGCCGCACCGGGGAAGTGCAGATCCATCGCCTCCCGCCAGACCGGCACCGGCAGGGCGTACGACGTCTCCTTCTCCCACGCCACCGGAGTCACCGAGAGAGTTCCGGGCTTGCCGGTAAAGATCGTGCCGTTGAAAAGCAGCAGTAGGGGCGCGCCGCCATCGCGGAGTGCGTAGAGATACTTGTGCGCGGCGACATCGAAGTCGTAGCTGCACGGCAGGTGCAGATCCACCTCGGTCGTTCCGGTGAAGCCGGGCACCATCTGGGTGACGAAGGCCAGTTGCAGCGGTTTCACCGTCTCACCCCAGCGGGCCCGATCGCCGAAAAGGTCGGCGAGGGCGGCGCCTTCCTCGTCGTCGTAGCGGCGCCGGATCGGCTCGATCCGGATCTGGCAGCGCAACGCGAGCGCGTGCACCGGCGTACCAGTCGTCTCGGTGATGCGCAGGTGCAGCAGGACGTTCGGCGTCGCGGCGTACCGGTCGGCGTCCGCGCCGGTGCAGGTGAAGTCGAGATCAACCACGGCAACGCTCCTTCACGCTCGCGAAGAATTCGTCGATCCGTCCCCAGACCTCCTCACCGCCCGCGAAACCCTCCCAGTACTGCCGGACGATCCCGACCAGCTCGTAGCATGAGTCGATCGGCACCAGGTAGCACTCGAACCCGTCGTCCAGCCGGCGCAGCAGTACTGCCTCGACATCCGTGATCAGGCCGTCCAGCACGGGATCCGCGGCGACCACCTCGTCCCAGCTGGCCAGGTCGAGCAGCGATTCGGTGGCGCCACCCGGGCTTGGATAGAACGCGACGTGCTTGTCCTGGTCGGTCTGGTGGAACATGAACGCCAGGTTCACCGGGATCCCGAGCGCCTCCCACTGCGCCGACGTCATCGAGAAGTCCGCGTTGAAGCGATAATTCTCCGGTACTGCGCGGTAATGGCCGCGGGAGGCCGATTCCACGTTGAAGAGCAGGTAGCACGGCCGGCACGTGCACAGCAGCCGGTGATCCGGTACGTCGGCGATGTGCTGGTGCTGCGGCCCGATCGGTACGGCGCACATCTCGCACTGCTCACCGGGCGCCAACTGCTGCCGTACCCCACCCGTGAACCCGCGCAGCACCGCGACCGGGTCGATGTCCTGCGGTGCTGGGCCCGGGCGTGCGAGCGGTTTGTCCCGCGCTAACGCCCGCAGCGTCGACGAAGGCCTCACGCGGGCTGCCTCCCCGGGATCGCGACCTTCCAGCCGGTACCGTCCGGCAACAGCGGCAATGCTTCGAGGGCAGGTGCTCCGACGGGTGCCAGCGCTCGGCCGGCCAGGCGTACGTCGTACTCGGCAGTGCAGCGCGGACAGGTGAGCTGATCGCCGTCCAGCTTGCCGTGCTGCAGGACCGACGAGCAGACCGGGCAGCTGTTGCGATAAGCAACGAAAGTGCCGTCGAGGTTGGCGATCAGCAGCTCCAGGTCGGCGACCATCAGCTTCTGCAGCTGTCCCGGTGCGGTGACCAGGTCCACCCGATGCCAGCCCTCGCTGTCCTGGCTGCCGCGACCATCCGGCCTGGTCGAGTAGGGCTCGATCGTCAACAGCGTCTGCTTTTTCGCCGCGACCATCCCTTCGACATCGACGGCAACCGCCTCAGGAGCGGCATCCAGTACTGCGTTCTCGACGGTCAGGCGCACCGTCGCGGTCGATCCCGGACAGCCTTCACAGCTGCCCTGCAACCGCAGGTGGACGATGCCGTCGTCGTCGATGCCGAGGTAGTCGATCCCGCCGGCGTGCGAGCCCAGGTAGGGCCGAACGCTGTCCAGCGCGCCTTGAATCCTGGTAGCCACGTCATCCGGATGCAGGTCGTGCAGGAGCAGCATGCCGGTGACCAGGTCATCGGTCAGTAGATCGCGGACCTGGGCCTGGTCCAGCCGGGCGAGCAGCTGTTCGAGGCCCGCGCCGTGCAGGGACAACACGGCGCGGACCAGCTCCTCGACCTTCTCGGTGACCGCCGGCTCGGCGCGCCGCTGAACTTCGTCCAGCAGCACGTCGATCCGTTCGCTCAGCGCTTGCGCGTCGCGTCGGTCCATCTCAGTAAGGCTTCACCGCGAGTGTTGGCGAATGGAGATGCGTTTTCTCTCTCCCGTTGCCGACGTACATGTGCACGCCACACGGCAGGCAGGGGTCGAAACTACGGACCGCCCGCATGATGTCGATGCCCTTGAACCGATCCGGTGGATTCTCCTCGAAGATCGGCGTGTTCTGGACCGCGTCCTCGTATGGACCGGGTGTCCCGTAGCTGTCCCGCACGCTGCCGTTCCACGGGGTCGGCGGATACGGGTGGTAGTTCGCGATCTTGCCGTCGCGGATCACCATGTGGTGCGAGAGCACGCCGCGGACGGCTTCGGTGAAGCCGCACGAGATCGCGTTGTCCGGCACCTTGAACGGCGTCCAGGTCTCGGTCCGGCCGGCCCTGACCTCGGCCATCGCCTTCTCGCAGAAGTGCAGCGCGAGCGCGGCGGCGTACGCCTGGAAGTAGGTCCGCGCCCGGTTCCGCTCGAGCGCGTTGCTCCAGCGCGGGATCTTCCATTCGTACTCCGTGGCCGGCTTGAGCGCCGTCCGGGGGAGCTGGATCTTGACGCTGTGACCGGTGGCCTGGATGTAATCGGTGTTGACCAGTCCGGACAGCGCGGTCGACCAGAGGCGGGCGATCGGACCGCCGCCGGTGTCGAGCGCGAGGTGGTCCTTGCCGTCGAACCAGCGCGGCGACATCGTCCAGCTGTACGCGTTCGCGAAGTCGCGCTTCTGCGGCTTCGGGATGGTGTGCTGGTTCCACGGGTGCCGGACGTCGACCGGGTTGCCCAGCGGGTCCCTGTCGACGAACTTCTCGTGGTCGCCGCCGGCCCAGTCGTCGTAGAACGAGCTGCCGAGCAGGATCCGGATCCCGAGGTTGATGTCCACCAGGTTGTTGGTGACCAGCTTGCCGTCCACGATGACGCCGGGGGTGACGAACATCCGCTTGCCCCAGGCATCCATGTTCTCGTACTTGAAGTCACAGATCGCCGGGTCGTTCAGGCTGCCCCAGCAGCCGAGCAGGATGCGCCGCTCGCCTACGTGCTCGTAGCCGGGCAAAGCCTCGTAGAAGAAGTCGAACAGGTCGTCGTGCAGCGGCACGACCTTCTTCATGAACTCGATGTAGCGCATCAGCCGGGTCAGGTAGTCGGTGAACAGCTGGATCGTCGCGACCGTGCCGACGCCGCCCGGGTAGAGCGTCGACGGGTGGACGTGGCGTCCCTCCATCAGGCAGAACATCTCCCGGGTGTAGCGGCTGACGTGCAGCGCCTCGCGGTAGAAGTCGCCCTCGAGCGGGTTCAGCGAGCGCATGATGTCGCCGATGGTCTTGTAGCCGTGGTCGCCGGCGTGCGGCGCCTCGGTCCGGTTCGCCAGCTCCAGCACGCCGGGGTTGGTCTCCTTGACCATCCGCTCGCAGTAGTCCACCCCGACCAGGTTCTCCTGGAAGATGTTGTGGTCGAACATGTACTCCGCGGCTTCGCCGAGGTTGACGATCCACTCTCCGAGGTGTGGCGGCGCGACGCCGTACGCCATGTTCTGGGCGTAGACCGAGCAGGTCGCGTGGTTGTCGCCGCAGATGCCGCAGATCCGGCTGGTGATGAAGTGCGCGTCGCGCGGATCCTTGCCCTTCATGAAGATGCTGTAGCCGCGGAAGATCGACGAGGTGCTGTGACACTCCTCGACCGTCTTGTTCTTGAAGTTCACCTTGGCGTAGATACCCAGGCTGCCGACGATCCTGGTGATCGGGTCCCAGGCCATCTCGACGACGTCGGAATCCTTGCCCGCATCGGGCTCGAGGTGCTGGCCGACCTTCGGTTCGGTGGTGGTCATTGCTTACCAGACCTTCTTGTAGCCGGTAGCGAGCTCCGAGCCCTTGTGGCGCCATTTGGGCTCTTTGTTCGCGGTGTTCTGGGTGATCTTGCGGAGCCGGCGGATGACCGTGCCGTAGACCGTGCTGGCCGCGACGGACACCTTGCTGCCCGGTGGTTCGTCCATGAAGGGCATGAACTTGTCGGGGAAGCCCGGCATCGTGCAGGCGATGCAGATACCGCCCACGTTGGGGCAGCCGCCGACGCCGTTGATCCAGCCGCGCTTGGGCACGTTGCAGTTCACCACCGGCCCCCAGCAGCCGAGTTTCACCAGGCACTTCGGCGAGCCGTACTCCTTGGCGAAGTCGCCCTGCTCGTAGTAGCCGGCCCGGTCACAGCCCTCGTGCACGGTCCGGCCGAACAGCCATTGCGGTCGCAGTTCGGCATCGAGCGGGATCATCGGGGCCTGGCCGGCCACCTGGTAGAGCAGGTAGACGAGCGTCTCGGACAGGTTGTCGGGGTGGATCGGGCAGCCCGGCACGCAGACGATCGGCAGTCCGGCCTTCGACTTCCAGCTCCAGCCGAGGTAGTCGGGCACGCCCATCGCGCCGGTCGGGTTGCCCGCCATCGCGTGGATCCCGCCGTACGCCGCGCAGGTGCCGACGGCAACCACCGCGGTCGCCTTCGGGGCCAGCCGGTCGAGCCACTCGGAGGTCTTCATCGGCTGCCCGGTCGCCGGGTTGTTGCCGAACCCGGCCCAGTAACCCTCAGACTTGATCGCCTCGTTCGGGATCGAGCCCTCGACCACCAGGACGAACGGTTCGAGTTCACCGCGGTCGGCCTTGTGCCACCACTCGATGAAGTTGTCGGCACCCGTCTCGGGGCCGCACTCGAAGTCGATCAGCGGCCAGTGCACCGCGATCTTGGGTAGGCCCGGCAGCGCGCCGAGCACGATCTCTTCGATACTCGGCTGGGTGGCCGCGGTGAGTGCGACGGAGTCTCCGTCACAGCTGAGTCCGCCGTTCATCCAGAGGATGTGAACAACACCCTCGTCGGCTGTTTCTTGCGCCTGCTCCGGTTCCAGGGTCATCGACATCGCACGTAGCCTCCTCGGGGAGTTCCTTCGACGCTACGTCCGGAATCCGCACGGGGACAGACACTTGTGTCGGGTATTAATGGCAGGTTCGGGAAATCCGGGATTCCGGGATTCCGCGACAATGTCCAGCGCTCCGGCACCCTGACGCGAGGCATTTCCGGCTGAATTGTCAACCTGTCGACGGGGCGCGGGCAGGCGGCTACCGTTGACTACCGACGCATCCTCCGAGAGCCCGTGCTGAGATGTCCGACGATCCCCTGCCGGGCGGCGACTTCGGCCTGCTCGTCTCGCCGGTGGTCGTCGTCGCCCACACCTTCCCGGCTCGGCCGGGCTCGCTGCCGGACGCCGAGATCTTCGTCCGCGAGGCACTTGAGCCCATGATGCTGGAGCCGGCCGAGGGTGCGGCGCTTTACCACGCCATCACCGACGCCATGCTGGCTGCGGCCGGACCGGACAACGGCGCCTTCGACGTGACGGTTCGGATCTTCCCTGATGGCGTCGAGGTAGAGGTCCTGCACGGCGCCGGCCGGACCACGAGTCCGCGGGTCGGGGACGAGCCGTTCGCCGCCTGGCTCAACGCAGTACTCGGTCGCCAAGGCCTCTCCCAGGAGGCGGCCGCGAGCCGGATCGGTGTCTCGGTCCGGACCATCAGCCGCTGGCTGCGCGGCGACACCGAACCACGACTGCGCGACCTGCGCCGGGTGCACGCCATCTTCGGGCCACCGACAACCGGTTGAAAGAGAAAAGTTTTCAGCTCTTCCCCGAAATCTCTGCCGATCTGGTGTGGGCTGGTTATCGGGTCTACGCTGCGAAAGAATCCGTTGATGACCGAATTCGCCATTGCGAGCGGCCTGATCCGAACATCGAGCTGACAATTCCAGTCTGGGTGGTGGGTCCCACGAGCGATGAAACTGTCCGCGTCCGTGCCCGGATCACCGTCTCCGGCGCGGTTCAGGGCGTCGGTTTCCGTCCGTTCGTCTATGCGCTGGCCAGGGAGCTCGGGCTGTCCGGTGAGGTCGCCAACAATTCGTCCGGCGTCGTCGTCGAGATCGAAGGCGCCCGGGTGGCTGTCGAGCGCTTCACCGCGCGCTTGAGCACGGACGCACCACCGCTGGCCGTGGTCGAGCGGGTGCTGTCGACCGAGCTCGCCGTGGTGGGCGGAACGGCCTTCGTGATCCGGAGTTCGGCGACCGGCCCGGGACGGACCCTGGTCTCACCAGATGTTGCCACCTGCAACGACTGCTTGGCCGAATTCGCGGATCCGGGCGACCGGCGGTACCGCCATCCCTTCATCACCTGTACGAACTGCGGGCCGCGCTTCACCATCATCACCGGCCTGCCCTACGACCGGCCGACCACCACGATGGCGTCGTTCGAGCTGTGCCCGGACTGCGCCCACGAGTACGCCGATCCGGCCGACCGCAGGTTCCATGCCCAGCCGATCGCGTGCCCGAACTGCGGCCCCAGGCTGGAGCTGGCCGCGCCTGGTGAAGATCCGCGGTACGACGAGGACGCGTTGGCCGGCGCGCATCGGCTGCTCGACGCCGGCTCGATCCTTGCCGTGAAAGGCCTGGGTGGGTTCCACCTCGCCTGCGACGCGTCCGACCCGGCCGCCGTCGAGACCCTGCGCAAGCGCAAGGATCGCGGGGACAAGCCGTTCGCCGTGATGGCTGCGGATCTGGACACCGCGCGGCGGCTCGCGTTCGTCGACGAGGACGAGGCGCGACTGCTCACCGACCACCGGCGGCCGATCGTGCTGGTTCGCCGCCGGCCGGGGACCTGCCTGGCCGACCAGGTGGCGCCGGGCAATCCGGATCTCGGCATCATGCTTCCGTACACGCCGTTGCATCGCCTGCTGTTCGACCAGCCAGGGCCGTGTGTGCTGGTGCTGACCAGCGGCAACCTCTCCGGCGAGCCGATCGTGACCTCCGACGAAGAGGCGTGGGATCGCCTTGGGCTGCTGGCGGATGCGTGGCTCGGCCACGACCGGCCGATCCACGTGCCCTGTGACGACTCGGTGGTGCGGATGGTCGACGGCGTCGAGCTGCCGATCCGCCGGTCGCGGGGCTACGCGCCGTTCCCGATCGCGTTGCCGGTGCCGGTCCGGCCCACGTTGGCGGTAGGTGGGGATCTGAAGAACACGTTCTGCCTGGGAGACGACCGCTACGCGTGGCTTTCGGCGCACGTGGGCGACATGGATGATCTGTCGACCCTGCAGGCCTTCGAGCGCGCCGAGCAGCATCTCGAGGAGTTGACCGGGGTGCGGCCCGAGGTGCTCGTGACCGACAAGCACCCGTCGTACAGGTCTCGGCAGTGGGCCGAGCTGCACGCCGATGGGCGGCCGGTGGTCGGCGTACAGCATCACCATGCGCACATCGCGTCGGTGCTGGCTGAGCACGGGTACGACGGGGCCCGGGTGATCGGGTTCGCGTTCGACGGGACCGGATACGGCGACGACGGGGCGGTCTGGGGCGGCGAGGTGCTGCTGGCGGACTACGAGGGGTTCGAGCGGTACGCGCATCTGAAGTATGTGCAGTTGCCGGGTGGCGACGCCGGCGTACTGAATCCCTGCCGGATGGCGTTGTCGCATCTCCGGGCGGCTGGTCTGCCGTGGGATGCGCGGCTGCCGGCTGTTCGCGCTTGCACCGAGCAGGAGTTGTTGCGGGTGCAGCTGGAGCGCGATATCGCCTGTGCGCCGACGTCGAGTATGGGTCGGTTGTTCGACGCCGTGTCGTCACTGGCCGGTGTGTGTCATCGGGTCGGGTACGAGGCTCAGGCGGCGATCGAGCTGGAGGGGTTGGCTGTCGATCATCGGGACGAGCCGGGGTACGAGTTCGCGGTCGGGGCCGGGGTCATCGATCCGGCGCCGGTGCTGGCGGCCGTAGTACGGGACGTTCTGGACGGAGTGGAGGCCGGCGTGATCGGGGCGCGCTTCCATCGGGCCGTCGCGGACGTGATGGTGACGATCGCCGACCAGGTCAGGTCGGTGTCCGGGCTGGACACCGTCGCGTTGTCGGGTGGAGTGTTCGTCAACCGGTTGTTGCTGTCAGCAAGTAACAGGGCATTGTCGAGGGCAGGTTTCAAGGTATTGCGGCCGTGCCGGGTGCCGCCTACTGATGCAGGTCTCGCACTCGGGCAGCTGGCCGTCGCGGCCCGCGTCCCGCCACGGAAGGAGGAAGCAGCATGTGTCTAGCAGTCCCGGGAAGAGTGGTGGAGATCCGCGATCAGGACGACACCCGGATGGGCAAGGTCGACTTCGGCGGGGTGATCAAGGACGTCTGCCTGGCGTATCTGCCCGACCTACAGGTCGGTGAGTACACGATCGTGCACGTCGGCTTCGCCCTGCAGCGGCTGGACGAGGAGTCGGCGATGCAGTCGCTGGACCTCTACCGGTCGCTGGGCGCCCTGGAGGAGGAGTTCGGCGATCACTGGGGGATCGCCGCGCAGCAGGCCGGAGAACGCCGGCCACCCGGCACGGAGTACTCGAAGGAGGAAACGGCATGAAGTATCTGGCGGAGTTCAGCGATCCGGCGCTGGCCAAGCGGCTGGTCGACCAGATCCACGCGACCGTCACCCAGCCGTGGGCGATGATGGAAGTCTGCGGCGGTCAGACGCACACGATCGTGCGGCATGGCATCGACCAGTTGCTGCCGGACGGGGTCGAGATGATCCACGGGCCGGGCTGTCCGGTGTGTGTGACGCCGTTGGAGATCATCGACAAGGCGCTGGAGATCGCGTCCCAGCCCGGCGTCATCTTCTGTTCCTTCGGTGACATGCTGCGGGTGCCGGGCAGTGGGCGGGACCTGTTCCGGATCAAGAGTGAGGGCGGCGACGTCCGGGTGGTGTACTCGCCGCTGGACGCGCTGAACCTGGCCCGGGAGAACCCGGACAAGCAGGTGGTGTTCTTCGGGATCGGGTTCGAGACGACCGCGCCGCCGAACGCGATGACGGTGTACCAGGCGAAGAAGCTCGGCATCGAGAATTTCAGCCTGCTGGTGTCGCACGTGCGGGTGCCACCGGCGATCGAGGCGATCATGCAGTCGCCGAACTGCCGGGTGCAGGCGTTTCTCGCGGCCGGGCACGTGTGCAGCGTGATGGGAGTGGAGGAGTATCCGGAGCTGGCCGAGAAGTACAAGGTGCCGATCGTCGTCACCGGCTTCGAGCCGTTGGACATCCTGGCCGGGATCCTGCGCACGGTGATCCAGCTGGAGAAGGGCGAACACACGCTGGAGAACGCTTATCGCAGGGCGGTTCGCGACGAGGGCAACCCGGCGGCGAAGGCGATGCTGGCGGACGTGTTCGAGACCACCGACAGAGCCTGGCGGGGGATCGGGATGATCCCGCAGAGCGGCTGGCGGCTGTCCGAGCGCTATCGCGAGTACGACGCGGAGTACAGGTTCCAGGTTCGCGACATCAAGACCGAGGAGTCGACCGTCTGCCGCAGCGGCGAGGTCCTCCAGGGCCACATCAAACCGCACGAGTGCGAAGCCTTCGGCACGCTCTGCACCCCCCGAAACCCCCTCGGCGCCACCATGGTCTCCTCCGAAGGCGCCTGCGCCGCCTACTACCTCTACCGCCGCCTGCAAACCCCAACTCCTGCACCCACCGCGATGGGTGACAACTCTCTGGCCGGTGCGACCTCGCCGTCTGCTACCTCTCCGGCCGCATCGCAGCAGACCTCCGCCGACAACAAAGAGGTGAGTTCTGTTGGCTGAGCAAGTAATGCTTCCGGACCCAGCAATGCCTGAGCTCCAGCCGCCGAATTTCGACGGATGGACCTGTCCGCTGCCGCTTCGTGATCACCCGCGGGTGGTGATGGGGCACGGGGGCGGCGGACAGATGTCGGGGGAGTTGATCGAGCACCTGTTCGTACCGGCGTTCTCGAATCCGTTGCTGGAGGGGTTGACGGATTCGGCGGTGGTCACGCTGGGCGGCGCCCGGCTGGCGTTCTCGACCGACTCGTTCGTGGTCCAGCCGCTCTTCTTCCCGGGCGGCAGCATCGGTGACCTCGCGGTCAACGGGACCGTGAACGATCTCGCCATGTCGGGCGCCCAGCCGGCGTACCTGTCCTGCGGGTTCATCCTCGAAGAAGGCGTCGAGCTCTCCGTCGTCGGCCGGATCGCGAAGGACCTCGGGCAGGCGGCCGAGCGGGGCCGGCGTGATCATCGCGACCGGCGACACCAAGGTCGTCGACTCCGGACATGGCGACGGCGTCTACATCAACACCGCCGGCATCGGCCTGGTTCGCGAGGGCGTCGACATCCGCCCGCAGCGGGCCGCACCGGGTGACGTCGTGATCATCAGCGGCATGATCGGTGTCCACGGCATCGCCATCATGAGCGTCCGCGAAGGCATCTCGTTCGGCACCGAGGTCGTCTCCGACTGCGCCCCTCTCAACGGCCTGGTCGCGGCGATGCTCGACACCACCCCCGACCTGCACGTACTGCGCGACCCGACCCGCGGTGGCGTCGCCACCTCGCTCAACGAGATCGCCAAAGCGGCCGGAGTCGGCATCGAGCTGACCGAAAGCGACCTGCCCATCCCCGAAACCGTCGCCAACGCCTGCTCGTTCCTCGGCCTGGACCCGCTGTACGTCGCCAACGAGGGCAAGCTGCTCGCGATCGTCGCCCGCGACCAGGCCGACGAGTTGCTCGCCACCATGCGCGCCCATCCACTGGGCGCCGACGCCGCCGTCATCGGCGAATGCGTCACGGACCATCCCGGCATGGTCGTCACCAAGACCACCTTCGGCGCCACCCGCGTCGTGGACACCCCGATCGGAGAACAACTCCCCAGAATCTGCTGAAGCTGCAATGCGCTGGCGGGTTGTTCGGCCACTGACAGGTTTCTCGCCCGATAGCGGACTTATTGGGCGCCATCGGGCGAACATCGCGTCAGCGGGTCGGGGCGAACGGCGCTGAGACCCTGGCTCGGCCGCGGGTCCTGGTGTGGTGGCCTCCCCACCGTGCCAGGATTCCTGCTGTGCGGACCAAACTGAGGTGGGCGGCGGCCTTAGCGATCTGTGTTGCCGCCGGCATCATTCTGCCGATGCTCTGGCAGCACTCGCTGGTCGACCTGAAGGTGTACCGCCTCGGCGGCCGAACCCTCCTTGACGACGCTTCGACCTTGTACGACGCGCGGCTGGCGGGGCTGCCGTTCACCTATCCGCCGTTCGCCGCTGTCGTGATGGTCCCGTTCGCGTTGCTGCCCTGGCCTTTTGCGGTCGCTCTGTGGACGGTCGGCACCGTGGTCAGCCTCGTCTTCGTGTGGCGGCTGTCACTGGGACGCGGCATTCCTTCCGCGCTGCTGCTGGCGGTCGTCGCCGGCTCGCTGCTGCTCGAGCCGGTCCGCGAGACGCTCGGATTCGGCCAGGTCAATCTGATGCTCTGCGCGTTGATCCTGTACGACGTACTCGAGCTCAAGCACTCCCGTCGCGGGATCTGGATCGGGCTGGCGGCCGGGGTGAAGCTGACCCCGCTCGTCTTCCTCGGGCTGCTGGTCTTCACCCGGCAATGGAAGGCGCTGCTGTACGCCGGGGGCTCGTTCGCCGCCACGGTCCTTGTCGGCTTCCTGGTCTCGCCGCACTCGGCCACGGAGTACTGGACTTCGCTGGTCTCCGACACCACCCGGATCGGCGGGCTCGCGTTCTCCAGCAACCAGTCGTGGAACGCCTTCCTGATCAGGTTGACCGGCGATCTCGACGGCGGCGGCCTGGTCTGGCTGGCGCTGGTCGGGCTGACCGTGCTCGGTGGGCTCTGGTTCTCGCGGCTGCTGTGGCTGCGCGGCGACCGGCTCGCCTCGGTCTCCATCTGCGCGCTGGTCGGCCTGCTCTGCTCGCCCGTCTCCTGGAGCCACCACTGGGTCTGGGCGCTGCCGCTCGGCGTGTCGCTGATCCGCGTCGTCCAGGGTCGCCGGCGTCTCGTGGTCGGGACCCTTTGGTGCGGGCTGTTCGCAGTGGCGCCGATCTGGTGGCCGCCGAACCATGACAATCGCGAGCTGACCTGGGCTTTTGGAGACCAACTCCTCGGCAACGCTTACCTGATCGGGGCGCTGGCGGCCGTAGTACTGCTGGCTGTCGCTGACCGTCGCGAGACCGGGTCGGACGCGGTCCGCGACACGCCCGGGCGGAAGCTGCCAGCGGCCTAGGCCAGTTCTGCACCCTTCGGCTGTCACTCTGAGTTGGTGATCACGGGGTTCCTGGGGGATCCGGCGAAGCGGCGTTGGGTGCTGGCAGCCGGGATATGTGCAATCGTCGGCCTGCTGCTGCCGTTCGTGTGGGCGCACACCGGTGCCGACCTGAAGGTCTACCGGCTCGGTGGCGCGTCGATTCTGGCCGACCCGTCGGGCCTGTACGACGCCCGGCTGAAGTACATCTCGATGCCGTTCACCTATCCGCTGTTCGGCGCCCTGGTGATGGTGCCGGTCTCGTTGCTGCCCTGGCCGCTCGCCTACGGCGGGTCGGTCCTGGTGTCGCTGATCGCACTCGTCGCGATCTGGCGACTGAGCCTGCGAAGTCACCTCGACGTCCTGCGCAAGTACTTCGGCCACCCGCACCCCGCCGTACTGGTGGCTCTGGTGGCCGGGTCCGTGCTGCTCGAACCGGTCCGCGAGACCTTGTCGTACGGCCAGATCAACCTGATCCTCTGCGCGGTCGTCCTGTACGACGTACTCACCATGAAGCGCTCGCGCCGCGGGATCTGGATCGGCGTGGCGGCCGGGATCAAGCTGACCCCGTTGGTCTTCTTCGGCCTGCTGCTGGTGACGAAGCAATGGCGGGCCCTCGCGCACGCGTCGGCCGCGTTCCTCGGCACCATGGTGATCGGATTCCTGCTGGCGCCGCGGACGGCGATGGACTACTGGACCCAGATGGTGTCGGACACAGGACGGATCGGCGGCCTGGCGTACTCCGGGAACCAGTCGTGGAACGGCTATCTGATCCGGGTCACCGGCGATCTCGCCGGCGGCGGCCGACTCTGGCAGGTCGCGGTCCTGCTGACCGTGCTCGCCGGCCTTTGGCTGACCCGAGTGCTGTGGCTCCGCGGCGAGCACCTTGCCTCGGTGTCGGTATGCGCGCTGATCGGGCTGTTCTGCTCGCCAGTGTCGTGGAGCCACCACTGGGTCTGGTGCCTCCCCCTCGGCATCTCCTTGCTAACAGCAACCAAGCTCGGGCGCCGTCATCCCGTGGCCTTTTCGACTGTTTGGTTCGGGTTGTTCATCCTGGCGCCGATCTGGTGGCCCCCACGCCGAGGCAACCTCGAACTCACGTGGAACCTCCCCCAGCAGGTCGCCGGCAACGCCTACCTCTGGCTCTCCCTAACCGCAGCCGTCCTGTTAGCCATCGGCACCCGCTCCAAGAAGCGTGCGGTAGAGCTGGACGATGCCATCGTCAGCTGATTCGAGCTCGATGAAGCCGGTGTTCGCTGGTTAGAGCTTGGCAAGCCAGTCGTACCAGGCGTCCATGCCGTCGCCCTTGGTCGCGGAGACCTGAAGGATCTTCGCATCCGGCTTGATCCGGGCGATCAGACTCAGACACAGCTCCACGTCAAAATCGACGTACGGCAGCAGATCGATCTTGTTCAGCAGAACGAGATCCGCAGTACGGAACATGTACGGATACTTGGCCGGCTTATCCGCGCCCTCCGTCACCGAGATGATCACCACCCGGGCAGCCTCACCGAGATCGAACAACGCCGGACAGACCAGATTCCCGACGTTCTCCACGAACACGAGCGACCCATCCGGCGGATCAAGCTCAGCCAGCCCTGAACTCATCATCTGCGCATCCAGATGACATCCGGCCCCCGTATTGATCTGCACCACCTTGCTACCAGTAGCCCGAATCCGCTCAGCGTCGTACAGAGTCTCCTGATCCCCCTCGATCACCAGCGCCTGCCGCCGATCCCCAACCGCCCGAATCGTGTGCTCGAGCAGGGTTGTCTTCCCGGACCCCGGCGAACTCATCAGATTCACCGCACTAATCCCACGCTCCACCAAACTATGCCGATTAGCCGCCGCCAACCCGTCATTCTTAGCCAAAATCTCCTGCTCCAGCAGGACGGTCCGCGTCTCCGGCTCAGCAATAACCTTCTCCACACCATGCCCGCGGCCATGCTCGTGCGCGGCACCAGCCTCATGCCCATGCCCATGACCTGAGCCGTCCTCGTGTCCATGCCCGTGGCCATGGCCCGCGGCGTGCTCGTGATCGTCGTGACTGTGCTCATGATCGTGGCCGTGGACAACGGTCAGCCGGGTCCCAGCCCCATCAGGCTGCCCACATCCGCACGTGCTGCACATCTCTCAGACCACCTCCACCGAGATAATCCTCAACTGCTGGCCACTGAGCACTTCGAGATCGGCACTGCCACAAGGGCACAACATGATCGGGTCATCGAGTTCGAACTCGTCACCGCACGTTCGACAGTACGCCCGCCCAGACGGCTCGTCGATGTCCAACCGCGCATCCTGCAACCCGGTCCCATTCACCACAACCTCAAAACAAAACCGCAGCGAATCAGCAACCACCCCGGACAACCGCCCGATCTCCACCCGCACCGCGACCACCGCCCCATCCCCGACCTTGTCGACGACGGCCCCCACCACACTCTCGGCGATAGCCAACTCATGCACCCACCCGACGCTACGCCGCCCCCACGCCCCAAACCACCCTTCACCAACCCACCAACTGCCCCACGCACCTCCTTCGTCGGCGCTCCCACCCGCCCGGATTCGCCGCTCCTAATGGTGGGGGTCACCGGGTCGCCTTCGGGCAGACTCGGGGCTGGTAAGCCGCTGGCGGGTGAACACTGGTCGTCCGCTGACGCGATGTTCGGCCGATAGCGCGCGATAAGTCCGGCAGCGGACGAAAGACCCGGTAGCCGTCGACCCGAACCCGCCCTCGCCGAGCAGGCTAAGCAGCGTTCGGCCAGTAGCACCTGACACAACGCGAACACCGGGGGCCTTGAGCACCAGATGAGCACGGCCACCGCGGGGAATGCTCAACCGGTGCTCAAAGACGCCGAATCGGGGGCCGATCGGTCGGGGGCACCCCCGGACCGGGGCCGGTCTCACGAAGGCCGGCACGAACCGGGCAGTCCCACCAAGGCCGGCCTCGCCGACCACACCGGCGGGTCACCGAGCCGCGACGAAGGAGCGGCGATCTGCGGTGTGTGGGGTCGAGCGCTGACGGAGGAAGCGCGAAGCGGGGCGGAGTACAAGCCGGAAAGGCAGAAACCGCCAGGGAGATCCCTGGCGGTTCCGTTGCTGTGTGGGGCTAGAAGTCGAAGCCGCCGCCGTCGAAGCCTCCGCCGTCGCCGCCGCCGAAGTCCCAGCCACCGGAGTCGCCGCCGCCCGAGTCGCCGCCGGAGTCCTGGCTGAAGTCGAAGCCACCGCCGTCACCGCCGTCGCCACCACCGTCGCCACCGCCATCTCCGCCGTCATAGCCGCCGCCGTCGAAACCGCCGCCGGCGAAGTCGCCGTAGCCGCCGCCGGAGAACATGCCGCCGAGCATGGTGCCGACGAACATGCCGGTCATCACGCCGCCGAGGCCGCCGAACATGCCTTGTGCGTAAGGGGAGTAGGCCGGTCCGGCCTCCCAGTACGGCACGCGCTGCGGGCCGACCATGACCTTGCGGACGTCCGGCTCGGCACCGGCGCGGACGCGCTCGGCGTCAGCGGCGCAGGCGGGAACCTCACGCGGCGCGCCGTTCGGCGGGGACCACGTCACGTCGGCAACGGACGGGCCGTGCTGCGGGTTGAAGAAGCAGGACGGGCGGCGCTGCGGGAGCGGCTCGTCGTTCACCCGGGCGCGGACGCAAGCCATCGCGTACCGGCCGTCCTCGAGGATCTCGATGACGTGCTTGATCTGCTCGGCCGCCGTCACCTTGCCGACCGCTTCCTTGGCTGCCTCGTAGGAGTCGAGGGCGCGCTGGTAGTCCTGCCGGGCGCCGTCGCCGAGGTCCTTGCCGACCATGTCCAGGTCGAGGTCCTGCAGCTCTTCGCCGAACTTGGTGATGTCCTCGTCGGCGGTGCGCTTGACGGATTCGAGCTCGGCCGACGAAATCTCGTCACGCTTCTTGGTCTGCAGCTGCGTACGACGGTACGAGCGATAGGCCAGCACGGCGATCACAACGACCGCGATCAGCAGGATGTATTCCATGACAGCCTTCCTCAACGGGTAGTGCGTCGAGCCTACCGGGCAGCCCAATCGCGCCGAAATGCCGAGCGAGGCATCCCGCCACGCAGAGTGATCGCAATGCCACCGATTCCAGTCGCGCTATGCACATAATCAACTACCGCCGCCCTAGCACGCTGCCCAGGCACGGGGGTGCCCCATGAGAAATACCCGACTCGCGGTGACTGCGGTGACCGGCCTCGCGCTGTTCGTCCCCAATCTCCCGCAGAGCTCCGCCGAAGCAACCAAGCCACCCGAAGCCACCAAGGCCGAAGCCACCAGGGCCCAAGAAGCAACCGACCCGTCGTACCAGGAACTGCCGCTGCGGCAAGGTCTCAGTACTACGTCCGCGACCGCGACGAAGCCGTTCGGAATGGTCGGCGTCACCTGGCCCAGCCGACCCGACTCGCACGAGCTCGTGGTCAAGGTCAGGGTTCAACGCAACGGGGTGTGGTCGGACTGGGAACAGCTTCCGGTCGAGGAGGACCACGGCCCCGACCCGGCGATCCTCGAGGGCCGGGAACGCTCCGGCACCGATCCGTTCTGGGTCGGTGACGCGAACGGCGTCGACGCTTCCCTGACCACGCAGGACGGTACGGCGGTAAGCGGCGCGAAGGTCGTCCTGATCCAGCCGGGCACCCTCGCCACCGACGCGAATCCGCCGAGCACCTTCGCCGCCGACCGCACCGACGCCCGCGCGCCCTACCCGGTCCCGGCGATCATCGGGCGACCTGGCTGGGGAGCCGACGAGCGGTTGCGCAGCCACAACGGCGCGGCTTGTGCGAGACCGAAGTACACAAGCACTGTGCAGGCGGCATTCGTGCACCACACGGCCGATCGCAACAACTACACCCGCGCGCAGGTCCCGGCGATGATCCGCGCGATGTACGCGTACCACGTGAAGAGCCGTGGCTGGTGCGACCTCGGGTACAACTTCCTGGTCGACAAGTTCGGTCGCGCCTTCGAGGGCCGGTACGGCGGGATGCAGTTGCCCGTACTCGGTGCGCACACCGGCGCATTCAACGGCAACTCGTTCGGCGTCTCGCTGATCGGCAACTTCGAGAAGGTGAAGCCCACCCGGGCGATGCTGGAGGCAACGGCCCGGATCATCGCCTGGAAGCTGGACGCGAACTATCGCTCGCCGCAAGCCACCGTTGTACTGGGCGGCAGCAAGCTGCACACCGTCTCCGGCCATCGCGACACCAAGGCGACCGCGTGCCCGGGCAACAACCTCTACTCGCAACTCGGTTGGCTGAAGCAACGAGCCGACGCGTTGATGGGCAAGAGTGTGTCCACCGAGATCTACCGCTTCGCCCAGCAGCTAGGCGGCTATCGCAAGATCGGTCAGCCGTTCTGGGGAGAGCATCCGACCCGGACCGGCCGTGCCACGTACTTCGGCGCAAGGGATCTCTTCTGGTCCCGGGCGACCGGCGCGCACAGCGTCCAAGGTGGTTTCCGCGGTCGCTTCCGGATGTACGGCCCGGACGGCCTGCTCGGAATGCCGACGGCGGAACAGCGCGACGGAAGGCCGTCCGGCAGTCGGGTCCAGGCCTTCCACTACGGCGCGATCTACTGGTCGAGACGCACCGGTATGCACGCCGTCAACGGCCTGATCTCTCGCAAATACGGGGCTCTCGGCTCCGATCGGTCCCGCCTGGGCCTGCCCGTCTCGGAGCCGTTCAAGGTCGCCGGCGGCGTACAGCAGAAGTTCCAGCACGGCCGGCTCACCCTCAGCTTCCGCACCCAGAAGGTCTACGTCACATGAAGCGCGCCATCTTTGTCGTCCTCGTCGTCGCCACGCTGCCGAGCGGTCTGGCCGTCGCCCGCGAGGTCGATCCGCCACAGGTCGAAGCGACCACCACGATCAGTGGTCGCGGCTTCGGTCACGGCCGGGGCATGTCGCAGTACGGCGCTCAGGGTGCTGCTATAGCAGGCAAATCGGCCAAGCAGATCCTGGACTTCTACTACCCCGGTACCGCGGTCGGCAAGGCGACCGGGAACGTCCGGATCCGGCTGACGGCCGACACCACCGATGGCGTCCGGGTGGTTGCCATCAACAACCTCAAGGTGCGCGACCTGAAGGCCAACAAGCTCTACATGTTGCCAAAGGCATCGACCAGGAACCAGTGGTCGATCGACCCGTACGGCGACCACGGCACCAAGGTCAGTTCGTTCGACGCGAAGAAGCGGACCTGGACACTGTGGCGGACGCTCAAGGGGATGGCCCAGTTCGAAGGGCCGGGAGTCACCGCGCTGATCCTGCCGAGCGGTAGCCAGGTCGGCTATCGCGGCACCCTCCGGGCGACGGACGTCGCCGGGACCCATTTGGACACGGTCAACGTGCTCTCGCTGGAGACCTACCTGAAAGGCGTGGTTCCCAGGGAGGCCTTGTTCACCTGGCGCCCAGCCGCTCTCCAGGCGCAAGCGGTGGCGGCGCGCACCTATGCGGCGTACCACCGGAAGCGGTCGACGAATCGCGCGTACGACCTGTGCGACACGATCCTCTGCCAGGTGTACGGCGGCTACGGCTCGGAGCAGTACTCCACCAACTCCGCGATCGCGGCGACCGCCGGCCAGATCAGGCTCTACAAGAATTCGCCGATCATCGCGGAGTTCTCCTCGTCGAACGGCGGCGCGACCACGCCCGGCGATCTGGCCTACCAGGTGCAGAAGGTGGACGGCTGGGACGCCTACCCGGGGAACCGGAACCCGAACGCGAGCTGGACGGTCACCCGGCCGACCTCGCGGATACAGGCGGCCTTCGGCGTCGGCGTACTGCGGAGCCTCAAGGTGACAGCCCGAACCGGTGTCGGGCCGGGCGGCGGCCGCGTACTGCGGGTCGAGGCCGTCGGCACCAATGGGCAGAAGAAGGCGATGACAGGCGACCAGTTGCGGTCGAAACTCAGCCTCCGGTCGGCCTGGTTCAGCTTCGTTCCGCCGAGTCCGACCATCCTTGATATACCAACCGATCAGGAAACCCGCTGACCCTGAGCCATTGACGCCGAATCCCCGCGCCGGTTAGAACATGACATCGATGTCAATCGCAGCCGCCCAGGAGGAGCAAGTCGATGCGCAGGAAATTTGGTATATCAACCAGGGTCGCCGGTGGAGTGCTGGCAGTCTCGATGCTCGCTGTGCTGCACGCCCCCGCGGCCGGTGCGGCCACCGCCGATCAGGCGGGCCATTTGCCTAGCCCGGCCGCCCGGGCCACGGCGTCGTACCAGGCCCTGACCAAGTACTTCGAGACCGGCCAGGACAATCTCCTGCTGGAGGAGTACCCCAATACCCAGACGAACCCCTACTCGTACGTCTGGCCCTACTCGCAGGCAGCGGTCGCCGCCGAGAATCTGGCCGGCATCCCGGGCTCGGGCCGTAAGGCGTCGGCGGAGGCCCAGCGCAGGCTGGACGGCTACCAGCCGTACTGGAACGCGACCACCACGCCCACGGGCTACGACTCCTACGTGCGCCCGCCGCTCGGCGGTGGTGGCGACAAGTTCTACGACGACAACGAGTGGATCGGGCTGAACCTGATCCAGCACTACCAGCGGACTGGTGACCGCTCGTCGCTCGCCCGCGCGAAGGAGATCTTCGCGCTCGTCGTCCACGGCTGGGACACCGACCCGGCGCACCCGTGCGCGGGTGGCGTCTACTGGACCCAGGCACCCTGGAGCCAGGACCGCAACACCATCTCCAACGGCCCCGGCGCCGAGCTCGGCGCGCATCTCTACCTGCTCACCCGGGACAAGTCGTACCTGACCTGGGCGAAGAAGATGTACGGCTGGGCGCAGCAGTGCATGCTGGCCGAGAACGGCCTGTACAACGACCACATCGACCTCGCCGGAAACGTCGAGAAGACCCAGTGGAGCTACAACCAGGGCGTCATGCTCGGCGCCGGAACCCTGCTCTACAAGGCGACTAACGACCGCAAGTACCTCAACGACGCCAAGTCCCTGGCGAAGGCGTCGCTGGCCTTCTACGGCGCCGAGGACCGGCTCTGGAAGCAGCCGACCCGGTTCAACGCGATCTACTTCAAGAACCTGCTGATCCTCGACTCGGTCTCGCATGACTCGAGCTACAAGGCGACCATGCAGGCTTACACCGACCGGGCCTGGAAAGAGGTCCGCGATCCGGCGACGGGCCTCTTCCACTTCGCCGACGGACCGGTCGTCCTGCTCGAGCAGGCGGGCATGGTCCAGATCGACGCCCTGCTGGCCTGGCCGCGTTCCCGGTACGACGAACTGGCCTGACCTGTAACGCAGAAGCGGCCCGCCCCCATCGCAGGGGCGGGCCGCTTCACTGTCTGTGGATCAGGTCGCCGCGGTGGCCGTCTTGATCTCGACCGGGGTGGCGGGCCGGCCGTCGGTCGGGCCACCCGCCGGGATGACACCGGCGTTGGCGACCTTGTCGATGGCCGTCAGCCCGGCCGCGTCGATGGTGCCGAAGGCCGTGTACGCCGGGGTCAGCGCCGACGCGTCGCCGTACACGATGAAGAACTGGCTGCCGTTCGTGTTCGGGCCGGCGTTCGCCATCGCCAGGATGCCGCGGCCGTACTTCAGTTGCGGATAGACCTCGTCGTTGAAGCTGTACCCCGGGCCGCCGCTGCCCTGCTTGGCGGGATCGGCGGTCGGGTCGCCGCACTGCAGCACCTGCAGGCCGGCGCCGACGGTGAGCCGGTGGCAGTTGGTGTTGTCGAAGTACTTCTGGCCGACCAGGCTGAGGAAGCTCTTCACCGTGCAAGGTGCCAGGGCACTGTCCAGGGTCAGGTTCAGGTCACCGATCGAGGTGCCGAGGGTGACCTTCGACGTACCGCTCGCCTTCACCTTGCCGTTGGCCGGTGCGTTCACCTGCTTGCTGGCGGGCTCGGCCGACTTCTTGTAGGTGCAGTCCACCTCGGATGCCAGCGGCGTGGTCCGCTTCGGGGCGGCCGCGATCGCGGTCGGGATCGACTTCGGCTTGTTGTCCGGGCCGGCGGTCGACGGCAGCGCGGTGGGGGCCGACGGCGACGGGGTGTCGCCGGCGGCCGGGGTGTCCTTGCCGTTGTTCCCCAGCACCACGAAGAGACCGACAATCACGACGACCACCGCGACGATGGCCGTGATGGTCACACTCAGCGTCCGTCGCTGGCGACGGCGTTCAGCGTCTCGTTCGGCCTGACGCACGGCCTTGCGTTGCGCGAGCTGATGCTGATGGGTCTTCTTGGACATGCAGAGTTCTCCCTCACCCAAGCGCGGCAATTGCGTGGCGAACCTACAGTGTTTCCCTGAGAACTCGCTGTGTGGTGGCCGAGAAAGTTGTCAGTCCTTGATCTCGCAGATGGCGGCGCCCGCGGCGACGGTGGCGCCGACCTCGGCGGACAGCCCCGTCACGGTGCCGGCCTTGTGGGCGTTCAGCGGCTGCTCCATCTTCATCGCTTCCAGGACCACGATCAGGTCGCCCTCGGCAACCGTCGCGCCTTCCTCGACGGCGATTTTCACGATGGTGCCCTGCATCGGCGAGGTGAGCGAGTCACCCGAAGCGGCCGCCTTGCCGCTGCCGCCGGCGCGCTTGGCCGGCTTCTTCTTCGCCGTACCGGCTGCCGCCGCCGAGGCGCCCAGACCCGCCGGGAGCACCACCTCGAGGCGCTTGCCGCCGACCTCGACCGTGACCTTCTCGCGCTCGTCCGGCTCGGCGCCTTCGGCGATCCCGTCGTACGGCGGGATCTGGTTGTCGAACTCGGTCTCGATCCAGCGGGTGTGCACCTTGAAGCCGTCGGCGCCGACGAAGGCCGGGTCGCTGACGACGGCCGCGTGGAACGGCACCGCGCTCGGCATTCCCTCGACGACGAACTCCTTCAGCGCGCGGCGGGACCGCTCCAGCGCCTGCGTCCGGTCGCGGCCGGAGACGATCAGCTTCGCCACCAGCGAGTCGAACGAGCCAGGCACGGTCTCGCCCTGGTCGTAACCGCCGTCCAGCCGGATGCCCGGTCCGGACGGTGCGTGCCACTTGGTCAAGGTGCCCGGCGCGGGCAGGAAGCCACGGCCCGGGTCCTCGGCATTGATCCGGAACTCGATCGAGTGTCCGCTCACGACGGGATCGTCGTACCCGAGCTCCTCGCCGTCGGCGATCCGGAACATCTCCCGGACCAGGTCGATCCCGGTCACCTCTTCGCTGACCGGGTGCTCGACCTGCAAGCGGGTGTTCACCTCGAGGAACGAGATCAGGCCGTCCTGGCCGATCAGGAACTCACACGTGCCGGCGCCGACGTACCCGGCCTCGCGCAGGATCGCCTTGGAGGACGTGTAGAGCGTCTCGAGCTGCTCCGGCGTGATGAACGGCGCCGGTGCCTCCTCGACGAGCTTCTGGTAGCGGCGCTGCAGTGAGCAGTCGCGGGTGGAGATCACCACGACGTTGCCGTGGGCATCGGCCAGGCACTGGGTCTCGACGTGCCGCGGCTTGTCCAGGTACCGCTCGACGAAGCACTCGCCGCGACCGAAGGCGCTGACTGCCTCGCGGGTCGCCGACTCGAACAGCTCCGGCACCTCTTCCAGCGTCCGGGCGACCTTCATACCGCGGCCGCCGCCGCCGTACGCGGCCTTGATCGCGATCGGCAGCCCGTACTCCGTGGCGAACGCGACCACCTCGTCCGCGTCCGCGACCGGGTTCGGCGTACCGGGGACCTGCGGCGCGCCGACCTTCTCGGCGATGTGCCGGGCCTTCACCTTGTCGCCGAGGGAGTCGATGGCGCTGGGCGGCGGGCCGATCCAGATCAGCCCGGCGTCGATGACAGCCTGGGCGAAGTCGGCGTTCTCGGCCAGGAAGCCGTAGCCGGGGTGCACCGCGTCCGCGCCGGAGCGGGCCGCGACGTCGAGGATCTTGGCGATGTTCAGATAGGAGTCAGCCGGCGTCGCGCCGTCCAACGAGTACGCCTCGTCGGCGAGCCGGACGAACAATGCGTCCCGGTCGGGTTCGGCGTACACGGCGACGCTGCCAAGCCCGGCGTCGGCGGCGGCACGGACGACCCGGACGGCGATCTCGCCCCGGTTCGCGACCAGTACCTTGGTGATGCGCTTGCTGTCAGACACAGCTGATCTCCCTTCGGCGAGCCCGAGTCTAGGGTGAAGCAAGCTTCAGAAGTGACAGGTTGTTGGTCACATCACCGACGGGGCCCGCTCGAAGCAGGACGCCAGCACGACGACTGTCTGAGTGCTGGTCACGCCGTCCACCTGGTGGAGTGATCGCAAGGTCGACTGCAGCGCCTCGGTGCTGGTGGTGCGCACTTTCACCAGCACGGACGCCGGTCCGGCGATGATGTGCGCCTCCTCGACCGCGGGGATCTCCCCGAGTGCCTGCCGGGTCGCCTCGTCGCCCATCCAGGTGTCGGTGTCGAGCAGCACATAGGCCAGTACGCCGCTGCCGAGCGCGGCCGGATCCACCTCGATCGTGGTCCGGCGGATCACTCCGGCGGCCTTCAGCTTGCGGACCCGCTCGTGGGCCGCGCCGGCGGACAGACCGACCGCCTGGCCGAGTACGGCGTACGACTGGGTCGCGTCCTGCTGCAGTTCGGCGAGTAGTCGACGGTCCACTTCATCTACGGTCATATGCACCTCTTGCTGAATACTGTTCTGTGAAATAGAACTATAGCAAGATGAGATTCGGAGAAACGCATGACTGTCACAGTTGCTGAACCCCCGGTCCGGCTCAAGGCCGACCTGATCACGCTCGACGAGCGGTTCGCTCTGGTTGCCCGCGGCGACGACTACCTGGAACGCCTGTACGACGGTGGCCGCTGGTTGGAAGGCCCCGTCTACTCGCCCGCGTGGCGGTGCCTGCTGTTCAGCGACATCCCCAACGACCGGATGCTCCGCTGGGACGAGGTGTCCGGCCAGGTCACCGTCTTCCGGCAGCCCGCCGGGTACGCCAACGGGCACACCCTGGACGGGCAGGGCCGGCTGATCAGCTGCGAGCAGGGCAATCGCCGGGTCACCCGGACCGAGTTCGACGGTTCGATCACGGTGCTCGTGTCCCATCTGGACGGGCGTCGGCTGAACAGCCCGAACGACGTGGTGGTGAAGCGGGACGGCTCGATCTGGTTCACCGACCCGCCGTACGGAATCACCTCCAACTACGAGGGTCACGCCGCGGAGCAGGAGCTCGACGGCTGTCACGTCTACCGGATCTCACCCGATGGCGACCTGACCGTGGTCGCCGACGACTTCGTCCGGCCGAACGGCCTGGCCTTCTCCTTGGACGAATCCCAGCTGTACGTCGTCGACACCCCGCAGCGGCACATCCGCCGCTTCGACGTGAAGGACGACGGGCGACTGGCCGGCGGAGAGGTGTTCGCGCCCTGCGAGGCGGGGGTGTTCGACGGGATCCGGCTAGACGCGGCCGGCCGGATCTGGGCCGCGACGCACGAGGGCGTGCACTGCTTCGACCCGGACGGCACCTTGATCGGCAAACTGCTCATCCCGGACGTGGTCTCGAACCTGTGCTTCGGCGGTCCGAAGCGGAACCGGTTGTTCATCACGGCAACGACGTCGGTCTACTCGTGGCTGCTCACGACGGACGGAGCGCCACCGCCGTACGATCACGGGTGACAACGTCGGTCTAGTGCCCCTGGAGTGCCGGATGACCTTGCTCGAGCCGTTGGCCGGAACCGTCCCCGCGGTCTGGCAGAGGCTGGACGATCGCTTCGCCGGGATCCGCGGTGATTCCCACCTCGAGCGGTTGTGGACCGGTGGGCGCTGGCTCGAAGGACCGGTGTACTCGCCGGCCGGGCGGTATGTGCTGTTCAGCGACATCCCGAGCGACCGGATCCTGCGCTGGGACGAGACGTCGTATCAGGTCTCGGAGTACCGGCATCCGGCCGGCAACACGAACGGGCACACGCTGGACGCTGAAGGCCGGCTGGTGAGCTGCGAGCACGGCAACCGCCGGGTGACCCGGACCCACCACGACGGGTCGATCCGGGTACTGGCCGAAAACCTGGACTCCCAGCGGCTGAACAGCCCGAACGACGTGGTCGCAGCGGCCGACGGCTCGGTCTGGTTCACCGACCCGGCGTACGGGATCGACAGCGATTACGAAGGTTTCAAGGGCGAGATCGAGACGGGCGGCTGCCACGTCTACCGGATCTCGCCCGACGGCCAACTGACCGTGGTCGCGGACGACTTCAATCGCCCCAACGGCCTGGCGTTCTCCAACGACGGCTCTCTGCTCTACATCACTGACACCGAAGAGGCGACCATCCGTGTCTTCACGGTGAACGGTGACACGCTGTCCGGCGGCGAGCTCTTCGCCGAGTGCGGCAACGGCGCCTTCGACGGCATCCGCCTCGACTCCGAAGGTCGCGTCTGGGGCGCCGCGGCGGACGGCGTCCACATCTATCACCCGGACGGGACGCTGCTCGGCAAACTGCTGGTCCCGGAGACCGTCTCGAATCTCTGCTTCGGCGGCGCCAAACGCAACCGTCTCTTCCTCACTGCAACTACGTCTCTTTATTCGCTCTACACGACAGTGAATGGCGGCACCCAGCCCTACGATCACCAGTAGTCGGTGCCGGGTTCGCCCTTGAAGGGGCCGACTACCCGGGAGGTGATCCAGCCGCCATAGAAGTTGCCAGGCTGCGGTTCGACCTGTTCGCCGTCGACGGTGCAGGTGTCCATCGCGGCTGGGTAGAAGGCCACATGATCGATCAGAGCGGCGTACTGCGTGCTGGGCTCGGGGTAGTACCAGGCCTGGCGGGCCGCGAGCTGGTTGCCGCCGACAACGTCCAGGTAGGACGCGAGGCCCTTCCATTCGCAGTACGACGTGCCGTCGGCGGGGCGGAGGCTGCCGGCGGTGAAGGCTGCGCGCGGGAGGTAGTACGTCGGGGGATGGCTGGTCTCCAGGATCCGCCAGGAGGCTCGCGTCTCGGCGACGAGCCGGCCGCCGAGGACGACGACGATGTGTTCGGTGCCGGCGACGATCGCGGGTGGTCGTGGGTAGTCCCAGACCGATTCCTGGCCAGGGCCGGCTGGGGTGCGCTTCACAGCTTCTTGACCTGGTCGATGACGGTGAAGACGGCGAGGAAGCCGAAGGCCAGGAACGAGAAGACCATGACGGCGGTGCGGAGGCGGGTGATCCGGATGGCCCGGGGGAGGGCGCGGGAGTTCATCCACCAGAGCAGGCCGGAGTACACGAACATCATCGTGCCCGCGGTACAGGCCGAGATGACCAGCAGGACCAGTGGCTGGGTCAGGCCGGCCAGCAGGACGATGATGCCGAAGGCAACCAATCCCCAGACCAGCCAGAAGTAGAGCTTCGACTCGGTCACCTTCGAGGTACGCAGGTAGCGGGCCTTGATCATGTCGGCAGCCAGTCGGGATGTGTAGTCGACGATCCCGGCCGCCGCCGCGAACAGCGAGAACGCGCCGATCGCCCAGAACAGGTAGCCGAACCAGCCGCCGACCAGGGACTGCAGCGTGACGCCCTCGATCTTGAGGAAGCTGATCTTGTTCTCCACCGCGGGATTCCCGAACAGGGTCGCGTGGGCAAGCATCGAGGTGAAGATGATCGTGATCACGGTGATGCCGACGAAGGTCGATGCCTGCTCGACGTTCGCGAACTTCCACCAGCGCCGCCAGCGGGCAAGGTTCGGCTGGTCGGGTGGGAAGGTGTAGCCGTTCGCGGTCGGCTCGGCTTCTTCCTCTCCGGTGACTGGTGAGGTCAGGCGGGGGACGTGGACGCCCATGCCGAAGCCCTTGTCGCGGATCCAGTTGCTCTGGCAGAGGTTCTGCCCGCCGCCGGCCCCGGCGTACGCGATCGCACCCATCATCAGCGCGAAGCCGAGCTGGTTGACCGGGAACTCCGGGTGGGTGACGGCGTGGCCGAGCGCGCCGTACGTCTTGCCGCGGATGGCGAAGATCAACGCCAGTACCACGAGCAGCGCGACGGCCGCGATCTTGACGAAGATGAGGCGCTCGAGCATCACGTAAACGACTGGCGCGAGGGTCAGGATCGCACCGATCACCAGCAGGATGCCGATCGCGATCCAGCGTGGATCGCCGGCGCCGAAGAGGTAGGTGAGCATCGAGGCGGAGCTGGTGGCCCAGCCCGGCCAGAGGTTCGCGAAGTACGTCATGAGCGCGAAGAACAAACCCCAGTGCTTGCCGTACCGGTTGAAGCCGGTCAACGCTGTCTCACCAGTTGCCAGCGTGTACCGCTCGATCTCCATGTTCAGGAACCACTGGATGACGATGCCGACGACGGCGCCCCAGAGAAACACGAGGCCGACCTGCGAGGAGATATACGGCCACAGAATGAACTCTCCGGAGGCCAACCCAACACCGGCCCCCACCATCCCGGGCCCGACGATCCGCCACGTCTGACTGGGCGGCTCAGGCAAATCCCGCACCTGTGGCGCGGGAAGATTCTTGGTCAGCAGATTGAACTGCTCACCACGGTCTCTGGGTTTGGTCTCCGCCATGGGCTCCTCATTCCCTCGACCCCCCACCCCCGGACCCTAACCAACCCAACCCGTACAGGCGACCCGACACAGGCCCCGCGGTGGCTGGAAAGGGAAGGAAGGCGAGAGGGGTAGCGACCCGACACGAGCGCCGCGGTGGCTGGGGTTGGGGGAGGCGGGAGCGGCGGCTGGTCTACGGACTCCGCCCGCCGGCGCTGAACGGGCTCGGGCTGGTCGGGGCTCTTCGCGAGTACGCCGCGATGGTGTCGCACCGCGCCGACGGGAGCCGCTCGCGGCCCCTGCCCAGCCTCGCGGGTGGACCTCCGGCTGGCAGACTCCGGGGTGTGGATGGGGCTATGGGCGGGACCGTGACGGTGCTGGTGGTGTCGTATGCCCCCGATGCTGGCGCGGTCACAGCGCCGGCGTACGTGCGTTTGGACGAGCTGGCCGACGGTCTCGCAGGCCACCGGCTGGTACTACGGAATGCCGCGTGGCCGGTCGTGCTCTTCGACGACCCAGCCGATGCGATCGCCGCAGCGCGAGTACTGCGTGAGCAGGCGGCCGGGATTCCCGCGGGACAGCTGCTTCGGATCGCGCTCCACAGCGGTGTCTCGCAGACAGCAGTCGTCCGTCACGCCGAACGCCTGAACGACGTCACCAACCCGGGCCAAACCTTGCTGACAGCCCTCACCGCCGAGGGGGCACCGCCCGCGGCCGAGCTGGTGGACCTCGGCATCCACAGGCTCCGCGACCTTGGAGCCGGCGAACGCTTGTTCGCCCTTCAAAGTGGTGCTGCTGGGGAGTCGGCGGTGCCACGGTCGTTGGTGGCAGTCGCCAACAACCTGCCGGTGATGTTCACCTCGTTCATCGGGCGCCGGGCCGAGTTGGGCGCGATCAAGACCCAGCTCGCCGCGAGCCGGCTGATGACCTTGAGCGGTCCGGGTGGCAGCGGGAAGACCCGGCTGGCGGCTCAGGTCGCGGCCGAGTCGGCGGAGCGATGGCCGGACGGCGTGTGGTGGATCGACCTGGCCTCGGTCACCGACGGCGGGCAGGTGCCTGAGTTGGTGGCGTCGACCGTCGGCGTACCGGCCGGTGACGCTCGCCTGTTGACCCGACAGTTGCGGGATCGGAAGCTCCTGCTCTGCTTGGACAATTGCGAGCATCTGCTCGATCCGGTCGCCGAGTTGGTGGTCGCGCTGCAGAGCACCTGTCCGGAGATCACCGTGCTGACGACCAGCCGGGAGCCGTTGGACATCCCGGGTGAGTCGGTACGCCGGGTGCCGCCGCTGACGGTCAGCGAAGGGCCGGAGCTGTTCGTGGAGCGCGCCGGGTTCGTCCCGGCTGAGGGGGACGCGGAAGCGATTCGGTCGATCTGCCGCCGCCTGGACGGGATCCCGCTGGCGATCGAGTTGGCCGCCTCCTGGCTGCGCACCTTGACGCCGGGGCAGATCGAGGCTGGGCTGGACGATCGGTTCGCGCTACTGGTGCGGAACACGCGAGGTGTCGCGGCCCGGCAGCAGACGCTGGCGGCTTCGATCGATTGGAGCTACGACCTGCTCGAGGCCGGTGAGCGGGCGGTCTTCCGGCGGCTGGCGGTGTTCTCGGGCGGGTTCACGCTCGACGCGACCAGGGCGGTCTGCGAGGACCCCGCCGTACTGGAAACGCTCGGGCGATTAGTGGACAAGTCCCTCGTCGTCGCGGAGGAGGCGCGGTACCGGCTGCTGGAGACGATCCGTGAGTACGCCGGTACGCGGCTGGCCGAGGCCGGTGAGACGGAACAGGTGCGGGAGCTTCACCTGGCCTACTTCCTGAGCGTCGCGGAGAACGCCGTACCACTGCTCGACCAGAACCGAGATGCGTGGCGCGCGGTGATCGAGCCGGATCGCGACAATTTCCGCGCAGCTCTGGACCACGGCCTATCAGCAGCGGAAGTCTCCGGAAGACGGCTGGCTGCTGCCCTGCCGTGGCTGTGGAACCTGGGCGCTACTGGACAGGAAGGAATCGGCTACCTGCGCAGCGCGATCGCATTGGCGCCCGATGATCGATCATTGCTGCAGGCAAGATTGTTGTACGGGTATGCGACGGTCGCCGACACCGCCAGCCCGTTCGACTTCGACGCAGCCGAGCGCGGCCTCGAGCTCGCCACCGAACTCGGCGACGACCGGCTGCGAGCCCACTGCCTCGCTTTGGTTGCTGTTGGCAAGTTCTCCACCGACTTCGATGCCGCGTGGGAGCTGTGTGCCGAAGGCCGGCTGCTGGCCGAGTCGATCGAGGACGTCGGTGCCCGCGATGCCAATCTCGCCTTGCAGTGCGTGTTTCTGGTGCTGCGAGACCGGCATGAGGAGGCGCGTCCCTTGCTCGGACTTGTTGCCGGCGGCCTGATCTCCCGCGGCGAACGCGGGATCGCGACCACCGTCGTCTCCTTACTCGCCTCGAGCCTCGCCTCGACCGGTGAGCTGGCCGAGGCGGTGAAGACCGCGGAGCGGGCGCTGGCGATCGCTGAGCCGCTCGGCGACTTCCATCGGGTCGGCGTGGCCCGTGGCCAGCTCGCGCAGTTGCTCGCGAAGTCCGGCGAGGTGGAGGCCGCACTGGAGTCGATGCGCCCGTTCCTCGAACTCGTCGCGGGCTCGCCGGTTCCTGGTCTCGGTCAGGTGATGGGCGACCTCTACCGCCGGTCAGGGGACCTCGACCGCGCGATCGACTGGTTGCGACAGGCCACCCCGACCGAAGGTCCGGCCGCCGATTCGTACTGGCCGGCGATGACCATGCCGTTGCTGGGCACGGCACTTCGGGAGGCGGGACAGGTCGACGAGGCCGCCGCGATACTCGACCGCGCCGTCGTCCTCGCCCGTCGCTACAAGCTGCCGAAGATCCTCGCCGACGCGCTGGAGCAGCAGGGCTATCTAGCGATGGACCAGGACCCGGACAAAGCCGCGGACCTCTTCCACGAGTCCTTGACCATCCGCGTCGACCACGGCCTCCGCCTCTACTGGCCGGACAGCCTTGCAGCGTTGACGAAACTGGCCAAGCACACCAACCGCCCCCTCGACACCACCCGGCTGGCCGAGCTGAGCCTCGACGAAGCGGTTGCCTACGTACGCCGTACGCGCGGCACCCGCGGCCGCCCATCTACCGGCTGGCCAAGCCTCACTCCCACCGAACGCCAGGTGGTCGCCCTGGCCGTCGAGGGCCTCAGCAACCCCGAGATCGGCACCCGCCTCTACATGAGCCGAGGCACGGTCAAAACCCACCTGGCCCACGTCTACACCAAACTCAACGTAGCCAACCGCACCGAACTGGCCGCCCTCGCGGCAACTATCGCCCGCTAGCCGCGGCCTGCCACCGTTGGCCCTTCTGGTCGGGCTGTTCGGCCTTGGCGAGCTTGCTCGGCCACCAGATGTGGCGGCCGACGTCGTGGGAGAGGGCGGGGACGAGCAGGGAGCGGACGACCGTGGTGTCGAGCAGTACGCCGAAGCCGACCATGAACGCGATCTGGGCCAGGAACAGGATCGGTACTACGCCCAGCGCGGAGAAGGTGGCTGCGAGGACGACACCGGCGGAGGTGATCACGCCGCCGGTGACCGCCAGCCCGGTCAGGATGCCCGGCCGGGTGCCCTGCTCGATCGACTCCTCGCGGACCCTGGTCATCAGGAAGATCGAATAGTCGATGCCCAGGGCAACCAGGAAGACGAACGCGTAGAGCGGGATCGACGCGTCCGCGCCGGGGAAGTCGAAGACGTGGTTGAAGACCAGCGCGCTGATCCCGACCGTCGCGCCGAACGAGAGCACGTTGCAGATCACCAGCAGGATCGCCGCGACGACCGACCGGAGCAGCAGCATCAGGACCACGAAGATGACCGCGAGGATGGTCGGGATGATCACCTTGAGGTCGCGGTTGCTCGCATCCATCACGTCGAGGTTGATCGCGGTGTTACCGCCGACCAGGATGTCCGGGCTGACCGTGTCCAGCTCGGTCCGCAGGTGTTTGACCACCTTGGTCGCGTCGGGGGAGTCGGCCGCGACCTTGAGCGTCGCCTGCACCAGCACCTTGCCGTCGACCACCTTCGGCGGGGTGCCCGGTCTGATCGACGCCGAGGCGGCCGCCACGCCGTCGACCTTGGTGGCGGTCTGGACCACCTGATCGGCCAGCGCGACCGGCGTGAGGATCTGCACCGGCGTACCGGCACCCGCGTCGAAGTGCTTGGCGAGCTCCTCCTGGCCGGTGACGGACTCGACCTTGTTCAGGAAGAGGTCCTCCTGCGAGATGCCCGAGGCCTTGAAGGTGGGCAGGAAGAGGCCGCAGGCGATCAGGGCCAGCGCGCTGATCGCCCAGACCTTGCGCGGGCTGCGGCCGACCAGGCCGGAGACGCGTCCCCACAGCTTGCGGCCGCCGACCTGGTCCTTGGCGTGCACGTGGTCGAGGCGGGGAGTGGCCGGCCAGAAGATCCGGCGGCCGAAGGCGAGCAGGATCGCGGGCAGGAAGGTCATCGAGGAGATCAGCGCGCCGGCGATACCGATGGCGCCGACCGGGCCGAGACCCTTCGTGCTCCCGAGTTGGGACAGCAGCAGGCAGAGCAGACCGAGGATGACGGTCGCCGCGCTTGCGGCGATCGGCTCGACCGCTGCCCGCCAGGCGACGCGCATCGCCTGGTATTTGCTCTCGTAGTCGTGCAGCTCTTCCTTGTATCGCGAGACGAGCAGCAACGAATAGTCCGTGGCGGCGCCGACGACGAGGATGAAGAGGATGCCCTGACTCTGGCCGTTCAGCCCGATCACGTCGTTCTTGGCCAGCGGATAGACCACCAAGGCCGCCAGCGCGAGCCCGAAGACGGCGGTCAGCAGTACTGCGATGGGCAGGACCGGGCTGCGGTAGACGATCAGCAGGATCACGAAGACGACGGCGAGAGCGACGCCGAGCAGGATCCCGTCGATCCCACCGAAGGCGGTGACGAAGTCGGCGAACACGCCACCCGGTCCGGTCACGTAGACCTTCAGGCCGGTCGGGGTGAGCGTCTGCTTGATCTCGCCGCGCATCTGGTCGGCGACCGCGAACAGGGCGGTCTCGCCGTTCTTGACCACGTCGTCGAGGTTGTCGCCGTTCAGCTCGAGGGTGATCAGCAATGCCTTCTTGTCGGCCGACGGGATGATCGTCTTCGCCGGCGCGGTGAGGTACTGGCCGATCGTCTTGCCGGCACCGAGGTCGATCGACGGCACCTTGGCGAGGAAGGCGTTCGCCTTGGTGACGTCGTCGGCGGTGATCCCGCTGTCGCGCTCGATCAGGACGAAGTACGGCAGCGCCTTGGAATCGACGAACTTGGCCGACTCGTTGTTGACCAGGGTCGACTCGGCCTGTTTGGGCAGGAAGTTCGCGTTGTCGTTCTCCTGGACCTCGCTCAGCCGGCCGACCGTCGGCCCGCCGATCGCGCCCAGCACCAGCCAGCCGATCAGTACCGCCGCGATTCCCGCCCGCCATGCCCAGCGCCGGTTGTTCCGCACCCGCGTCCCCTATCCCTCGGTTGACGGCACAGTACCCAGTTGCGTCGACAGCGCCCGGCACCGGCTGGGCGACCCCGGTGCGGCGACTTCTCTCAGTCGCCCGCGACCGGTGTGCGGGAGCCGTTTCGACGGCGTAACAACGAGATGACCGCTCGGAAACACCCCGGTCATAGCGTCCTGGCCTAATCAGTGAGGTCGGATGATCGGAGACAGGAATGACGCTCGAGGCAGGGACTGAGGTCGTAACTCCGCGCGAGCGGACCGGTGCGATAGGTACGGTCGAGGCGCCCCGGCGGGGCCGCTGGATCGACGTCTGGGACCCCGAGGACGCCGGTTTCTGGGCCGAGAAGGGTCGCCGGGTGGCCCGGCGCAACCTGTGGCCGTCGATCTTCGCCGAGTTCCTCGGCTTCTCGGTCTGGCAGCTGTGGAGCATCGTCGTGGTGTCGCTGCCGGCGGCGGGCTTCGCCTACAGCACCGACCAGATGTTCTGGCTGGTCGCGCTGCCGAGCCTGGTCGGCGCCACCCTCCGGCTGCCGTACACGTTCGCCGTACCCAAGTTCGGTGGTCGCAACTGGACGATGGTGTCCGCGCTGCTGCTGCTGATCCCGACCACCGGCCTGGCGTTCTTCGTCAGCCGCCCGGATACCCCGTTCTGGCTGATGGCCCTGGTCGCGGCCACCGCGGGCGTCGGCGGCGGCAACTTCGCCAGCAGTATGACGAACATCTCCTTCTTCTTCCCCGAGCGGGACAAGGGCTTCGCGCTCGGGATCAACGCGGCCGGCGGCAACCTCGGCGTGGCCGTGGTCCAGCTGCTGGTGCCGATCGTGATCGTCGCGGGAGCCGGGCTCACGCTCGGCCGGGCCGGCCTGATGTGGCTGCCGCTGATCCTGCTGGCCGTCGTACTGGCCTGGCGCCTGATGGACAACCTGTCCGCGGCGACCTCGTCGTTCCGGGCCTCGATCGCGGCGGCGAAGCGGCCGCACACCTGGGTGATCTCCTTCCTCTACATCGGCACGTTCGGCTCGTTCATCGGCTTCTCGGCTGCCTTCCCGCTGCTGATCAAGACGACCTTCCCGCACATCACGGTGGCCCACATCGCCTTCCTCGGCGCACTGGTCGGCTCGGTCTCGCGGCCGTTCGGCGGCAAACTGGCCGACCGGATCGGCGGCGCCAAGGTGACGGTGGCGGCCTTCCTGGTGATGGGTCTCGGCATCCTGGCCGCGATCACCGCGCTGAACGCGGGCAGCTTCACCGGGTTCCTGCTCAGCTTCCTGGTGCTGTTCGTGGCCAGCGGCGCCGGCAACGGTTCGACGTACCGGATGATCCCGGCGGTCTTCCGCCAGACCACTCTTGACCTGGACGGCAAGCCGGAGCCGATCCGGGCCCGGCGGGAGGCGGCCGCCTGTATCGGGATCGCTTCGGCCATCGGTGCGTACGGCGGCTTCCTGGTACCGCGCGGCTTCGCGATGTCCACCGGGCACTTCGGCTCGCTGGTCCCGGCCCTGTACAGCTTCTGCGGCTTCTACGTCGTGTGTCTGGCAGTCACCTACTTCTGCTACCTGCGTCGCGGTGGCCCGCTCAGTAAGGAGCGTGTGTGAACATGACCAGGCACTTGGTGATCGTCGGTGGCGGCATGGTCGCCCACCGGCTGGTGGAGGCCCTGCGCTCCCGCGATACGGCGGCGGCCTGGCGGATCACCGTCCTGGCCGAAGAGCCGCGGATGCCCTACGACCGGGTCGCACTGACCAGCTACTTCTCCGGCCGTGATCCGCAGGACCTCTCCCTCGGCGATCCGGAACTCTGGAACGACCCGGCTGTCACCTTGCGCAAGGGCGTCACCGTGGCCGCCATGGATGTCGAGGCCAAGACGGTCCGGACGACGCGGGACGAAGTGATCGCGTACGACGAACTGGTGTTGGCCACCGGCTCGTACGCGTTCGTCCCGCCGGTGAAGAACAGCGAGGCGAACGGCTGCTTCGTCTACCGGACAGTCGACGATGTCGCGGCTCTGCGGGTGTACGTCGAACGGTTGCGGGCCGAGGGCAAGGAAGTCAGCGGCGTCGTGGTCGGTGGTGGTCTGCTCGGCCTCGAGGCGGCAGGTGCGCTGCGGGCGCTGGGTGCGACGACGAAGGTCGTCGAATTCGCGCCCAGGTTGATGGCATTGCAGGTCGACGAAGGCGGTGGCAGCGCGCTTGCCCGGCTGATCCGCACCCTCGACATCGAGGTACTCACGTCGTCTCAGGTGACCCGGGTGAAGACGACCTCGCAGGGTGCTGCCCGCGCGATGGCCGTTGCCGACGGTCCTGATCTCCCCGCGGACGTGGTGGTCTTCGCCACCGGCGTACGGCCGCGGGACGAGCTCGGCCGCGCGAGCGGTCTGGAGATCGGCGAACGCGGTGGCGTCGTGGTCGACGACAGTTGCCGTACGTCGGTACCGGGCGTCTGGGCGATCGGCGAGGTGGCCTGCATCGAGGGCAGGGTCTGGGGCCTGGTCGCTCCTGGCTACGCGATGGCCGAGATCGTCGCCGACCGCTTGCTCGAGGGCGAGGCGACCTTCCCCGGTGCCGATTCCTCCACCAAGCTGAAGCTTCTCGGCGTCGACGTGGCCAGCTTCGGAGACGCGTTCGGCGTCACCGAGGGCGCCCTCGACATCGTGTACGCCGACCCGGTCGCGGGCGTCTACAAGAAGCTGGTGCTGTCCGACGACGCGCGCACGCTGCTCGGCGGGATCCTGGTCGGCGACGCCTCGGCGTACTCCGGTCTGCGTCCGATGGTCGGTCGGCAACTGGGGGCCGACCCGGCGTCGTACCTGCTACCGGAGGGGTCGCAGCCGGTCCAGTTGGACCTGCCAGACGACGCGCCGGTCTGCTCCTGCAACAACGTCTCGGCCGGAACGATTCGGTGCGCGGTCCGCGAGGAGGGTTGCGGCGAGCTCAAATCGCTGTGTGGCAAGACCAAAGCGGGAACGAGCTGTGGGTCTTGTCTGCCGATCGTGAAGCGGCTGCTGAACACCGAACTGGCCGCGGCCGGTGTCGAGGTCAGCAAGGCGCTGTGCGAGCACTTCGCGCTGTCCCGCGCGGAGTTGTTCGACGTAGTACGGGTGACGGAACTGCGGACCTTCAGCGAGATCGTCGAGCGGCACGGCAACGGTCGCGGGTGTGACATCTGCAAGCCTGTGGTGGCGTCGATCCTGGCCAGTCTGGACCCGGCCGGGCACGTGCTCGACGGCGAGCGCGCCACGCTGCAGGACACGAACGACCACGTGATGGCCAACATCCAGAAGGACGGCACTTACTCCGTCGTACCGCGGATCCCCGGCGGCGAGGTGACGCCGGAGGGTTTGATCACGATCGGTGAGGTGGCTCGCGATTTCGGGCTCTACACCAAGATCACCGGCGGTCAGCGGGTCGACCTGTTCGGCGCCCGGATCGAGCAGTTGCCGGCGATCTGGAAGCGATTGGTGGACGCCGGATTCGAGTCGGGGCACGCCTACGGCAAATCGCTGCGGACGGTGAAGTCCTGCGTCGGCTCCACCTGGTGCCGGTACGGCGTACAGGATTCCGTCGGGATGGCGATCGCGCTGGAACTGCGGTACCGCGGGCTTCGGTCGCCGCACAAGCTCAAGCTCGGCGTCTCCGGCTGTGCCCGCGAGTGTGCCGAGGCGCGCGGCAAGGACGTCGGCATCATCGCGACCGAGAACGGCTGGAACCTGTACGTCGGCGGCAACGGCGGGATGACGCCCCGGCACGCGCAGTTGCTCGCCTCCGATCTGTCCGACGAACAGTTGCTGCAGGCAATCGATCGGTTCCTGATGTACTACATCCGTACGGGCGACCGCCTGCAGCGGACCGCCGTCTGGGTCAACGAGATCGAAGGCGGCCTCGATCACGTGCGCGACGTCGTACTGAACGACAGCCTCGGCATCGCGGCCGATCTCGATGCGGCGATGGCCGGCCACATCGACTCGTACGTCGACGAGTGGCAGGCCACCTTGCAGGACCCGGAGAAGCTGGCCCGGTTCGTCTCGTTCGTCAACGCCCCGGATCAACCCGACGCCGACCTGCGCTACGTGGTCGAACGCAACCAGCCGCGGCCGGCCACCCCGGCGGAACGCGGACAGATGGAGCCGGTCCTGCTGTCCGGGCCCCGACTGGAGGTACGCAGATGAACACCATCACCGCTGTGGCGGTCTGCTCGTACGACGTGCTGCTGCCCGAGCGAGGCGTCGCGGCCCTGATCGGGCAGCGGCAGATCGCGCTGTTCCGGACCCACGACGGCACGGTCTACGCGCTGGACAACCACGATCCGGTCAGCGGCGCGAACGTGATGTCGCGCGGGATCGTGGGCAGCCGTGGCGACGTACCGACCGTGGCGTCGCCGATGTTCAAGGAGGTGTACGACCTGCGGACAGGGCAGTGTCTGGACGATCCTGACGTGACGATCCCGGCGTACGGCGTACAGGTCGTCGACGGACAGGTCCTGGTGAGTGCCGGTGATGAATAGGCCGGGGCCGTTGAGCGGCTGCACGCTGGCAGTCACCGCTCATCGCCGGGCCGACGACCTGATCGCCTCGTTCGAACGGCGGGGCGCGAAGGTGCTGCACGCGCCGACCCTGCAGATCGTGCCGGCGCCGGACGACCACGCGCTGATCGAGGCGACGCGGCGGGTGATCGCGAATCCGCCCGACGACGTGGTCGTCACGACCGCGGTCGGTTTCCGTGGCTGGGTGGAGGCGGCGGACACTGCTGGGCTGGCGGCGGATCTGCTGAGCACGCTGGAGCAGTCGCGGTTGCTGGCGCGCGGACCCAAGGCGCGCGGCGCGATCCGCGCGGCCGGGCTGGTGGAGCATTGGTCGGCGCGATCGGAGACGACCACGGAGGTTGTGGAGTGGTTGCGGGACCAAGGGGTCGTCGGGCGGAAGATCGTTGTTCAGTTGCACGGGCTGTCTGATCCGGCGTTGATGGATGCGTTGCGGTCAGCGGGTGCTTCCGTGCGTGGGTTGCAGGTTTATCGCTGGGGGCCGGCACCGGATCCGGCCGCGGTGGAGCGGGTGATCGGGCAGATCTGCGCGGGGACTGTCGATGCGGTGGTGCATACGTCCGCACCTGGTGCGCAGGCGTTGCTCGATGCGGCTGTTCTTGCCGGCCAGTACGACGCGTTGGTGGCGACGCTTCGGACCGGGCGGGTTCTCAATGCGTGTGTGGGGCCGGTGACTGCTCAGCCGTTCCAGGCGTTGGGGCTGGAGCCGTTGGTGCCGGATCGCTACCGGCTTGGGGCACTGATCCGGATCGTCACGGATCGGTTGACGGATGACAACGCGCGATCGATCGAGACGGCCTTCGGGCAGTTGGTGATCCGGGGTGGCGCTGCGGTTCTTGATGGCGAAGTGCTGCCGCTCGGACCCGGTCCCCGCGCAGTACTGGCTGCTTTGGTGGCGGCCGGTGGCGATGTGGTGTCGCGGCCGGACCTGCTGGCGGTGCTGCCTGGTGCGGAAGATGTTCATGCCGTTGAGGTGACCGTCAACAGACTTCGTACCGCGGTTGGCCGGCCGGAGCTGGTGCGGACTGTCGTACGCCGCGGCTACCGCCTCGCCGTCGAACCAGTGGGGATGACGACATGACCTTTGATCTGGTGGCGGCGGCGCATGGGACGGCGGATCCTCGGGGTATCCGCGCCGTGCACGCGCTCGTCCGCGAAATGGGCCGGCTGTGCCCGGAGGTCCCGATCTCCCTCGGCTTCGTCGACGTCGACGTACCGGCTCTGCCTTCTTTGGTCGACCGAGTGATTGCCGACAGCAACCAGGCCGTCATCGTGCCGTTGCTGTTGAGCAGTGGCTACCACGTCGCGGTGGACATCCTCGGCCAAGCCTCCCGCCTACCCGGCCAGGTAACCACCGCCGCCGCTCTCGGCCCAGACCCCGTCCTGGCCGAAATCCTCGCCGACCGCCTAAAGGAATGCTTGGGCGACCGCCCCAGTGGCGGGGCCGGAGCGGATGTCGCCGGAGTCGGTGCCGGTAGTCGAACTGGTGGCTTCGGCGCTGTCGACCGAGTGGTGCTGGCGGCTGCGGGCTCGTCCAGTCGCCGCGCCCTCCTCGACTGCTCAGCCACCGCCGCCCTCCTCTCCGAACGCATCGACCGCCCGGTCGAGGTCGGCTACGTCTCCGGCGCAGGCGAACGCCTCGCCCCGGTCCTCGCCCGCACCCCGGGCCGCGTAGCCGTCGCCACCTACCTCCTCGCCCCCGGCGCCTTCGCCGACCACATCCACCGCCTCGCCGCCCCCCACCCCGTCAGCGCCCCCCCTAGGCCCCGACCCCCGCCTAGCCGCCCTCGCGCTCGCCCGGTACGACGCCGCGCGGAAACTGGTCGCGGTGGGATAGTTCTTGTAACCCTGTGGGGTCTCCCGCCTGACCGGTGCCCCCGGCGAGGAGCTCGACGAGCTCCGCGGCGCCTGGCTCGGCCTCGCGCCGAAGCTGACCGCGAACGATCGGCTCCGTCATCCCGATGCTGTCGTCTCGTTCCGCTCGGCGGCCCGTGTCGCCGGGCTCGGAGATCTCGAGGCGGATCGGCATGAGTTCACGGTCGATCGGCGTCGCACCTCGCGCCGAACCGACATCAGATTCCATCGCGGGCACCTTGCCGACCGTGACTGGCGGCCGGTCAATGGTCTGCCGACGACCACCATCACAAAGACGGTCGCCGACCTGGCGTCCGTGAACACCGACGGCGGCCATCTTGCCGGGGTGGTTCGGGACGCGATCACAGCGAAGGGCATCGATGCGGACGTGGTCGCGGAGGTACTTCGGCCGTACGCGCACCGGTACGGCGTGAAGCTCGGCGACGGGACGGGTCTGGTTGCGAGGTTCCTTGAAGAGGCTGGTATCCCGAAGGCAACTCGCCAGGCCGTTGACCTCGTCAGTACGGATGGTGCCGGACAAATGATGTACGGGAGCGCCAAGGTCCGCGCTGATCTGATCGAGCAACTTGCGCAAAGGATGGCGCCGGCCATGGCCGAGATGATGATCGCGCAACTGGCGCCGGTCACTGACGGGTTCACGCAGTCCGTCGCTCGCGAATTGCAGCCGACGATTGGGGCGGCCTGGGAGGCCATCGCCCGGAAGCTCCTCGCCGCGCCGACGTCCGTGACGAGTGACGGTTTGTCTAGTGGAGAAGACCAAATTGACGCCGACAGTCTCGTCACCACCGACGGTGCCGAGACGGCTCAACCGACAGCCGAGGCCCCCCAGTGGAACAGCCCTACCCCACCGCGCAGTCGTTTCGGGCCGGAGTCAGCGATCAGCTGAAAAACGTTGCTCAGAAGTCCGGGCGCGCCATCGGCGAGGTCCGGCGGGAGTTCCTGTTCGATCGCTTCCTGTTCCGCCTCTTCGCCGAACCGGGCGACCGTGGCTGGTGAAAGGTGGCACCAACCTGCTGATCCGCCTGCCGGCTGCACGATTCAGCATGGACATCGATCTGCTGTACCGCGGCGATGCCACCGACGACGTCGATGAGGCGGTCGACGAGCTGCGCCGCCTGGTGGCCAACGGCGAAGACGGGGATCACATCCGATTCGAGATCGGCGACCCCAAACCGATTGCCGGCCAGACCGAGCATCAGCCTGGAGCCAATATCAAGGTGGACGGCTTCGTCGGATCTCGCCTGTTCGGCACCTTCCCCATCGACCTGTCGATGAAGCTGAGGCCGATCGCCTGCGCCGACCTGGTCCAACTCGACCCGATCATCACTCTTCCCGGTGACCCTGAGCCGCCGGAGGTCTCGCTCTACCCGCTGCCGGACCAGATCGCCGACAAGGTCTGCGCCATGTACGGCACCTACCGCACGACGAACGAGGTCTCTTCGCGCTACCACGACCTGGTTGATCTCGTCCCGATCATCACCACCACCGCCCTGGATGGTGCTGAAACCATGCTCGCGCTCCATGAAGAGGCAGCTCGCCGGACTGGGCTCAAGTTGCCCGGCCGCATGACCTCACCAGGACCTACCTGGGAGGCCGGCTACCGCAACACCGCACGACAGTCACCGCTCGATCCTCGGGATGCATGACATCCACGAAGCCCTAGCCCTGGTCGGTTGCTGCCTTGATCCGCTACTCGCACACCAACCGGTGACGACATGGGATCCAATGTCAGCCGCGTGGGGACACTGATCGGAGTTCCTGATCGTCGCCACTGATGCCCAGCGGCGTAGGGCTCCGGGCCAAATCTGCTTGATCTCTCCAGGCCGAAGCACTCGCCCAACTAGGCGCGCGCTTCGCCGATGCGGCGCGTCGGTGACCGCGAGGCGCTCCGCCGAGGCGCTCCGTCGAGGCGAAGCGCTCGGCGGCCGTGACCTGCTCCGCCGAGACGACGCGCGCGAAGAACGCGACCCGCTCCGCCCTTGGTTCAGCCGTGACGTAGGAGCGGCGTCCTGGGGGTTGGTGGGTCGAGCGGCCGACGTAGGAGGTGCGAAGCGGGGCTACTTGGAGAGGGCGTTGGTCAGGAGGGCTGCTAGGGCTTCGAGTTGGAAGTCTGCGGAGGAGCCGACTTCTTCGTCGGAGCCGTCCAGGGCTCGGGCGGCTAGGCCGGCTTTGGCGTCGATCAGGTCGGCGATTCTGGTGTCGATGGTTTGGGCCGCGATGATTCGCCAGGCGGTGACTGGCTCTTCCTGGCCGATGCGGTGGACGCGGTCGATCGCCTGGGTCTGTTCGGCGTTCGTCCAGGAGAGCTCGGCGAGGACCACGTTGGAGGCGACCTGGAGGTTGATGCCTACGCCTGCGGTCAGCAGGGAGCAGACGACGATCGAGACCTCGGGGTCGTTCACGAACGCGTCGATGTTCGCCTGCCGCTTGCGAGCGGTCTGGTCGCCGCGGATCGAGGCGAAGCGGATGCCGCGTTCGGTGAAGAGGCGCTCGGCGACGTCCATCACCTCGATGTGCCGGGCGAAGAAGACGACCTTGCCGACGTTGTGCGCGAGTTGCGCGGCGTAGTCGGCGGCCAGGCCGGCCTTGGCGTTGCCGATCCGGTTGAGCAGGCTGAACACGTTCTCGCCGGTCTTCGCCGGGTCCTTGTCGGACCGTTCCCAGGCCGCCACCTGGCGGACGAGGTCGTGGTCGATGCCGTCCACGACGGTGCCGGACTTCCGGGTCGCGAGTGCGTTCTCGTACCGCTCGACCAGGCGGTCGGCGAGTTCACGCTCGGCCTTCCGGATGGAGTGGCCGACGGCGCCGTCGAGCTCGACGGGAAGGTCGGCGATGCGGCGCGCGGGGATGTCCGCGGCCACGTCCACCTTCCGTCGCCGGACGATCCCCTGGTTGATCACACAGGCCCGTGCGGCCGCGTAGAAACCGGGATCGGCCGGGGTCAGGTCGGTCTCCTCGAGCGCCTCCATCAGGACGGCGCCCGGACCCTTCTCGTCGATCCAGCCGAGGAACTGCCAGATCGCGGTGAAGTCCTCGATGTCGTTGATCAGCGGCGTACCGGTCAGTGCCATCAGCAACGGCCGTACGGTGCGGGTGCGGAGTCGCTCGGACAGCTGCAGGACGTTCCGCGAGCGCTGCGACTTCTTGTTCTTGATGAAGTGCGCCTCGTCGACGACCATGCCGCGGAAACCGAGGTCACCGAGCCAGCCGACGTGCCGGTCGAGCACCTCGTAGTTGACGATCACGATGTCGGCGAAGCCGTCGATGCTGTCGCCGTCGCCGTGGATCACGGTGGCCTTGCGCTGCGGCGTCCAGATCGCGGCCTCGCGGGCCCAGTTGGTCTTGACGACGTTCGGTACGACGACGAGCAGCGGGTAGGCGTCAGCCGCATGCGCCGCGAGCAACGCCTGAGCTGTCTTGCCCAGGCCCGGCTCGTCGGCGAGCAGGAAGGTCCGCTCACCGGCGGCCGCGGCGGCGACCAGTTGTCCCTGGTGCCGCATCAACTCGAGGCCGGGACTGAGGCGTACGAAGCCTGGGTCGGGCAGCGCCTTGCTAGCGGACGCGGCGGCGAACTCGAAGGACTTGAGCAGGGGAGTGATCAGCTCCCACCCGGCCAGACGGCGGGCTCGCACCTTGGGCGGCGGAGCGGCCGAGAAGTCCGGCGCGAGGAAGGGGTTGGCCAACTGGCGCTGGACGACCGATTGCGGGACCACCCGGCGTACGGAGGTGACCGGGGTGTCGGTCGGCTCGGGGGCCGGTGGCTCCTCGACGGTCGGCTCTTCGCCGGCGGCGACCTGCATCTCACGCTTGAGGGTGACGGCCGCCGGTGCCATCACGGCGTCCTCGGCGAGCAGTACGAGGAGCGTGGTGTCGCGGGCTGCCGACTTGGCGAGGATCGTCGCGATCCCGTCCAGGCGCCTGAGCTGCTCGTCGCGATAGGCGTCGCCCGATGCGATGTCGGCGTTCACCCGGGTGCGCTCTTCGCGCACCAGCAGAGCGACCACCTGGAACTTGGTGCGAATCGAAGGTCGCACGTTGCCACGCTCGACGGCGGCCTCGACCTCCCGGACGGCTTTGGCCAGGACCGGGATGAGGCCGTCGGAGTCGGTACTGCGGCCACGACGCTTGCGGCGGGAGGCAGTACCGGTAGCGCCGGACTGGCGCTGGCCTTGACGGGCCAAAGAATCTCCTCTGGAAGGCCACGGCACGAATGCCATGGCGGAACGGCAGCACCGCGCGCCACACTCGACCGGCGAGTCGTCGTCCGGAGGGGTCCCAGCGGTCGCAACGACCACTCGGGAACGCAGCTCAGCCCCACCGCTTCTGCGAGCAAAACAACGAGCCGGCTTCCGACTCGATCCGACGACCCCGAATTGCCGGCCGTCAGCGCCGACCACCACGTACAAACCGCCGCTGGGCGGCCGACGTCGCCAGGGGGATCATGCCAACGCTTGGTGCTGCACCAATACTAGCGCCTCACCAGGCGACCGAGCACTCATGACCCCCACACAACGCACTTGTTGCCCCGACCCAACGCACTAATGGGTACGGAGGGCCTCGAGGTCCGTCTGGCAGCGATGCTCCACCTCGGCCAGTTCGCGCAGGGTCTCGTCGATGTCGCGGCGGCGTTGTTCGAGCTCGGCGCGCCGGGTGGTGATCTGGTTCAGCAGGTAGACGAGCTGGCCTTCCTCGCCCGGCTCCGCGTCGTACATGTCGACGATGGTGGCGATCTCGTCGAGGCTGAAACCGAGCCGTTTGCCGCGCAGGATCAGGCCGAGGCGGACCCGGTCGCGGGAGTGGTAGACCCGGACTGTGCCGCGACGCTCGGGGGTGAGCAGGTCGCGGTCCTCGTAGAAGCGAATCGTGCGCAGGGTGACGTCGTACTCGGCCGCCAGTTCGGCGATCGACCAGGTCCGCGCATCGAGAGTCACGGGGTCCGCCGTTTGGTCATTGTGCACATACCCGACCATGCCTTACGTTTACGTAAGCGTCAATCACAACCCGGGAGTGGTCATGTCGTACGAGCTGTCCGAAGAGCACCGCGAGTTCCGCCACAGCGTGCGCGACTTCGCCCAGGCCGAGATCGCTCCGCACGCGGCGGAGTGGGACCGCAAGCACTACTTCCCGGTCGAGGTGGTCCAGAAGATGGGCGCGCTCGGCCTGTTCGGACTGACCGCCCCTGAGCAGTACGGCGGGTCCGACGGCGACTTCACCAGCCTCTGCGTCGCGATCGAGGAGATCTCCAAGGTCGATCAGTCGATGGGTATCACGCTCGAGGCGGCGGTCGGGCTCGGGATCAACCCACTGCTCACCTACGGCACGGACGCGCAGAAGGAGCAGTGGCTGCCTGACCTGGTCTCGGGTCAGCGGCTGGCCGGCTTCGGTCTGACCGAGCCCGAGTCGGGTTCCGACGCGGGCGCGACCAAGACCCGCGCAGTACTGGACGGCGGCGAGTGGGTGATCGACGGCTCGAAGCAGTTCATCACCAACTCGGGCTCCTCGATCACGTCGCTGGTCACAGTGACCGCACGGACCGGCGAGAAGGCCGACGGCCGGCCCGAGATCTCCACGATCATCGTCCCGACCGGTACGCCGGGCTTCGTGGCGGAGGCGGCGTACGACAAGCTCGGCTGGCACGCGAGTGACACCCACCCGCTGTCGTTCAGCGGCTGCCGGGTCCCCGAGGAGAACCTGCTCGGTCAGCGCGGCAAGGGCTTCGGCCAGTTCCTCGCGACCCTCGACGACGGCCGGGTCGCGATCGGCGCGGTGGCGCTCGGCTGCATCAAGGCGTGCCTGGAGATGTCGGTCCAGTACGCCGGCGAGCGGAAGACGTTCGGCGTACCGATCGGGCAGAAGCAGGGCGTCGCGTTCCAGATCTCCGACCTGAAGGTGATGGCCGACGCGGCTGAGCTGCTCGTCTACCGGGCGGCGGCGCTGAAGGACGCGGGCGCGCCGATGGCGGAGTTCAAGCAGGCGGCGGCGGTCGCCAAGCTGTACTCGACCGAGGCCGCCGTGACCGCGACCCGGATCGCCACCCAGGTCTTCGGCGGCTACGGCTTCATGGAGGAGTACCCGGTGACCCGGTTCTACCGGGACGCCAAGATCCTCGAGATCGGCGAAGGCACCTCCGAAGTACAGCGGATGCTGATCGCCCGCGGCCTCGGCCTCCCCGTCGAGTGAAGGCCTTACGTCCGAAGAACTGTTGACGACGTCCCTCCGCTTCTTCGGACGTAAGCAAGGTAGAAAGGGCGTTATGAGTCGGGATCACTGGACCGAGGTCAAGGTCGCGCGCGAGGCGACGCTGGGACCGCCGGAGAAGGCGGCGGCCAAGCTGGCCTCGCAGAACAAGCTGTACGTCCGGGACCGGATCGCGCTGCTCGTCGACGAGGGCAGCTTCGTCGAGGACGCCCAGCTGGCGAACGCGCTGAACCCGGGCCTGCCCGCGGACGGCGTCGTCACCGGCCGGGCGCTGGTCGACGGCCGGCCGGCGCTGCTGGTCGCCAACGACCCGACCGTCAAGGCCGGCTCGTGGGGTGCCCGGACGGTCGAGAAGATCGTCCGGATGACCGAGGTCGCGCTCCGCGACGAGCTGCCGATCTTCTGGCTGATCGACTCCGCCGGCGCCCGGATCACCGACCAGGTCGACCTCTTCCCCGGTCGGCGTGGCGCGGGACGGATCTTCCACAACCAGGTCGCGCTGTCCGGCAAGGTGCCGCAGATCTGCTGCCTGTTCGGCCCGTCGGCGGCGGGTGGCGCGTACATCCCGGCCTTCTGCGACCTGGTGATCATGGTCGACGGCAACGCGTCCATGTACCTGGGCTCGCCGCGGATGGCCGAGATGGTGGTCGGCGAGAAGGTGACCCTGGAGGAGATGGGCGGCGCCCGGATGCACACCACCGTGTCCGGCTGCGGCGACCTGCTCGCCGCCGACGACGCCGAGGCGATCGAGCTGGCCAAACAGTACTTCTCCTACCTGCCCGGCTCGTGGCAGAACCGGCCCCCGTCGTACGACGCGTCGGAGGCGGGCCGTCCCTTCACCCGGGACCTGGTGCCGGTCGAGGAGAGTGTCGGCTTCGACATCCACGACGTGATCGACGCGTTGCTGGACTCGGACACGTTCTTCGAGCTGAAGCCGGCGTACGCGCCGGAGCTCGTCACCGGGTTCGGCCTGCTCGCGGGCCAGGTGGTGGGCATCGTGGCGAACCAGCCGGCCGTCAAGGGTGGCGTGCTGTTCGTCGACTCGGCGGACAAGGCGGCCCGGTTCATCTGGTTGTGCGACGCGTTCAACGTGCCGCTGATCTATCTGTGCGACGTACCGGGCTTCATGATCGGCTCCGAGGTCGAGCGGGCCGGGATCATCCGGCACGGCGCGAAGATGATCACCGCGGTGTCGGAGGCGACCGTGCCGACGGTGTCGGTGATCGTCCGGAAGGCTTATGGGGCAGGCCTTTACGCGATGTGCGGGCCTGGGTTCTCGCCGGACGCGTGTATCGCGTTGCCGACGGCGAAGATCGCGGTGATGGGTCCGGAGGCGGCGATCAATGCCGTCTACTACAACAAGATCCAGGAGATCGCGGACGAGGGCGAGCGGGTCGAGTACGTCTCCAAGCTGCGCGAGGAGTACGAGACCGACATCGACATCCTCCGGCTCGCGGCCGACCTGGTCATCGACGCGATCGTCGAGCCGGAGAACCTCCGCGACGAACTGATCGCCCGCCTGGCCGCCGCCCAGACCAAGGACCGCCACTTCTCCACCAAGAGGCATGGCGTCCCGCCGGTCTGACGCGCCTACGTCCGAAGGGGTGAGGGGCCTGACCTCGGGTTCTTCGGACGTTGAGCGGTGGGGGCGGGGTGGTACTTGCTTGGCTTCGGCTGGGCGACGGGTCTACGTTCGTCGTATGAGGGCGCCGGAGCGAGGGGCACTGCCGTTGGGGCTGGCTGCGACTTTGGGCCGGACCTATGGGCGGTTGACGGAAACCGTGCAGGGGTTGACGGATGAGGATTTCGGTCGGGCGACCCGGTGTGAGGGGATGGCGGTTGGGCCGTTGCTCGTGCATCTGCTGTACGACGCGGAGCGGGCGCTGATCGCGTTCGCGACGCCTTCGACCGCGGAGCCGGATCGCGATTTCGTCAGCTATTGGGCGGACTTCCCGGCCGGGACGGGGGCGGACTCCAGCTTCGCGCGGACGGTCGCGTCGGCGTACCAGAGTCCGTCGCAGAAGCTCGTCGGGCATTGGCGGCAGGTGTCCGAAGCCGCCGTACGGGCTGCGGCCGTGGCTGTGGCCGACAAACATCATCTGGTCGAGACGCAGGGGCACGTACTGCGGGTTGGTGATTTCGTGGCGACGCTGGTGATGGAGGCGACCGTTCATCATCTCGACCTGACGCTGGAGTTGCCCGATGTGCCCGAGCCTGATGCGGAGGGTCTGCAGGTGACAGCGCGGACTCTGGACGGGTTGTTCGGGCCTGAGGCATGGGACGACATCGGCTGGGACACGACGACTTACGTGCTCAAGGCAACGGGCCGGCTGCCGCTCGACGATCACGACCTGGACAGGTTGGGCGACCATGCGTCCCGGCTACCGCTGATCGGGTAGAACGGGTGGATGAACACCATAGGGTTCGCGGATCGGCTTCGTGCTCGTGAGTCGCTCGTCGGTTACTGGGTGACGCTGGATGCGCCTCCCGCGACCGAACGGATCGCGAGAGTCGGGTACGACTATGTGGTCCTCGACGGGCAACACGGGTTGCTCAGTACTACGGGTCTGCTGAACGGGCTGATCGCGATCGAGGCCGGTGGTTCGGGGACGGTCGGGCTGGTCCGGGTGGAGGCGAACAACGCGACGCCGATCGGGCGGGCGTTGGACGCCGGCGCCGCGGGCGTGATCGTGCCGCTGATCGACACGGCGCAGGACGCGGCGGACGCCGTACGGGCCGCTCGTTATCCACCGAGCGGGATCCGGTCGTACGGGCCGACGCGAGCTGGGCTGCGGATCGGGCCGGTGCCCGCCGAGGCGGACGCGGCGACCGTCGTACTGGCGATGATCGAAACGCGGCAAGGCTTGGCCAATGTCGTGGAGATCTGTGCGACGCCTGGGCTCGACGGGATCTATGTCGGGCCCTCGGATCTCTGCCTTGCAGTCGGTGGGAGGTATCCGGGCGATCCGGAGGTCGCCGAGCCGTTCGATGCGGCGGTGGCGCTGATCGCGGAAACCGCTGCCGCGGCGGGGATCGCGGCCGGGATTCACACCCCGACTGGTGAGGTCGCCCGGCGCAGACTTGCCGAGGGCTACACGTTTGCCACGGTCTCCTCCGACCTCGACCACCTACAGGCGGCCGTCGAGGCGCACCTCGACGCGACCGGACTGCGCCAAGGCTGACGGACTAGCGCGTAAGGGCGCTTAGAGGACGCCGGCGAAAGGGTCGTCGAGGGCTTGCCAGTCGAGGGTGGCGAGCTCTGACTCGGTGAGCAGGCAGGCGTCGAGGATCGCTTGAAGCCTGGCCGGATCGAGGCCGACGCCAGTGGCGACGACCGTGCACTCGGCCAGGTGCTCGGTGTCGGCCCACTCGCCCAGCGTGCCGAGGGAAGCGCTGTAGCCGGCCGACTCCCAGCGGACCCGCTGCGTCGGCCGGTTGGCCAGCCAGACCACGCCCCGGCTGCGGACGACTCCGTTGACGATGTCTTCGAGCGCGTCGTTCAAGCGAGCCGGGTGCAGCGGCCGGGTCGACCGCCAGAGCACCGTGGTGACGCCGTCACCGCTGGGCTGCAGTCGATCCTCCGCTGCCAGGTCGCCCGCCCACGCTTCGGCGGCCGCGAAGTCGAACAACCCCGTTCTCGCCACTGGCTTCGCCGGTACGCCTGCTGGATCCGTATCGACGACGGTGGTCCGCGGGTTGAGGTGCGATAGCAGGTTGTGCAGGCGCTCAGGGGTCGCGTTGCGGTGGACGTTCGCGAGTACGCAGACGTCGGCGTACTCGATCTGTCGCGCGGTCAGCTCAGCCACGTTCCGCCGATCGGGCAGCCCGAGCGCTAGACCGCGTTCGTCCAGCAACTCGTCGCCGGAGAGTTGCTCCACGACCAGTACCGCGTCGACCACACAGGTGACGGTGTCCAGCTCGACCTCGGGAAGTGTAGCCACGAGCGCATTGGTCAACGACCGCGCTTCCATCGCAGGCGGCGCGGCCAGTACTACGTGTTGCCAGTGCTCGCGGGCGATCAGCGTCTCCAGCAGGGGGAGCAGCGACTCGATCAGTTGGCAGGAGCCGCAGTCGTCGTCCACCGTGAACTCGCCGGCGTCGATCGGCCCGGACGCGTCGAGGACGCGCCACAACAGCACACCGCGCTCCGCGAGCTCGTCCTGATCCACCACGACAGCCACGGTGCCGACATCGATCATCGAGGCCAGAACGGGTTCACGAAGCGTCGTCGAGAGTCCGACGAGCAGGGTCAACGGGGTCTTGCGCTGGGCGGCCATATCCCTACTATATGAAAATCGTTTTCATCAGTCCAGAGCTGGGGGTCCACCAGCTTTCCCGCCAGACCGGGAATTTCCCACCCTGGCGCGATATAGGGAGTCTCCTTCCATCGCGGCCCGGCGGTGCCCTCCCGTCTTTCCACTTCGGCGTCGCCCGCCGTAGCGTCTGGGGCGCGGCGGACCGCCAGCCAGGCAGTGGTGTCGTAGCCGGCGGGGTTCCGCGGCTGGCTGTGCGGGACGGCCTCCTCCGTCGGTGACCACTGCCTGGCTGGCGGTGCGCGGTGTTAACTGTTAAGCGGGTTGTGTCTTCTCCGAGTGGTGGGTGGGTCATTAGGGTCGCGGGTGGGGCTACTAGGCGGGAGGCGCGGTATGCCGGAGCCGTTGGAGCAGGCGGACAGTGAGTTCGCGGTCGTGCTGCGCGCGGCGATCCGGGCGCGTGGGCTGGGGCTGGAGCGGATCCGGGATCGGTTGCGCGCGCAGGGGGTCTCGGTCAGTCTGGCGACGCTCAGCTACTGGCAGTCGGGGCGATCGCGGCCGGAGCGGCGGGAGTCGATGACGGCGGTCGAGTTGCTGGAAGGCGTGCTGGAGTTGCCGGCCGGGAGGTTGATCGCATCGCTGGGCCCGCCGCGGCGGCGCGGGCGGTGGTTGAGCACTGTGCCTGTTTCACCTGAGGTGGCGGCGTTCTGGCCGCGCCCTGATGCGGTGGAGGATGCGGTCAGTGAGGTCGACATCCGATGGGACGAGCGACTGACCAGGATCAGTCAGCACGACCGGGTGTTCGTCAGTGCGGATGGCGGCGAGCGGTCCTATCACTCGCGCCAGGTGCTGCGGGCCGAGGCGGACGGCCCGGATCGCTGGGTGGTGATCATGCACCTCGACGAGCACGACCGTCCATTGCCGACGATCAGACCGCTCCGGCACTGCCGGCTGGGCCGGACCGTACTGCGGCCCGCCGACGGTCTCCTGGTCGCCGAATTGATGTTCGACCGGCCGCTGCGAAAAGGCGAGACGGTGATCACCGAACACGAACTGGAGAATTCCGCACCTTATCCACCGGCGGACAACTACGAGCGGAAATTCCGGCTCCCGGTCCGCGAATTCGTGCTGGAAATCTGTTTCGACCCGGCCAGGCTGCCGGTCAGCTGTGTGCGGTACTCCCGGCTGGACGCGGCCGACGAGATCGCCCAGCAGGTAGAGCCTTCCGGGTCGGTGCACGGCGTCGCGCTGAACTTCGGCCCCGGCCGGTACGGCTTCCGCTGGGACTGGCAGAAGTGAACTGTTGATCCCGGCAACTTAACTGTGAAAGGCAAGCGACTGATTTCGGTCTCTTGAATTCGTTTCTAGGGTCTGGCTTACCCCTCCCCGAAGAATTCAAGGAGAACCGTGATGAAATGGCGCAGAAAGCCCGCCACGATGATCGGTGGAGCCGCCGTCGTGGCGACCATCGCCTGTCTGGCCCCACTCGGCGGTGTCGCCCTGGCGGCGGAGTCGTCGCCCTCGCCGCAGGCTCTGGCCTCGCACTCTGTGGCCCAGTCTCAGCAGGTCGCGCTGCACCGTCTTTCTGACGGTCTCGCGTCGACCTCGGCCCAGGCCGGGCGCTGGATCGAGAACGGCCAGTTGATGGTTGCCGTGGTCAACGATCCGGAAGCGGCCCGGGTCCGGAAGGAGGGCGCTACGCCGAAGCTGGTCAAGCGCACGATGACCGACCTGCAACTGCTCCTCGCCAAGGTGGACAAGGCCGCCCGACAAGAACGCGGTACGGGCCTGCAGAGCTGGGGAATCGACCCGGTCACCAACAAGGTCGTGGTCCGGGCGCGAGCTTCGTTCCAGCAACGCGGTGCGTACGGCGCCATCCGCGGACTCGGCGACGGCGTACAGGTCGTCACGGTGACCACGAACCTCCAGCAGCAGTCCGGTGAGGTGAATCCGGGCGACCCGTGGTGGCCGGGCAGCGAGAGCAACTGTTCGGTCGGCTTCCCCGCGACCGACGCCCAGGGTGGCAAGCACTTCGTCACTGCAGGCCACTGCACCAACGACGCCAACCAGGCGGCGTACGGGCAGAGTGGACAGGCCAACAAGCTCGGTACGTCGAACGTCGGTGGGACGCACAGCATCAATGCCCGCGAAGGCGACATGGGTGTGGTCGACGTGACCGAGGCCGGCTGGACCATCTCGCCGGCGGTGAACACGTGGGGCCAGCCGGCCGTCACGGTGACCGGTTCGGCCGACGCGATCGTCGGCGACGCGGTCTGCCACTCAGGCAACACCGCGCCGAACTGGGAGTGCGGCACCGTCACGGCTGTCAACCAGTCGATCGACTACGGCAGCGTGGTGATCGACGGTCTGTCCACGACCAACGCCTGCTCGGAGGGCGGCGACTCAGGCGGGGCGTGGGTGCGTGGCGACAAGGCGGTCGGCCTTCACTCGGGCGGCAACAGCAGCTGTGTCGCCAACGACCCGGGCAACTCGGTCTTCCAGCCGGTCAACGAGGCCCTGGCCAAGTGGAACCTGACTCTCCTCGTCGGCGACGGCGGTCCTGGTGACCCGACCGACACTCAGGCGCCGACCGTTCCCGGCAACCTGCGTTCGACCGGTACTACGAGCGACAGCGCCTCGCTGGCCTGGGACGCTTCGACGGACAACACCGGCGTCACGGGGTACGACGTCTACAACGGCGCCACCCTTGCGACCACGGTTACCGGTACAACGGCCACCGTCAGCGGGCTGTCCGCGGACACGAGCTACTCCTTCACCGTGGTGGCGAAAGATGCTGCGGGCAACAAGTCGAAGGCGAGCGCGGCGGTGACGGCGCGAACCCAACCGGGCGGCGGCGATCCCGGTGGGCGGACCTTCAGCAATGGCACCGACTACCCGATCCGGGACTATCAGACCGCGGTGAGCGCGATCCGCTCCACCGCTACTGGTCCCGCGAACAGCCCGATCAAGGTGACGGTCGAGGGCAACCACACCTGTCTGGAAGACCTGAACATCAGCCTGGTCTCACCGAGCGGTCGCTGGTACTACCTACAGCGGTACGGCGGTACTTCGTGCCACCCGCTGCCGGCCAGCAAGACCTACAGCGTCACCAGCACCGAGAACGCGGCGGGCACGTGGACCCTCCGCATCGGCGACAACGGCCCCGGCGACACCGGGACCCTGACCAACTGGTCCATCACCCTCTAGTCCATCACCCCTGGCCGCAGGACGAGCTCTACTGACAGGGAGCTCCGGCAGCGGGCCGAGGCGCCGATCTCCGCAGGGCGGGAGGTCGGCGCCTCAAGCTGTTTTCAGCTATTGCAACGAGTGTTTCGAAAGAATACTTTCGATTCCATGGTGAAGTCTTCTCAGCGGCGGATCTCCGATGCGCGGTCGCTCAGGGCGATGGCGCATTCGGTGCGGATAGCGATCATCGAGCAGTTGGCTGTGAACGGGGCGATGACGGCGACCGAGCTCGGGGATCGGCTGGGCGAGACGCCGGCCAACTGTTCGTGGCACCTGCGGAAGTTGGCGGAGTACGGGTTCGTCGAGGAGGCCGCCGGCGGTACCGGGCGGCAGCGGCCGTGGCAGGTGACGCATCTCGGGATGACCTGGGGCGACGAGGACGACGGTCCGGTCGAGCTGGAGGTTCAGCTCGCGGGGCGGGCGCTGACCGACGTACTGGTCGCGCGCGAGGTCGACCGGCTGCGGGAGAGCCAGGTCCGGCAGGCCGACGAGCCGGCTGAGTGGCGGGCGGCATCGGGGCAGTCGCAGTCGATGCTGTGGCTGACGGCCGAGGAACTGGAGGCTGCCAACAACGCGGTACGGGATGTTCTGATGGACAAGTTCGATCGGCACGCTGATCCCGCGCTGCGGCCGGAGGGGTCGCGGTTGTGCGCGTTCGTGGCTTGGGGTGTGCCGACGTACGGGATCGCGGAGCCGACGCCTCCTGCTGCTGAACTGACTGCGAGTGGGGGTGAGAGCTGATGCGCGCGATGTTCTCGCAGCCCGGGTTCCGGCGGTTGTTCGCCGGGATGGCGACGTCGATGTTCGGCGACTCGGTGATGCTGCTGGTGCTGAGCATGTGGGTCAAGAGCCTGACCGGCTCCAACGCCCAGGCAGGCTTGACGTTCTTCTGGATGGTGGTGCCCACTTTCATCGCGCCGCTGTTCGGGTTGATGGTCGACCGGCTGCGGCCGAAGCTCGTGCTGGCGTGGGGGAGCCTGGCGTCGGCGATCGCCGTACTGCCGTTGACGTTGGTGCGCGACGCGGGTGACGTTTGGATCATCTGGGGCGTCGCGTTCCTGTACGGGATCTCGATGATCGTGTTGCCGGCCGCGCTGAACGGGCTGCTCAAGGAGACCGTCAGCGATGAGCAACTGGTGCAGGCGAACGCGTCGCTGCAGACCGTCAAGGAGGGCTTCCGGCTGATCGGGCCGATCATCGGCGCCGGGTTGTTCGCGTGGATCGGGGGCTGGGCGGTCGCAGTACTGGATGCCGCGACGTTCGTCGCCGCGGCGGTGATCATCGGGTCGATGTCGTTGCAGGACAAGCGTCCGGACCGCTCCGAGGGGAACTGGCTGACCGAGATGGGTGGTGGGATCAGGCATCTGTGGTCCGACCGGATCCTGCGCCACACGCTGGTCGGACTCGGCCTGATCCTGCTCGTGCTCGGCTTCAGCGAGGCTTCGATCTACGCGATCATCGACGTGTTCGACAAGCCGGTCGAGTTCGTCAGTGTCATCGTGACCGTGCAGGGCGTCGGCGCGCTGGCCGGTGGGCTGACCGCCACCTGGTGGGTCCGCCGGATCGGCGAGGTGGGTGCGTTCGCGGTCGGCACGCTGGTTCTCGCGGTGTCGCTCGCGATCATCGCGGCGACGGAGAGTCTGCCGGTGCTGCTGATCGACGTACCGCTGCTCGGGTACAGCATCCCGCTGGTGATCGTCTCCTTCATGACCTTGATCCAGCGCCGTACTCCGGTGCGGTTGATGGGCCGCGCCTCGACGGCCGTCGAGACCGTCATGGGCACTCCGCAAGCCGCCAGTCTGGCCTTCGGATCCGTGCTCGTGTCGCTGGTCAGCTACCACGTGATCTTCACGGTGATGGCGATCGTCGTGGCCGGCTCGGTGTTCTATCTCTGCCTGACTTTACGAGGGCAGGTACTACGTCCCGTCGCCGCCTGGGCCGAGCCCGAGGACGGTCCGCTGGCACTCGCGGAAGAGGTCGTCGACGGGTCGGCCGGGTTCGAAGTACTCGGTGATGGCGGTCATGGTGACCGGGTGGGTGGCGGCGAAGGCATCCAGGTCGAAGTTCTCGAGCGCGGCGGCGTCGGGGCGGGGCGTCTGCTCCTCGAGGACGTAACTGACGGTGAAACCCAGCAGGGTCAAGACGATGATCTGAGCCTGCCGGAGCGCGATGCCACGGTCCAGGGTGCTGATCGAGAGCTCTGAGATCGCGGCCGTCCGGAGCGAGAGCTGGGTGGCTCGCCGGGTGCGGGCGTAGTACGGGGCCGGGAAATGGTGTCGGCCGCCTTCCTCGGCAACCGCCTTCCCTGGCTCGATACCGGCTTCTGATCACGCCCCCGGGCAGCGGCTACCCTTCCGGCATGCAGCCGAGACGCCGTGGTGCCGTGGCGGTGGTTGCCGTGGTGATGCTCGGCTTGGCGGCGATCGCACTCGTCGTACTGGCTTCGGCGGGCGGCAGCGTCCGGCCGGTCAGCGAGAGCACGCTCAGTTCGTCGCCGCGACCGCTGCCGACGAAGACGCAGAGCGCGCAGGTGACGGTTCCGACGCCTGGTGCTCCGCCGCCGGCAGCGCATCCACCCAAGCCGGTCAAGATCCCGGACTGGGTGAAGGCCCTCTGGCAGGCGCTGTTCTACACCGCCGCCATACTGGTCGTGCTGTTGCTCGGCAGGGTGCTCTACCGGCTGCTCCGCAAGGTGGAGCTGCCAGAGGCGGAGAACGAGGACAGCGACTGGGAGCGGATGAAGGTCGACCGCCTGGCCGAGGCGGTGGAGTCCGGCCTCGCGGCAGTCGACTCCGGTACTGCGACCGACGCGGTGATCGCGTGCTGGGTAGCGCTGGAGGATGCGGCCGCGTCAGCAGGAGTGGAGCGGGCCGCGTCGGAGACACCGGCCGAGTTCACCGTCCGGGTGCTCGGCGTCGGCGGAATCTCGGAGCCGGAACTGCTGCGACTCGGGCAGTTGTACCGCGAGGCGAGGTATTCGACGCATGGCTCGAGCGAGGAGGCCAGGAGTCAGGCGCGTGAAGCCTTGATCCGCCTCCGCGACGAGCTGGCAGCCGCGATGGCATCCCGCGCCGCCCGGGCGAAGGCGCGAGCGGAAGCCGAAGAGGCTGAGATAGCGGCTGCCCGATGAGGAAGATCTTGGGGCAGCATCTCGGGGTTGCGGTGCTCGTCAGTCTGCTGGCGATCGCCGCCTTCGGCCTGGCCGGGACCCAGCCGAAACCGCTCTGGTTCGTCGGTACGGGGCTCGCGTTCGGGTTCGTCTCGGTAGCGCTGCGACTGGTGGCTCCGCAAGTACTGGAGACGTCCTGGCCGTCGCGGCAGGACGAGAAGTTCGCCGAGTCGCGCTCGTCGGGCAACAGCGACAACCGCACCCAGTTCCTGGCGACCTGGGTGCAGGAGTCCGATCGCGAGCGGCGGGCCGGCGAGGGGTCGATGACATTCACCCGGCGGATCCGGCCGATGCTCCTCGAGCTGACCACGAGCCGGCTGGTGCACCGGCACGGGATCGACCCGGAGCTGGAGCCGGATCGCGCTCGTGAACTTCTCGGTGACCAGGTGTGGACCCTGATCACCGGCACCGAGGCACGGACCGCGTCGTTCGCGGAGATCGAACAGGCTGTACAGACCATCGAGAAGCTGTGAGGAACCGTGACTGATCGGGAACTAGGCCTCGGCCTTTCGGAGGTCTCGGCACTGAGCCGGAAGGTGCTGGACCGGGTCGGCGAGGCTGTGGTCGGCAAGGGTGAGGCGCTGGAGCTGGTGTTCGCGGGCATCCTCGCCGGCGGCCACGTGCTGCTGGAGGACTACCCGGGGCTGGCCAAGACGCTGGCCGCGCGGTCGTTCGCGCAGGCGCTCGGGCTGGAGTTCCGCCGGGTGCAGTTCACCCCTGACCTGCTGCCGTCCGACGTCACCGGCGCGTTCGTCTACGACCAGCGGAACTCGGAGTTCGTCTTCCGGCCCGGTCCGATCTTCACCGGGCTGTTGCTGGCCGACGAGATCAACCGGACGCCGCCGAAGACGCAGGCAGCGCTACTGGAGTCCATGCAGGAGCACCAGGTCACGGTAGAAGGCCAGACCTTCCCCCTGCCGGTGCCGTTCCACGTACTGGCAACAGCGAACCCGGTCGAGTACGAGGGCACCTACCCGTTGCCCGAAGCCCAGCTCGACCGCTTCATGCTCCGGATCGCCTTCGGTTACCCGAGTGCGGCCGAGGAGTGGGAGGTGCTGCAGCGCAGGATGAGCCGCCGCTCGGAGGACCAGGCCGTCGAGGCCGTCACCGACGCGGCCGGTCTGCGCGCTGCCCAGGCAGCAGTCGAGACTGTCACCGTCGACGACACAGTAGGCCGGTACTGCGTGGAGCTGGCTGCCGCGACCCGTCGTGACTCCCAGGTGCTGGTCGGCGCATCGCCGCGTGGTTCGCTGGCACTGCTGCTCACCGCAAGGGCGTACGCGGTGATCCAGGGCCGCGACTACGTAGTACCGGAAGACGTCAAGGCAGTCGCCATCCCCGCACTGGCGCACCGGATCACGGTCCGGCCCGAGCTGTGGCTGCACGAGGTGACCGGTGCGACGGTGGTTCGGACAGTGCTCGGCTCGGTCGCGGCCCGCCGACCGTCGTCAGCGCCCGGCAGTGACCGACGGGCCAGGTAGGCGACCGGTGAGTGAGGCGCCGCGATGAAGTGGCAGCCGACGCATGCGCAGGTCCGGGCGGTCGGGGTGTCGGCGGCGTTGCTCGTGATCGCCGTACTCGCCCGTCGGCCGGACCTGGCCGTGATGGGTCTCCCGCTGGCGCTCGTAGCCGTCTGGGGACGCTTCTTCCGGCCTAGTGAGCAGCCGGCCGTTCAGACCGAGATCGACGCGGACGTCCTGTTCGAGGGCCAGGCCACCACCTACCGCTTGCAGGTGGACCACCCGCTGGACCCGGACATCGACCTGATCGTCGCGGCTCTGCCACGGAGCCGCTGGTTCCGCTACGACCCGGTCTACGCGGCCGTAGCCGAGCCGGTCTCGCACGGAACCTTCACGCTGGAGGTCGGCGTACGGTCCGAGCGCTGGGGGATCCGGCAGCTCGAACGCCCGCAGGTGATCGCCACGTCGGTCCTCGGCGGCTACCGCATCCAGGTGCCGTCGACCAAGCCGCTGACTGTCAGTACGTTGCCGCTGCGCGACGGGTTCGAGGCGGTCGATTCCGTACCACGCCCTGCCGGGCTCGTCGGTCTGCATCGTTCTCGGCGACCAGGTGAAGGTACGGAGCTTGCCGGGGTCCGGCCGTTCCGTACCGGCGACCGGCTGCGCCGCATCAACTGGTCGGTGTCCGCACGGACCCGCGAACTGCACGTCACCTCAACCTGGTCCGACCGGGACACCGAGGTGGTCATCCTGCTCGACACCGGCGCCGAGGTGGGGATCAGCGAGGGAATCGACGGCCGGTCGAGCAGCCTGGACACCGCAGTACGAGCAGCAGGTTCCATCGCGGAGCACTACCTGCGTCACGGCGACCGGGTTCGGCTCGTCGACACCGGTAGTACGGTCCGCGGCGTACGGGCGGGCAGTGGTCGCGCGCACCTGCGCAGGATCCTCGATGTCCTGGTGCAGGCGAACCGCAGGGGGCGGCAGCAGGACGAGGAGCAGCTCGCCCGCAGGCACCGGGTTCGCTCGGACAGCTTGGTGCTGGTGCTGAGTCCGCTGCTGCGGCAGTCGATGCTCGGCTACATCGTCACCTTGGTCCACTCGGGCTGCACAGTGATCGCGGTCGACACACTGCCGCCCGACGTCGCCGACGTGATCGATCCCGAGCACCACGACACGAAGGCGTGGCCGCTGGCCTGGCGGTTGCGCCTGCTGGAGCGCCGTTCGGAGCTGGACCGGCTCGGCGACCTCGGCGTACCGACTGTGCGCTGGCGAGGCGCGGGCACGCTGGACGAAGTACTGCGGGATGCCAGCCGGCTGGCATCGGCCCCGAGGATGCGCTCATGACGGCCGCGGACAAGATCACCAACTGGCTGGCCCAGCTCCGGGCGTCGAGCATGGCGTCATTGTTGTCGCGACTGGTGATCGCGATCGCCGGCACCGTGGCGCTGGTCGTACCGACCGTGCAGTCGTGGGATCAGGCGGACCTGGTTCCGTTGCTCGGAGTGCCGCTGTTGCTGATCTGCCTGGTGCTGCCGGACTCGACCGCGGCTGCGCTGTTCCTGATCGTCGTGACCGCCGGCTGGCTCATGCGGGCTCCCAGTGAGCTCACCTTCAGCCTCGTTGTCACCGCGATCGCCTTGCTGGCGGTGCATCTGGCGTCGGCCTTCGCCGCTCAGATCCCGTCGTACGGGAAGGTGAGCCGGCGGGCGCTACGACGATGGTTGCTACCGGCAATGATTGCTGGACTGCTCGGTCCGGTGGTAGCGGTCGCGGCGGCTGTGGTCCGTGGGGCCGATGTGCCGGGGTCGCTGGTCGTGACGGTGGCCGCGCTGGCCGCCGCGACCGCGGCGGTCTGGTTCGCCGCGGGTCAGTCGGCTTCCGGCAACGGCTGATGGATCTTCATCGTCCCCAATAGCTCTTCCGCCCAGGGCAGCGGAATGCTGTCCGGGCCGGCGACCTGCATCGCGGTCATCACGGTGAGCAGCATGCCGGTCGCCACGAACTGGCGGGTCTCCTCGGCCGAGGCGCCGGTCAACTCCCGGACCAGGTCGTAGATCTTGCCGAAGCGCTCCCGGACGACGTCGCCGATCGCCGGGTCGGCGCTGGCAGCGAATCCGTGCAGCAGGACGACCAGTAGTTCCCGCTCGGCCATCAACCGCTCGTAGGCGCCCCCGAGGCTGTCCAGATCGGCCCGCTGCCCGGCCGCCTCCCGGAAGGCCTGCTCGACCCGGTCGCAGACGCGGTTGGCCGAGGCCAGGAAGAGTTGCTGCTTGGTTCCGAACAGGCGGATCACATACGGCTGTGAGACCCCGGCCAGCCGGGCGATCTCGTCGGTCTTGGTGCCCTGGTAGCCGGCCGCGCCGAACGCCACCACGGCCGCCTGCAGCACTTCCTCGCCGCGCTCGGCGGCGGTCAACCGGGTCCTCGTCATGAACTCTCCTTCGGTTTGTCCTTGACATGTTATCAGTCAATGCATACTTTGTGACGAGACCTAGTTATCAGTGAATAACAACAAGGAGAGTTCGATGACTTCGACCGCACTTGATCCGGGGCCGGAACGATCTGCCGTACGGCGTTCGCTGGGCACCGTGCTGGCCGTTGTGGGTATTCCGATGTTCATGGTCACGCTGGACAACCTGGTGGTGACGAACGCGCTGCCGGTGATCAAGTCCGAGCTCGGCGCCTCACTGTCGGACCTGCAGTGGTTCATCAACGCGTACACGCTGTCGTTCGCCGCGCTGCTGCTGACAGCGTCGGCGATTGGTGACCGGATCGGCCGGCGGCGGATGTTCCTGTTCGGGATCGCGCTGTTCACGCTCGCCTCGGCAGCCTGTGCGATCACGACCGAGCCGTGGATGCTGATCGGGGCCCGGGCGATCCAGGGCGTCGGCGCTGCCGCCGTGATGCCGCTGTCGCTCACCCTGCTGGCGGCCGCAGTACCGGCTCGTCAGCGCAGTGCGGCGATCGGGATCTGGGGCGGCATCTCCGGTCTTGGTGTCGCGGTCGGCCCGGTTGTCGGTGGAGCCGTCGTGGACGGGCTCAACTGGCAGTGGATCTTCTGGCTGAACGTGCCGATCGGTGTGTTGGTGCTGCCGTTCGCTGCGCGGGTCCTGCAGGAATCCTTCGGTGGTAGCAAGCGACTCGACCTGGTCGGGTTGGTGCTGTCCGCGGCGAGCGTGCTCAGCATCGTCTGGGGCGTCGTGCACGGTTCCGACGACGGCTGGGGCTCCGGCCGGGTCCTGACCGCGATCATCGGTGGGGTCGCGCTGCTGGTCGCCTTCCTGGTCTGGGAGAGCCGGACCGCCCACCCGATGCTGCCGCTACGGCTGTTCAAGTCGCGGTCCTTCAGTGTCATCAACCTGACCCTGTTCACCTTCTCGGTCGGCGTCTTCGGCTCGGTGTTCCTGCTCGCTCAGTTCTTCCAGGTCGTGCAGGGCTACACGCCGCTGCAGTCGGGGATCAGGACCTTGCCGTGGACGATGGCGCCGATGGTCGTGGCGCCGCTGGCCGGTCTGATCGTCGACCGGGTCGGTGCGCGGGTACTGGTCGCCACCGGGCAGGTCTTCCTCGCCACGGCACTGGCCTGGATGGCGCTGGTGACGAGCATCGACACCACTTTCGGTTCGTTCGTCGTACCGTTCGTGCTGGCCGGGGTCGGGATGGGCCTCACCTTCGCGCCGGCTTCGAGCGTGGTGATGCACAGCGCATCCGAGGCTGACCGCGGTGTTGCCTCCGGCACCAACAACACCATCCGCGAGGTAGGCGTAGCGATGGGCGTCGCCGTACTGGCCTCGGTCTTCGCCTCCGCCGGCTCCTACGAGTCACCCACCGAGTACGTCGACGGACTGGTCCCCGCTGTCTGGGTGGGCGCCGCCGTAGTCGCCGTCGGCGCAGTAGTCGCAGCAGTAGCCCTCCCGGGTCGCCCGCGCGCTGACTAAGGTTGGGGGGTGCTTGGGGTTGAGGATGTCCGGCGGGTCGCGTTGTCCTTCCCGCAGGCGACGGAGAAGGAGCGGTGGCGTCATCCGACCTTCGATGTCGCGGGGCGGATGTTCGTGACCGTGCCGGACGACCAGACGTCGTTCGCGGTGAGGTGCCCGCGGCTGGAGCGGGCGGAGTTGATCGCGGCCGAGCCGGAGAAGTTCTGGGTGCCGCCGCACGAAGCCGGGTCCAGCTGGGTCAGGGCCCGGCTGGAGGCGCTCGAGGACGCGGCCGAACTGCGGGACATTCTGCTCGACTCCTGGCGGCAGGCCGCGCCCGACGGGCTCGAGCACGAATAGGTTCGATCGGGCAGTGCCGCCCGGGTAGGGTCGGCCGGGTGACGGATTCAACCACACCGACCAGCCCGATCGACCAGATCTCCGAGCGGTTCCTGGAGGCCTATGTCGAGCTTTCGCCGACCGACGCCACCTTCATGGGGATCGCCGGGCACGACCACCGGCTGCCCGATTTCTCGCCGGCCGGGTTCGATGCGCTGGTCGAGCTGCATCGCCGGTCCGTCGCCGAGGCCGAGGCCGTCGAGCCCGGTACGCCGCGCGAGGAGGTCGCCAAGGACGCGTTCCTCGAGCGGCTCCGGCTCGAGCTGGAGACGTACGAGGCCGGCGTACCGCAGTACGAGCTGAATGCGATCGCCTCGATCCCCGCTGAGGTGCGCGGCGTGTTCGATCTGATGCCGACAGCGACCGAGAACGACTGGGAGATCATCGCGATCCGGCTCAACCAGGTCGGTACGGCGCTGGACGGCTTCCGCGACTCCCTGATCCAGCAGGCCGCCGCAGGCCGGGTGTCGGCCGTTCGTCAGGTGAACGATCTGGCCCACCGGATCGCCAGCTGGACCGGCGCGGACGGCGACGACTTCTTCGCCGGGCTAGCGGCGAAGGCTCCCGACAGCGGGATCAAGGCCACCGTCGAGGCGGCCGCAGCCGGTGCGCGGAAGGCGTACGAAGGGTTCGGTCAGTGGCTGCGGACCGACCTGGCGCCGCAGGCCCCGGCCCAGGACGCGGTCGGCCGCGAGCGGTACGAGCTGGCCTCGCGCAACCACCTCGGTGCCGCCGTCGACCTGGCGGAGACGTACGCCTGGGGCTGGCAGGAGCTGGCCCGGATCGAGGGCGAGATGCAGAAGATCGCGGCCGCGCTGAACGGCGGCGACCGCAGCATCGAGGCCGTCGCCGCGCTGCTCGACAACGACCCGGCCCGCAAGATCCACGGCAAGGAGAAGTTCCGCGACTGGATGCAGCAGCTCGCCGACACCGCCGTGCAGGATCTGGCCGGCACCCATTTCGACATCCCGGACGAGATCAAGCGGATCGAGTGCATGATCGCGCCGACCTCGGACGGGTCGATCTACTACACCGCGCCGAGCGAGGACCTGACCACCCGGCCGGGCCGGATGTGGTGGGCCGTGCCGGCCGGCGTCGAGGATTTCGCCACCTGGCGCGAGGTCACCACCGTTTACCACGAAGGCGTTCCAGGGCATCACCTCCAGGTCGCCCAGACGATGCTCCGCGGCGACCAGCTGAACCGCTGGCAGCGCATCGGCTGCTGGGTCTCAGGCCACGGCGAGGGCTGGGCCCTGTACGCCGAACGGCTGATGGAGGAGCTCGGGTATCTCGAAGAGCCCGGCGCGCGACTCGGCATGCTCGACGCGCAGGGATTCCGGTCGGCCCGGGTGATCGTCGACATCGGCATGCACCTGGAGCTGGAGATCCCGAAGGACAACCCGCTCGGGTTCCACCCGGGGGAGACCTGGAACGCCGAGCTCGGGTTCGAGTTCCTCCGGGCCTACTCGCGGATGGAGACGGAGTTCCTGAAGGCGGAGCTGAACCGGTACCTCGGCTGGCCCGGCCAGGCGCCGTCGTACAAGGTCGGCGAGCGGATCTGGCTGCAGGCCCGCGAAGAGGCCAAGGCGCGAGCCGGCTCCTCGTTCGACCTGCAGGCCTTCCACCGCGACGCGCTGAACCTGGGCTCGGTCGGCCTCGACCCGCTCCGCCGCGCACTCGCCAAGCTGTGATCGAGACCATGGATGATGCTGCTGTGAACCCTGCTGTGGAAGAGAAGCGGCGGCCGCGGTTCGTGCTGGCGTCGGCATCGCCCGCGCGGTTGCAGACGTTGCGCGACGCCGGGGTCGAGCCCGAGGTGATCGTCTCCGGGGTCGACGAGGACCACGTCACGGCCGAGTCGCCGGGTGAGCTGGCCCGCACGCTCGCGACCTTGAAGGCGCGCGCTGTGGTGGCGACCCTGGATGACCACGCGACCGTGCTCGGCTGCGACTCGGTGCTCGAGTTCGACGGTGTTGCTTATGGCAAACCCGGTACTGCGGACGTCGCGCGCGAGCGGCTTCGCTCGATGCGCGGCCGGTCCGGAATTCTGCACACCGGGCACTGCGTGTTCGACACCGCGACGCGGCGGGAGCTTCGCGAACTCGCTTCCACCACAGTGCATTTCGCCGACCTCACGGACGACGAGATCGACGCCTACGTGGAGACGGGGGAGCCGCTTGTCGTGGCGGGCTCGTTCACCGTCGACGGTCTCGGCGGCCCGTTCGTCACCGGTATCGAAGGTGACTACCACAACGTCGTCGGCGTCTCTTTGCCCTTGCTGCGAAGGATGTTGGCCGAGATCGGCATCCCGTGGCCGGCTCTGTGGCAGCAGGCTGCTCCGTTCAAGTACGACGACGCGGAGGCGGCCCGGTACGACGAGACGCGCGGCGGTACCGAGCGCGCTCAAGCAGCGGCCGCTGCTGTCCAATCTCTGCTCCCCGTTGGTGGCCGGGTAGTTGAGCTTGCCGTCGGCACCGGAATCGTCGCCGCCGAACTGGTTGCTCTCGGCAACCTCGTGCACGGCGTCGACCTGTCGACCGCGATGCTCCGGCACGCCAAGGTCCGGCTGCCCGGCCACGTTTTGGCCGCAGACGCCACCCAATTGCCCTTCGCGGACTACCGCTGCGACGCGGTCGTCGCCGTCTGGCTCCTCCACCTGCTGGACGACAGCGACCCGGTCCTGGCCGAGGTTGCCCGCGTACTACGGCCCGGCGGCGTCTTCATCACCACCACGGAGAAGTCCGAGACCAGCCGCTACGCCGCCGGCCGTACTCCAGCCGACCACCGCTCCCAGGATGCCCTACCCCACCTGATCGCCCGCGCCGCGCAGTACGGCCTGGCCCTCGACGGCGCAACCACGTTCCCCGGCCCGCCGAAGGGCACCGTCCCGCCGGCGACCTACCCGCTGATCCGCTTCCGGCGGTCGCTCAGCTGATTCCGGCCTTGGCGTCCAGGGCCTGGAGTAGGTCGTGGGCGGCGAGTTCGACGTCTTTGTGGCGCCACTCGGAGGCGCGGTAGACGCAGGCGATCAGGGCTGTGCGGTGGATGCGGCGGAAGTCGCCGAAGACGAAGGCGTGCCGGGCCTTTGTCTCTTCGGAGGCACCGTCGGTCAGGCCGAGATGCCAGGCACCGTATTCGGCCCAGGAATGCTTCTCCAGGAAGGCGTTCTGATCGTCCGCGTGCGGCTGCACGGCACCCCAGTCGCTGTCCAGCACATACTGCTTGCCGTTGATCAGCTTCCGGGCGTACTCAACTGCTTCGTCGTTGACCGCATATTTGGCCATGCGAGCGATTGTGCCAGCACGACCAGTTCCTGCTTCTGAATGCGGCCAAGAACGGCCGACTTGTGTCCCGAGCGACAGGTAATGGCCGCCTCAACGGCCCCGGACATCGTCTGGCTGAGCGTGGCACCTGGGCGCGGGAGCGCCTATTACCTGTCGCTCGGGACAAAAGCCTTCCGTGATTGCCCCAAGGGGCAGGGTGAGCTACGGGTGGGCGCTGGCGCGCCAGCGGCCGGGGGCCGGGGCGGAAGGGGGAGCGGGCGTTGCGCCAGTAGGTGGCCCAGTTGCCGGCGCGGGTGGTGTCGGCGGCGGGCGGCGGGGCGGTGGCGCGGGCGGAGACGACGGCGATCAGGGCGGCGAGCTCCTCGGGAGTCGGGTCGCCCTTGACGACGCGAAGGACGGGCTTTGCTGCCTCGTCGGGTTCGCTCATCGGGTCCTCCAAGCTGGTTGCGTCCGAAGAGGTGAGGGGTCTGCCCCACCGTCGTTCGGACGTAAGGGGTGGTTACAGCGGGATGTTGCCGTGCTTCTTGGGGGGCAGGGTGTCGCGCTTGGTGCGGAGGAGGCGGAGGGCCCGGATGATCTCGGAGCGGGTCTCGCTGGGCTTCACGACCGCGTCGATGTAGCCGCGCTCGGCCGCGATGTACGGGTTGGCGAGATGGTCCTCGTACTCCGTGATGAGCTGCTGGCGGCGGGTCTCGGTGTCGTCACCGGCGTCTGCCAACTCGCGCCGGTGCAGGATGTTGACCGCGCCCTGGGCGCCCATCACGGCGATCTGCGCGGTCGGCCAGGCGAGGTTGATGTCGGCACCGAGGTGCTTCGACCCCATCACGTCGTACGCGCCGCCGTAGGCCTTCCGGGTGATCACGGTGATCATCGGGACGGTCGCCTCGGCGTACGCGTAGATCAGCTTGGCGCCGCGGCGGATGATGCCGTTCCACTCCTGGTCGGTGCCGGGCAGGAAGCCCGGTACATCGACGAAAGTGAGGATCGGGACGTTGAACGCGTCGCAGGTCCGGACGAACCGGGCCGCCTTCTCGGACGCGTCGATGTCCAGCGTGCCGGCGAACTGCATCGGCTGGTTCGCGACGACGCCGACCGGGCGGCCTTCGACCCGGCCGAAGCCGATCAGGATGTTCGGCGCGAACAGGGCCTGTACTTCGAGGAACTCACCGTCGTCGACGACCGACTCGATCACCGTGTGCATGTCGTACGGCTGGTTCGGCGAGTCCGGGATCAGGGTGTCCAGGGCGAGATCGGTCTCGTTCGGCTCGAGGTCGGCCGGCTCGTCGTACGCGGGCGGGTCCTCGAGGTTGTTCTGCGGCAGATGCGAGACCAGGGCCTTGACCCAGTCGATCGCGTCCTCCTCGTCGCTGCCCAGGTAGTGGGCGTTTCCGGACTTGGTGTTGTGCGTCCGGGCGCCGCCGAGCTCTTCCTGACTGACGTCCTCGCCGGTGACGGTCTTGATCACGTCCGGGCCGGTGATGAACATGTACGACGACTCGTCGACCATCACGGTGAAGTCGGTCACGGCCGGGGAGTAGACCGCGCCACCCGCGCAGGGGCCCATGATGAGGGAGATCTGCGGGATCACCCCGGATGCGCGGACGTTGCGGCGGAAGATCTCGCCATAAAGGCCGAGTGAGACCACGCCTTCCTGGATCCGGGCGCCGCCGGAGTCGTTGATGCCGATCAGCGGGCAGCCGATCTTCATCGCCAGATCCATCACCTTGACGATCTTCTCGCCGAACACCTCACCGAGGCTGCCGCCGAAGACGGTGAAGTCCTGCGCGAACACGCACACCTGGCGGCCGTCGATGGTGCCGAAGCCGGTCACCACGCCATCGCCGTACGGGCGGGTCGCGTCCAGGCCGAAGGAGGTGGAGCGATGCCGGGCGAACTCGTCCAGCTCGGAGAAGGAGCCCTCGTCCAGCAGCATCGCGATCCGCTCGCGGGCGGTTTTCTTGCCCCGGGCATGCTGCTTCTCCACCGCACGCTCGGACCCGGCGTGGACGGCCTCGTCCAGCTTGTGCTCCAGGTCCGCGATCTTCCCGGCGGTGGTGTGGATGTTCACGGTCTCTCCCATAACCGGGCAGCCTAACTTCCCGGAGGGGGTTCGTGTGCTGTGACGTCTGCCGCAACGTTACTGCGCAGTACCGCGTCTCAGGGCGGGCCGACGACGAAGAGTTTGGTGAGGCGGGCGGCGAGGGCCAGGTCGCCGCGGACGGAGAGGCGTTGTTTGAGGACCGCGGTGACCGGGTCCTCGTTGCCGGTGACGATCTTGAGCAGCGTCGCCGGGTCGGTGCGAACCGAGATCTCGGGCTGAGCAGCGTGCCCGTTGAGTACGTCGCAGCGCCCGTGGTGCACGCGGATCAGGTACTCGTCGACGCCACCACCGCCGGCCCCCGTGATCTGCCAGGCGATGACGGCCTCGAACCCGGTCGCCCGGGCGGGGCGAAGGTACTCCGGCATCCGGCGAAAGATCTCGCGCAACGCGACCTCTCGCACACCCCCGATGAGCCGATGCCGGAGCTCCCGCTCCGAGGTGCGGTCGACCAGCCTGGACAACTCGCCCAGTTCCAGGGTGGCGAGATCACCCGCCTCCAACCACCGAGCAGT